>PLIU01000457.1 GCA_003140095.1 Verrucomicrobiales bacterium | reverse complement strand
GGGCGGGAGAAGTAAATTGTCAAGCATCCGCTTCGCGGCTCCGCTCCGGCTCGCTCCGCCGCGAAGCGGATGCCCCTTCCTTGGGTGTCACCCATCCGGTGGGCACACCCCGAGTCTCACCCTACCGCGACCGCAGGAGAAGGATGAATTATGAATTATGTGGGAATACCGCGTTCTCTTGGATTATCCGGATTATCCCGGATCGCTTGCCTTGCCTGACC
The DNA here is from genome assembly GCA_003140095.1 of Verrucomicrobiales bacterium. Classification (GTDB taxonomy): domain Bacteria; phylum Verrucomicrobiota; class Verrucomicrobiia; order Limisphaerales; family Palsa-1400; genus Palsa-1400. The sequence continues at coordinate 70,295 of PLIU01000457.1, read as the reverse complement.
GGATGGCGTACTATGGTTTCACTAAGGTCCGTTACGGTTTGGCGCGAGTTTCTTTGCGAACCCTCCACGCGACAATGGTTCGCCGCATGACCGTTTTGTCCGGGCAAATGTATTGGGGCGCGTCAATTATGACACAAACAAAACGGCCGGCTGAGTTCAGGTCGCGGAAATCGATGAAGAATCCTCGGACGATTTGTCGAGGCGTCGCGGTGGTGACTGTTCTCGCCGTGTTTTCCTTTTTGTCCGTTTCCTTCGCAGGGGAGGACAGTGTTGCGCAGGCGTCGCGGAATAGCGGGCAAACGACAAACCGGCTCACCGTCGCCGTCGTCGGGTTTGAGAACAGAACAGGCAATCCATCGCTCGATTTCTGGCGGTTCGCCGCGGATGATGTGCTGTGGGATGCAATACGTCAGGTCAAGGCCATTCATCTCGAATCCGACGAAGCTGTTTCTTATGGCCTCAGGCGAATTGGAAAGAAGAAGGGTGAAACGCTGGATCGGGCGCAGGCGCGAAGAATCGGCGCGGAAATCGAGGCTCGGCGCGTGGTCTGGGGCAGCTATCGGTGCAGTGGCACGCAATGGCAAATCGCTGTCCGGGTGCTCAACGTGGCAACGGGGCGGCAGTCCCGCGAGTTGAAGGCGAATTCCGGCGATTGGTTCGATCTCCGCGACAAGCTGGTGGCGCAAATCCTCCAGCAACTGGGAGTCAGGCCGATGGAAACCGAGCGCGAAAACATGCGCGCGCGGATGACGAAGTCACCCGGCGCTTTGCAATGGTTGGCCCAAGCGCAAGCTTTGCAGGACCAGGGCAAGTCTGAGTTGGAACAAGAACAATGCATCAGAAAAGCCATCCAAGCGGATCCTCACTGCGCCGACACGTTGAACTATCTAGCCGCCGCATTGGGCAGTCAGGGAAAAATGGACGAGGCGGAACAAACCGCCCAGAACTCGGTCGCCATTGACCCAAACCTTGCTCATGCTCATCAAGTCCTGGGCGCTCTGTTGCAACTCCAAGGTAAATATGTGGAAGCGGAGAAGGAGGAGAAATTGGCCGCCCAGAGCGATCCGGACGGGGCGGAAGCGTTTTTCCGGCTCGGGGAGATCTTTGGCGCGCAGGGCTTGCGGTCGTCGGCGATGGAAAATGCGAGACAGGCTGTTCTCGTGGACCCCTTTTCCGCTACCGCTCACGGGCTGCTTGGGAGACTTTATGCCGCGGACGGACGACGGAATGACGCACTGGGCGAAATGGCAAAGGCGATGCAATTTGCCGGAGCGCGGGATCTCGGCACCGAGCAAGCTCTTGGTGAAACATACGAAGCCCTTCATGACGTGCCATCCGCCGTTGAGCATTACGAGAAATTGATCAAGTGGGGTCGAGAGGACGGTGTCAATCCCAAAGCCCTCGAGGGTTTTGCCGGCAAAGTGCGCGATTTACAAGCTCCGCCCATAACCGTCACCACTGTCACGGGGCGGCCCGAAGTTTATACGGAGCAAAGCCTCGCCAAATTGCTGAGCCAGAAGCTGACACCGGAAGAAATGGCGCTGGTGAAAAATCCGCTGGCCAGCTCCCCCGGCATGAACGCATGGGCGCGCCAAATTACCGCTGGAACGACCAACGAAATGCAAAAGGCCAAAATGTTATTTGACGAACTGACGCTCCGAGTCAATACCGGTTTCGGCGGAACGCGCACCGCCCAGGAAGTGTTCGCCGCCTGGAAGGCTCCCGAGGCTTCTTTTTGCTGCGAAGAATATGCCAGTCTTTACGTGGCGCTGGCGCGCGCGGCGGGGCTGCAAGCATTTCTTGTTGACGTTATCCAACAATACAGCGGAAGCACGCCCCGCCATGCCTGCGCGGCCGTTTTTATAGGCGACGATGCTCTGCTGGTTGATCCAACCATTCCTTGGTTCGGTGTTCCGCACCGGAGCGTCATGATCATGGACGACGTGCAAGCGTTGGCTGCTTACATGGTCCAGGCCCCCGGGCTTAGGCAGCACCGCATCGCTTATAAACTGGCGCCTGATCTGTCGGTGGTGGAATCGAATTTCTATTTGAGCCTCATGAGCGAAAGCCAGTGGGACGAAGCGCGGAAAGTCCTGGACGCGATGCCGGCATGGCACACCGAAGCGTGGGTCACGAACTTTGCGCAAGCGCGATGGGCGCTCCACGAAGGCAAACCGGCGGCGGCGGCCAGTTTGCTGCGGCAAGCCATCCAACTCAATCCCTGCGTTGGCGTGTGTCGCCGCATGCTGGGTGATGCGTTGTCGCAACAGGGCAAGCTGCATGAGGCGCGCAAAGAATTTCACGACGGCTTGGTTTATCTCTTTGATGATTTCAATATTGCGTCAGTCCGCCAGTCCATCGTCCAAATCGACGAGACCCTCGCTGACCACGCTGACCAAGCCGGCGCGAGCGCGCGTTCGGATTCCGAAGGCCGCGCCGCTTTTCAGAAGGACGATGCTGCGATCAAGATGGAAGTCGAACAGGACAAGAGCGGGGCCAATGCGGGCGACGTTTTTGCCATGATGCTGCTCGCCAGAAGATATGAGCGCGCCAATGGAGTTGATCAGGACTATCCGCAAGCGGCGGTCTGGTTTCGCAAAGCAGCCGAAGCTGGCAACACCGATGCCATGAGCCACTTGGGCGCTATGTACGCTCAAGGAGTTGGCGTGACGAAAGCGCCCGGCGAAGCTATGCGTTGGTTCGAGAAGGCGGCCGATGCCGGCAACGTAGCAGCGATGAATACGTTGGGCATCATCTACTATCATGGTCAGGGAGTGGAAAAGGACTACACGCAAGCCCAGAAGTGGTTTCGCAAAGGGGCGGAAGCCGGTGATCCCGAAGCGATGTTATCGTTGAGCGCCATGTACCTTCGAGGTCAAGGGGTGGAAACGGACTATGCGCAAGCATTAGCGTGGTCTCGCAAAGCAGCGGACGCTGGCAACGGCGACGCCATGAGCGCTTTGGGAAAAATGTATCTTGACGGCGATGGAGTGGCCAAAGATGAGGCGCGGGCGTTTGAGTGGTATGAGCGAGGCGCGAACGCCGGCAGTCTGGATGCCATGAGCGGACTTGGCTGGATGTACACCCATGGCATCGGAATTGAAAAGGACTACGCCAAAGCGTTGGCATGGCTGCGGAAGGCGGCGGAAGCGGCAAATTCCTTTGCGATGCACGAACTCGGGTTGATGTACCTTAGCGGCCAAGGTGTCGAGCAGAACGACCAGGAAGCCGCACACTGGTTTCAAAAAGGGGCGGAAGCGGGCGACCCGGAATCAATGAACGATTTAGGGACATTGTATTCCTGGGGTAAGGGTGTGGCAAAGGACGATGCGCGAGCCTTGATCTGGTACCGCAAATCGGCGGAAGCGGGAAATCCACCCGCGATGCTCAACCTCGGTTCGAGCTACGAAAACGGGCAAGGGACAAAAAAGGACGAGGCCGAAGCGATCCGTTGGTATCGCGTGGCCGAGAAAGCCGGCATGGCGGAGGCGGCAAAAAGGCTCGAATCCTTAACCAACAGTGTCAATGCCATCAATGTCCACGAGGCCCACTGATCGTGTTTCTCCCTCGAATGAAACAAGTTGAACCTTCCCCGCTCGCCGGGAATACGAGAGCCGCCGGAACCCATGCGGATTGAATTTGCCGCTTGACCTCGAACCGTCCGCCCCGGCACGATTCTCAACATGCGAACAGTTACGCGCAACTACGCTTCTGGAGGCGGAATCGCCACCCCCAAAACTCCGCGCCCCTTCCGGCAGCGAGGGTAACCTTGCATGGCTTTTCACAGAAAGTTATTGCGCCGTCCTCCGAGGAGCCCCCGCCAGACAGCCTGGCGTTGCTCCTTAAGATGTTCATCTTTTCTGGTTGTAGATTTTTTGGCTGTACTTGCTGACCCGCAGATCTTCGGTGATACTCCCCAACTCCGGCCCAATCTCCAGCAGGCTCCACTGGATGCCGAAGCGTTGGCGCGCGATTTCGCACATGGCGGCTTCCCAAAGGTCCCGCTCCAACCCGATGGGCGGAGGCTGCACGGAGCCTTGGATGAGCAATCCGCTACGCGTCCGGCGTTGCGCGGCGCCGGCGATTTTGCGGCCTTGCCAGAGCACGTCGTCTTTTTCGGCACCGATAAAACATTGGCCGGGGATTTCTTTTTGACTCGCCGGTGAGAGGCTGGCGGCGACGTTCATTTGAGCGAAGGCGTCGCGGATCCATTCATGCGCGCGGCGGTAACTTTCCACGGCTTTCAGGCCATGCCAGAAATGACCTGCTGGAAAAACCAGGCTGTAGGTCCAATCTGACTCGTGCGGCACCAATCCGCCTCCGGTCGGGCGGCGCAGCAACGGCCGGCACGCCGTCAACTTCTCGATCTCCGCATACCGCTGCGAATAACCGAAGGTCGCGGCCGGCTCCATCCAGCCGTAAAACCGCACTACGGGGTGTCCCAGTTTCGGGACGAATTGCAGGAGGGCTTCGTCCAGCGCCATGTTGTAATCGGGCGCGTTTTTGCGTTGCCGCAACAGGAGCCAGGCGGTGTCGGCGGGCATGGGGCCGATTGTCATTTTGAATTTCAACTCCTAAACGCGCATCCGCATTTTCCTTTGCTGCTCCGGCGTCAGCTTCGGGTTTAAAACCTTTTGGCCGGCGGGACAATCGGCTTTGATCTCGCAAGCAGGGCATTCCGGGCTGCGCGCAAAGCAGCGCCGCCGGCCGTGCCAGATTAGCCAATGGCTCAACTGCGTCCAGTTCTTCCGCGGCGCCAGCGCCTCCAAGTCCGTCTCGATTTTGTCCGGCGCAGTTTGCCTGCTCAATCCCAGCCGGCGGGCCAACCGCGCGACGTGCGTATCGACCACCACGCCCACGTTGACGCCGAAGGCATTGCCCAACACGACATTGGCCGTCTTGCGCCCAACGCCGCTCAAACCGGTCAGTTCCTCCATCGTGCGAGGCACTTCGCCGCCATGTTTTTCGACCAGCATATAGCCCGCGGTTTTGATGTTTTTCGCCTTGTTGCGGTAAAGGCCGATGCGGCGNNTTGACCTGGCGGTCGCTGCACTGGGCGGAAAGGATCGTGGCAACCAGCAATTCCAGCGGATTGGAGTAATTAAGCTCGCAATGCGCGTCCGGGTAAGCCGCCTCCAGTCCGGACATGATCCGTTGCGCTCGCGCCTTCCGAGTTTCGAGATTCTCACGGCCCACAGCATTAATTGACTAAAAATGGCGCTCCCTCGCAAGCGAAAGAAAAGCATCCTGCAAGGGGTTACGGCGCCACAAATCGCCGCTGGAACGGCTCGCGCCGGTCTTGGGCGAACTGCTGTGGATGGTGCAAGGGCGCCAAAGCTGTTCCTGGCGAACAAACTTGCCGCACGGTGGATTGGCAGAGTCCCGCCGCGCCAAAGGGCGACTCGGCAAACCAAGTTAGACGGGCTGGCCTTTGGCTTAAACGGTAGTATTGACTCACTACGGCACTACAGCTTTTTCGAGCTTTTCGGATTTTAGTTTTTCAGGGGATTTTTTATTGACTAGGATTGCCAACATATGCGAACATGTTCGAAATTGTTCTTCATTCGCGTTCGCTGTGAACTGAATAGTTACAATTTGGGTTGCCAACCAACTGGCCAGCCGGTAAATCCAAGCATCGCAAAAATATGACACTGCATCCATTTCTGGCTGGCGCTGGCGTTGGCGCCCGGCCAAGCCGCTTGCCGCTTCCGTTTTGAATGACCCTATCAAATATGAACGACAACAAAAAAGGGCTCTTTCAAATGGATGACGGCAGGAATTTGATCGTCACCTTCATGCTTGTCTCTTCGCTCTTTCTCCTTTGGGGAATCTGCAACGGCATGATTGACACGATGGACAAACACTTTCAGGAGGAGTTGGGGCTGAGCAAATCCCAATCGGCCTGGGTGCAATTCGCCCATTACCTGGGATACTTTTTGATGTCCATGCCCGCCGGTCTTTTGGCCAGCCGCTATGGCTACAAATGGGGGATCATCGCGGGGCTGTTGATGGTCGCAGCGGGGGGATTCTGGTTTCTGCCCGCCACGCATATCAACGCATTGGCCCATGCAGGCTCCGTCTCGCCCACGACCGCTTTTGCCGGCTATCTGGCCGGGGTGTGTGCCATCGCCGCCGGGTTGACGTTCCTGGAAACGGTGGCCAATCCCTACACGACCGTGCTGGGGCCGAAGCAGTACGCGGCCACGCGCATTAATCTGGCCCAATCGTGCAACGGCATCGGCTGGATGTGCGGCCCGATCATTGGCGGCAAGTTTTTTTATTCCAAAGACGCCGCCGGGCGCTCCACCGGGAGCGAAACGCTTTACATTCCTTATGTGATTGTCGCTGTGGTCGTGCTGGCGCTGGCGGTGGTGTTTTACTTCGCCTACGTGCCGGACATCAAAACCGAGGATGAGTACCACTTGGACGAAAAGGATACGGCTGTCGAGGCCAAGACTGCCGAACGGGAGGTGAAGCGTGTGCTGGTCTATTTTCTTTTGTTGCTCAACTCGGCCGTGCTGGTGGGGGTTTTTGCAATGATCCTTTCCTTGATCCTCTCGGCCATGAATTATAACCAAAATGTGGTTTGGATGGCTTCGGGCGTGCTGCTCTTCATTGCGGCGGCCGTGCTCATACCGGTCGCGAGAAAGATTTCCCATCACAGCGTCTGGACGCATCCGCACTTCTCTTGCGCCACGCTGGCCCAGTTCTTCTACGTCGCCGCGCAAGCCGGCATCTTCAGCTTCTTCATCAACTACATGACTTCCGAGTTGCCAGCGATTCCGACTTCGGTGACTTCGGACTTGCTCAAGAGTTGGTTCGAACCCAGCGCGAACGGGGTAGTTTCACTCAGCGACAAAGGGGCGGCCAATCTCGCATCGCTGGGTTTCCTCTGCTTCCTGACCGGTCGATTCATCGGCTCCGGCCTCCTGAAAAAATTCTCCGCCCACAAGATTCTGGAACTGTATGGGATTATCAACGTGATCATGTGTTTCCTCGTTTTTCTGAAACTCGGCTGGTTTTCGGTGGTGTGCGTTTTCCTGAGCTATTTCTTCATGTCCATCATGTTCCCGACCATCTTTGCCCTGGGCATTTTTGGTCTCGGAGCGCGCGCCAAGAAGGCGTCGGCTTTTATCGTCATGGCCATCATGGGCGGGGCGATTCTGCCCAAACTCATGGGTTACGTCGCCGACCAAACCAACATGTCGCGCGGTTTTATCGTGCCGCTGTTCTGCTTCGTGTTCATCGCCTTGTACGGCTATTGTTGGCCGAAGTTGAGCGGGGCCGAAGGGTTGCACGAAGTCAAAGCCACGGGAGGACGTTGAGCGGCCTGCTCCGCGGGATGCTCTTAATTTGTTCTGGCGACGAACAGATCGAGATAGCCATTCGCGTCCCACAGGCGGTCCGCATGGACTGCGAAGGGCTTGCCAACCGCCTCCACATCCATTAAAAAAATACATGCGTTGCGTGGTGAGAGTCCCGTTAAAAGAGTTGCTTTGCATCAGCGTCGCGTTTCTGGCGGTGGCTCTAGACGACGGATATGGCGCTCATGACCCTCCCCAGACCGGCACGAATTCGCCAGGGGATGTTCCTGGGGCGCCGATGACTGTGCCGGTCATAGTGGTGGGGACATTGCAGCCTACATTTCAATGGACACCCCCGAACGCAACGAACGTTACGTATGACTTGATCATTTGTGTGGGCGCAAAGGAACGCCACGGATTCTGGTTGCCTGGCAAGACGGCCTACTTTCATGGGAACCTCACGACGACGACGCACACCATCGACCGGGCGCTGTCGCCGAATACGGTGTACGTCTGGTCCGTGCGAACGCGGTCAGGAACCAAAACGTCCAAGTGGACCGCCTACAGCGATAGCAATCCAAAACTCTTTCGAAAGGGAAAGCAGCAATACAACGTTTTATGCGCGTTCAAAACGCCGGGGAAATAGTTGTAGAAGCCAGTCTTTTTAGGTTTTATGAATTCCGACACTCCAACAACCCTTCATACCGGCAAGTTCCTGGCTCTGATCAAAGAAGGCCACTGGGAATATGTTGACCGGGTCAACGCGACCGGCGCCGCCATCATCCTGGCCGTCACGGCGGATCGCAACATTTTGCTGGTGGAGCAATACCGCATCCCGCTCCACGCCCGCACCATAGAGCTTCCCGCCGGCATCATTGGTGACGAACCTGGCCGCACGAATGAATCTCAAGCCGAAGCGGCCCGGCGCGAGCTCATGGAGGAAACCGGTTATGCGGCCGAGCGCGTCGAAGCACTCATGACAGGGCCGGCCTGCAGCGGACTGACTTCCGAACGCGTGACCATCTTTCACGCCTCGGGGTTGCGCCGTGCCGGCAAAGGCGGCGGCGTGGCGCAGGAGGACATCGTCCTGCATGAGATTCCGCTGGTTGAGTTGGTGGCGTGGTTGGAGACGAAAGCCAGTACTGGAGTCTTGATCGACCCCAAAGTTTACGCGGGACTTTTCTTCGTCACCCTAAATGAATGAGTGAATCAGTGAATTACTTGAAGAAATTTGCTTTCATTCATTCATTGACTGATTCATAATTCAAAATTGATGCTTGGGCAAGACGTGAATCGTTATGAAAAGCCAGTTCACGACACTCCATAATGGAAGCAGAAATAGCGCAACGACAAAGCCGGCGCCTGAGAGAAAGCCGGGTTTGGCCCCGCTGATGCGGCTGCTCTGGGCGGCCATGCTCGTGCTGCCAGCTTTCGGAGTCCGTGCCGGGGCGGTCTTAACCAGCCTTCATTCGTTTCAGGTTTTCTCCAATGGGGTAAGTCCCCTGGCGGTTTTGGTGCAGGGCCGAGACGGCAATTTGTATGGCACGACAGAAGCCGGCGGCACGAATGGCGGCAATGGCGCCGTATTCAAAATCAGCACCAATGGGGCACTGACCAGTTTGTATTCCTTCACCGGCGGCAATGATGGCGCTACGCCCGAAGCGGGGCTGGTGCAGGGCAGCGATGGCAGTTTTTACGGCACGACTGAAGCGGGCGGCACGAACGGCAATGGCACCGTGTTCAAAATCAGCGCCAGCGGGGCGCTGACGAGTTTGTATTCCTTCACTGGCGCCACTGATGGAGCAGAGCCCATCGCCGGGCTGGTGCAGGGCAGCNNTATTTCTATGGCACGACTGAAGCCGGCGGCACGAACGATTCTGGCACGATTTTCCGAATCAGCACCGATGGGGCGCTGACGAATTTGTATTCCTTCAGCGGTGGCAATGATGGCGCGGAGCCCGTGGCCGGGCTGGTGCAGGGCAACGACGGCTATTTCTATGGCACGACTGAATCCGGCGGCAACACAAATCAAGCTTTTGGATCTGGCTTGGGCACGGTGTTCCAATTCAGCACGGATGGGGGGCTGACGACCCTTCATTCTTTCGGCGCGGTCACTAATGCGAGTGGCGACCCGCTGGACGGCGCATATCCGGAGGCCGGCCTGGTGCAGGACAGCAATGGCTACTTGTATGGCACGACTTCCGGCGGCGGCACGACCGGATCTGGCACCGTTTTCAAAATCACCACCGGTGGGGCGTTGACCAGTTTGTATTCTTTTACCGGCCGTGATGATGGATTGGAGCCCAATGGACTGGCGTTGGGCAGCAATGGCAGTTTCTATGGCACAACTCAATCCGGCGGCACGAACGATTATGGCGCCATTTTCCAAATCAGCGCGAGTGGGGAGCTGACGAGTTTGTATTCCTTCACCGGCGGCAATGATGGAGCAAGTCCCGTGGCCGGACTGGCGCAGGGCAGCGACGGCGATTTCTATGGCACGGCTGAATACGGCGGAAACACAAATCTGGGTTCCGGAGCTGGCTTGGGCACCGTGTTCCAAATCAGCACCAATGGGGCGCTGACCAGTTTGTATTCGTTCACAGCGGACATTGACGGCGCAAATCCCATGGCTGGACTGGTGCAGGGCAGCGACGGCNNGCTATTTCTATGGCACGACTGAAAACGGAGGCATGAACGATTCTGGCACCGTTTTCCAAATCAGCGCTAGCGGGGTGCTGACTAATTTATGTTCGTTCAGCGGCGGGACGAATGGCGCAGATCCCGAGGCGGGCTTGGTGGAGGCCAGGGACGGCAATCTCTACGGTACAACTTCCGAAGGCGGCGCGACGGGGACGCTGTCCGGGGGCTATGGCACGGTGTTCCAAATCAACCCCGATGGGACGTTGAGCAATTTGTATTCCTTCACCTTAGGCACTTATGGCGCGTTTCCCCAGGCCGGATTGGCGCCGGGCACCGACGGCTATTACTATGGCACAACGTACGCCGGAGGCGCCTACGACTTTAACAGCCAAGGCTTTGGCACCGTGTTCCAAATCAGCACCGGTGGGGCGCTCACCAGTTTGTATTCCTTCATTGGCACCAATGATGGGGCGAATCCCGAGGCCGGGCTGGCGCTGGGCAGCGACGGGTATTTCTATGGCACGACTGAAGCCGGCGGCGCGTACACGGATCAAAACGGCGAAGGCTATGGCACCGTCTTCAAAATTAGCACCAATGGGACGCTGACGAGTTTGTATTCCTTTACGGGCGGCAATGATGGCGCCTATCCCTATGCCGGACTGGTGCAGGGCAGCGACGGCAGTTTCTATGGCACGACTGAAGGGGGCGGCCAAGGCGGAGCGGGGACAGTTTTCCGGCTGACCGTGGGGCCGGCGGCGCCGGTGTTCCAGGCGGTGACGCTAAACGACGGGACGCTTACTCTGACCTGGAGCACGGAGGCTGGAGGGATGTATCAGTTGCAGTACAATTCTGGCTTGGGTTCGAGCGGCTGGAACAACCTGGGCAGCCCCATCCCCGCTACCGGAGCGACGCTTAGCGTCAATGAGACCGTCGCGAACGGCCCGCCACGGTTTTACCGTGTGGAGTTGTTGCCGTGAGGATTCTACAGAAGGGAACGAAGGGAACGAAGAAACTTGATGAAAACGCAAATCGGTCTGAAGGCGGACCAGCAGGTCAGCGGCTACTTTGATATCGAGAAGGCCGTCTTCAGGCTCGATCAGAGGCCGGGTTGGCTCAATATCGACGAGGCCACCGGTCCGCTCTCCGGCACCCCGGAGGCGGTTGGCAATGTGGAAGTCGCCGTCACCGCCAACATCGACCGGCAAGTGCGCAATCTGGATGAAAAGGTGCTGGTCTGGGGCAACGAAAAAGTGCTTTCCACAAACATCGAGCGAATTGGCGCCGCCACTCAGAAATTCGTCATTGTTGTTCGGTAGCGCAAGACTATTGCCACCAGCATGGCCGCATCAAAAACAGCCTATGAAACGAAATACCTTCCTTGCACTCCTTTGGATGATGGTTACTCGGGCCGCGTTGGTCTGCGCCGCCTGGCCGGCGATGGGCGCCGACGTTCCCTTGGTCGTCGAGGTTTGGCCGGGCCAGCCTCCTGACGACAACGCCCAAGTCGGAACCGAAAGAGTCCTCATGTCGCAGAAGCTCGACCGCAAGCAGGTCGAGGTCACGGAGCAAACCCGGATGATTACTGATGTCACGAAGCCGACCCTGACGATCTGCCATCCGGCCAAAGACAAGGATACCGGGACCGCCATCCTCATCTGTCCGGGAGGCGGTTACTGGAACCTCTTCTGGCAGCTCGAGGGCGAGGAAGTCGCCGACTGGCTTAACTCCATCGGCGTGACCGGCATCATCCTCAAATACCGCGTGCCGCGCCATGCCGATGAACCCAAAGACCTGCCAGCCCGGCGCCCGCTCCAGGATGCCCAACGGGCTGTCAGCCTGGTCCGAAGCAAGGCGAAGGAGTGGGGCATCGACCCGCAGCGAATCGGCATCGTGGGCTTCTCTGCCGGCGGCCATCTCGCTATTGCCACGGCCACCAGTTTTGAGAAGCGGACCTACCCGGCCATCGATGATATTGACAATATCAGTTGCCGGCCCGACTTCGCCATCCCGGTCTATCCGGGCTACCTCAAGGCCAGGGACAAGGATGAACTGGCGCCGTCCCTGCGCATCCCGGCCGGAACGCCTCCGGTTTTCCTCGCCCACGGCGGGGCGGACATCATCAGCCCGCCGGAGAACAGCGTGCTCATGTACTTGGCGTTAAGGAAGGCCGGTGTTCCGGCGGAGTTGCACGTCTATGCCAAGGCCGCTCACGATTTTGGCGTCCGTCCCAGCGACCAGCCGTGCTCAAGGTGGACGGAGTCTTGCGCCGCCTGGTTGCGCCATCAGGGATTTTTGCCGCCACCTGCCAAGCCTTAATATGCCTCTCACACCTCACCTGCCGAAATTACCATGCGGCTGCCGACTGCAAGTCTGCTGAGCTGCGCGCGTTCGGCAAAACCAAAGGCGTTTGGCATTACAACGAGAAAGTGGTAATGTCCCTGGTGTGCGGCGCTCATGCGCCTGTTCTTTGAAAATTTGCAGTCAGGAATCCGGCTTGGCCAAGACTACCCGCAGGGTCGGCTTCCGGCGATTGGGCTGAGGAGGGGCGATTTGAAATGTTCGTCAACGCACAGGCGTTAACCGGAGATGCGGAAGCGCAGTGAATTGCGTGGTTTTCACGCATGACAGGCTCCAACGACTTGGTGAATCAAACCAAATCAAACCAAATCAAACCGGATCAAACCNNAGGATGAAGCAGCCAGACCACGTCGCAGCCGCGCAGTCAAACCCGGTCAAACCCAGGCAAACCCGGTCAACCGCGAATGCACGCGAAGAGACGCCAATGCTTCAGGCGACAAGCCGGTCAAACCGAATCAAACCAAATCAAACCTGCTAGAGGGACGGAATGGCCGAAATTGGACCGGGTGGCGGGTACGAGCGCGGCGGAATACGGCCCAAAGCCAGTCAAACCGAATCAAACCTGCAGGGTTGGGCGTATGGCCGAAATTGGGCCTGCTGGTGGCGAAAGAGGGCGGCGGAATAGCGCCCGGTCGAACCCAGTCAGACTTGGTCAAACCCAATCAAGCCAGGTCAAGACAGCCCGAATCATAGGCGATGTGTTCGCGGACTCTCCCGAGTGGGCCTGTTTCGATTGAGCATTTCCTCCGACGTAAGGGGGCGTAGCCGCCTGTTGGACTTAGATGTAAGTCATTGATTATCAATGTATTTCTTTTTAGCCACAAAATTTATATCGTTGACCATCAACAACTTACGCAAACTCGATTGCCCTAGGTCCTGGAGGCTGCTAACGAGCATGGTTATCCAAGAATTCGCCTCCTCGCGTCGGTGGCTACGCGCCATCATGGTGGGGCTGGCACTGGCGGCGGGCAGATTAACTTATGAAGTTAGCACCTATGGGGCGTCACTCCGGCAATGGAGGCTGGTAATTTTGACCGCGTTTGGAGCTTGGGAGAAATCGTGGCGCTCTTGCCTTGATTTTTTGCAGGCGGAGTTTAACATTGAATTTGTTATGGGTCCGTTTTAGGGCCAAAAATGAATCTCACAAACGACCAAGTAAAACAATTGGCTCCCGCGCAGCTGGAGTTGCTTGTCTCCCTCGAAATGCAGCGCATCAAGGAACGAGAGCGGCTTCTTGATCTGGCGCGGCGGTTTCGGGCGCCGTGGTTCGCTATGCTGTGGCCTACAACGTTTATTCCCCTTGCAATGATTCCCATTTTCTTTACGGAACGATTATTTCTTGTCCTGTTCATCTTGTTCGTTGCCTTTGGCCTTTGCGGCGTCATTCAGTCCGAAGTCAAAAGCACCAACCGGCGGATTGATGCACTGATTGAGTTGTTGGAAATGGACAAAAAGCGTCCCGACGCTTAATCGGGCCGGTTTCAAACTGTACCACTATGTTTGCAGATTTTGTCGAGGAACTCCAGCGCCGGGACGCCCGCCGCCGCCAAAGCTTTGCCGGGCAAGCCGACGGAAGCGACCGGGACTGTCGCGCTTCCCAAAAGTCGCTCATGATTGGGGTTTCGTAATTGACCTTGTTTTGCGGGTTTTCTCTGGCAGGGTGGGTTCTAATGTGCGCGCATTGCCGGGCATTTCTTGCAGGCAAATTCTCTGGTCTTTGAGCAATGAGCGCCCGGCGACCATGGTTGAGGCCAATACCGTCAATGTTTTGGGAGTAGCGGTGAGTCCCATCAACATGGGTCTCGCCTTGGAGCGAATCACCGGGGCCATCGCCAACAGGCAAAAGGGCTACATTTGTGTGACCGGGGTGCATGGTGTCTCGGAAGCGCAGACGGACCCCGAATTCCGCCAGATTCTCAACCGCGCCTTTCTCTGCACGCCCGATGGCATGCCGCTGGTCTGGGTGGGGCGTTGGCAGGGGCAAAAACAGATGGATCGAGTTTACGGCCCGGACCTCATGCTGGCGGTGATGGCGTTGTCGGAAAACACCGGGTGGCGTCATTTTTTTTACGGCGGCGCGGACGGGACGGCGCAGGTGTTGCAGACCAAGCTGTTGGAGCGATTCCCAAAATTGCAGATCGTCGGCGCCAACGAACCGCCTTTCCGGCCATTGAATGTTGATGAACAACAGAAGCTCAGGGAGGAGGTTGGCGCGGCGCGGCCTGACATCATGTGGGTAGGTTTGAGCACGCCGAAGCAGGAACGGTTCATGGCCCAATACCTGGAGCGACTGGACGTAACCTTGATGTTCGGCGTGGGGGCCGCCTTTGATTTCCACGCGGGCAAAATCCGTCAGGCGCCCAAATGGATGCAACGTTCGGGCTTGGAATGGTGCTTCCGGTTGGGCTGCGAGCCGCGCCGGCTGTGGAGGCGCTACTTTAAGAATAATCCGCTGTTTATGGCGCGCATTTTCTGCCAATTCACCGGTTTGCGGAAATTCCCGCTGCACAATTGAAAATGGCCATTGACTTCGCCGTGCTTTCGGCTACATTCCGCTGCCTTTATGAAAAGTGATAAAATTGTGGTTTGCGGCGGCGGCGGGTTTATCGGCGGTCATCTGATCGCCGATCTTAAACGTCAAGGCCACACGGATCTTCGCTCCGTGGATATCAAACCTCTCTCCGAGTGGTACCAGGTCTTCCCCGGCGTGGAGAATCTGGTCCTGGACCTGCAAAGGCGCGAAGCTTGCGAACAAGCCCTCAAAGACGCCCGCGTCGTGTATAACCTCGCCGCCGACATGGGCGGGATGGGATTCATCGAGAATAACCGGGCCTTGTGCATGCTTTCAGTGCTCATCAACACGCATCTGCTGATGGCCGCGCGGCCGGCCGGGGTCCAACGCTACTTTTACGCCTCCTCCGCCTGCGTCTATAACGCCGATAAACAACGCGACCCGAACGTCACCGCCCTCAAAGAGGCCGACGCCTATCCGGCCATGCCCGAGGATGGTTACGGCTGGGAAAAGCTCTTCAGCGAACGCATGTGCCGCCATTTCCGCGAAGACTTTGGGGTGCTGACTCGTTCCGCCCGCTACCACAACGTCTATGGCCCCGAAGGTACTTGGGAGGGGGGCCGCGAGAAAGCTCCGGCCGCCATCTGCCGCAAGGTCATCCAGGCCAAGGTTTCCGGCCAACACCAAATCGAAATCTGGGGCGACGGCCAGCAAACGCGCAGCTTCATGTACATAGACGACTGCCTGCATGGCACCCAGGCCATCCTGGCCAGCGACATCCTGGAGCCAATCAACCTGGGCAGCAGCGAACTGGTCTCCATCAATCAATTGGTGGATATTGTCGAAGGCATCGCCGGCATTAAACTCAAGCGCAGCTATAATTTGAAAGCGCCCAAGGGGGTCAACGGCCGCAATTCGGACAACACGTTGATCAAGAAACTGCTGGGATGGGAGCCGAACGTTCGTCTGCGGGACGGTTTGGAGAAGACCTACCGCTGGATCTACGACGAGATGCAACACAAGAAAGCGTAGTGAAATGTAAGATTTGAAAAAAAAGGCCTTGCCAAGATGCCGCCCCAAGGATTATATTCTCACAAAGAGTGTGAATATGTTTAAAAAGATTTCCGTTTTGTTGCCCGTCGCCCTCCTGTCGTGTCTTGTCGTCGGTTGCGCCGGCCCGGAACAAAAGTTTGGACGCGGGATCAATAACGTATATGAGTTCGCCCGCGGCGGGGAGATGCGACGGTCCTTTGAACAAACCGCCGTTTTTGGCTCGCCTGACCAATCCTACACCACGGGGCTGATACGCGGTTTCAACAAGAGCGTCGTGCGCACTTTTGCCGGTGTGTATGAAATGGCGACCTTTCCCATTCCCAATTATAAACCCGGCAATTACGGCCCCATTTTGCACCCATCGGACCCGATCTATCCCGACAGCTATAAACCCAACTGGCTGTCCGACGCCATCATGAGTCCCGACACCAACCTGGGGTTTGCCGGCGGGGACATCGCGCCGATTATTCCCGGCTGCCGGTTCCACATCTTCGACAATTGAGCCGGGCCATGGCGGCTTCCGCCGGGTGTAGCGGGCACTTTATTCCATGCTGGAGAAAGCGTCAGGCTGCAAGGTCAACCTACTGCTCAACATCCTGGGAAAGCGGGCAGATGGCTACCACGAAGTGGAAACGGTTATGCACCCGGTGGCGTTGTATGACCGGCTGGCCTTTGATCGCGCGGGGGCCGGTATTCAACTCACTTGCAGCGACCCCCGCCTTCCAGTCAACTCTAAAAATCTCATCATGCAAGCCGCCGGCTTGTTTGCCAAGGCCGCCGGCCTCGATCCCGGCGAAGGGGTTCGCATCCATCTGCAAAAGAATATCCCCGTGGCTGCCGGCCTGGGCGGCGGCAGCGGCAACGCGGCCGTCACGTTGCTGGCCCTGAACGAACTTTTCGGCCATCCCTTGCCGGCGGCGAAACTGGAGGAATTGGCGGCGGCCTTGGGATCGGACATTCCCTTCTTTTTGCAAACCAGTCCCGCGTTGGCTACGGGTCGCGGCGAAATCATTCAGCCCCTGGATGCCTTCCCTGCGCTGCGCGGGTTTTTTTTTGTGCTGGTTCATCCCGGCTTTGGAATTTCCACCCCTTGGGCCTATCAACAATTGGCCAACTTTCCCGCGGCCGTTCACGGGACGCCAGGACGCGCCCAACGGCTCATCGCGCTCCTGCAAACCAGCCTGAAAGCGGCGGCGCCGGAGTTCTTCAATGCGCTGGAAGCCCCCGCCCTGCGCAAGTATCCGTTGCTGGAATTGTTCCAGGAATTCTTCCGCGACAACGGCGCCTCAGCCACCCTCATGTCCGGCAGCGGTTCGGCCACATTCGCCCTGGCGCCGGCGCGCGAGGCGGCGGAGACCATGCTGGAAAAATTCAAAGTGAAATTCGGCACCGGCTTCTGGGCCGCGGTTGTCCCCGCCCCCGGCGCGTGACCCGGCGCGCGGCATGGCCGTTTCGTTCTTGAATTTGGTTCTTCGGCTGTGCTTACTGCGCGGCAACATGAGGACGGCCGCCGCTTTTTTTGCCATGGTTTTGTTGACAGCTCCCGCGCCGGCGGCGTTGCGCAACCTGGAACGGATGACAGTCTCCGGCAGTGACTACGTCCGCCTGGCCGAATGGGCAGAGTCGGCCGGCTGCGCCATGAAATGGAACAAAAAGGACCGCGAGATCGATGTGTCCGGTCCTTCCGCCCGGCTCAATTTTTCCGTCGATTCCCGGCGGGCCGAAATCTCCGGGGTGTCCGTCTGGCTCTGCTTGCCGGTCATCAATCGCAGCGGCGTGCCGTGGATTTCGCTGACGGATGTAGGCTCGACGATCGAGCCGGTGATTTCGCCCCACAAGTCCCAAGCGCGGGTGCAAACGGTTTGCCTGGACCCTGGCCATGGCGGCGTGGACACGGGTGAAGCCCAGGGGCGTAATTACGAAAAAAAATACACGCTCCTGCTGGCCCGGGAAACGGCGGGCCTGCTGCTGGAACATGGATTTCAAGTGGTGATGACGCGGACCAATGAGGGAGCGGTGGAATTGTCCGAGCGTCCGCAACTGGCCGCGCGCCGCGGCGCGGACGTGTTTGTCAGCCTGCATTACAACGCGGCGGATCCCAGCGTGCATGGGGTGGAAGTCTTTTGCGTTGCGCCACCTGGCGTAAATTCCAGTGACGCGGGCGGAGGAAAAGCAATCCATCCGGCTGAAACCGGCAACGCGCAGGACAATCGCAATGTTCTGCTGGCTTACCACGTGCTCAAGAGCATCGCCCACAGCCTGCCTTTGGAGGACCTCGGCCTCAAACGATCGCGCTTCGAGGTATTGCGCCTGGCGCGCATGCCGGCGATCCTGATCGAGGGCGGTTTCCTGAGCAATCCGGCGGAGGCGAAGACCATTTACGATCCCGCCTTTCGCAAACGCATGGCGCACGCAATCGTCGATGGCATCGTCGCCTATAAAGAGGCGGTTGCCCCGCCGTAAACGGAGCCGCACTCAGGTCTGCACTTTGTTCGATTTGCCCGAGCCGCCACTTTTCTTTGCGCCACCGGACATCACCACGGCGCCGACCAGAAAACCGACTCCGAAGAATGCGAAGTACATCATCGCCGCGGGCAGCGACTGATCGCGCGGCAAAACATTGGGCATCGAGAGTGTGACACTTTGGCGATTATGCATCCCCATGATGACCAGCAACGCCAGAACGGCGATGATCAACAGGGCCTTAAAAATCAGTTTGAAATTCATAACACGTTCGGGCGACAATACGAAACTTTTTTGCGAAGTCAACCAGCATGAGCATTGCCACAAAAACCGGAGACGGCGGTTCCACCGGCCTGATGTACAATCGCCGCGTCTCCAAATGCCATCCGCGCGTGGAGGCCTACGGAGCCGTGGATGAGCTGAACGCAGCGCTGGGCCTTGCGCGCGCGTCCGCGTCCAATTCCGCTCAAAACGCGCGTTTGGAAGGAATACAAAAGGACCTGGTTATTTTGATGGGCGAATTGGCCACGCAAGTGGAGGATTTGCCCCGTTACGCCAAGGACGGCTTTGCCGTGGTCACGGGCGATCTGACGGCCAAACTGGACGTCATCGTGCGCGAGATCGAAGCGCGGAATATTTCCTTCCACGGCTGGGCCACTCCCGGCGCCAACCTGGCCGCCGCCACGCTGGACGTCGCGCGCACCACCTGCCGCCGGGCCGAGCGCCGTGTCTGCGCCTTGCAGGAGGCCGGCCAGCTTCAAAACGGAGAAATTATTGTTTACTTAAACCGTTTGTCCGATGCTATGTGGCTGATGGCGCGGGAGGCGGGCCAACCGGCCCCGCCTCATAGCAGGAGCATCGCGTCGCCGTAGCTGAAAAAACGGTAACGCAATGCCACCGCTTCCTCGTAGGCCCGCAGCAACAAATCGCGCCCGCTCGTTTCCCCTGGCGCGGCGAAGGCGGCCGCCAGCATCAGCAGGGTCGAGCGGGGCAGGTGGAAGTTGGTCAGCAGGGCATCGACTGTTTTGAAATCGTGCGGTGGATGGATGAAGAGGCGGGTGCGGCCGGCGCCGGCTTGCGTCGCGCTTTCCAGCACCCGCAAGGTGGTCGTGCCCGCAGCCAGGATGCGATGGCCCGCTTGTTTTGCCTCCCGCATCGCGTCCGCAGTTTCGGCGCTGAGAACGAACCGTTCCTGGTGCATGACGTGGTCTTCCAAGCGCTCCGTTTTGACCGGCGCGAAGGTCCCCGGCCCGACGTGCAAAGTGACAAAGCAAACGCGCGTCCCGCGCGCGCGCATTTTCTCCAGCAACTCAGGCGTGAAGTGCAGGCCGGCAGTCGGCGCGGCGATCGAGCCGGCCACGCGGGCATAGACGGTCTGGTAGCGTTCCCGGTCGGCAGGTTGCTGGCAGGAACGTGCGATGTAGGGCGGCAAGGGTGTCTCGCCCAAGGCGTCCAATTCTGTCCATATATTTTTCGGCCCGGAGAATTCCAGGCGGCGATGGCCCTCGGCGTTGATCTCCCGCACGGAGGCGGTGAAGGCGGACGGGTTGCTGTCCTTGTCAAGAATTTGAAGGCAGGCGCCCGGTCTGGCACGTTGGCCCGGGCGCATCATGGCCCACCAGTCATTGAGCGCGTTTTCCTCCAGCAGCAGCACCTCGAAACGCCCGTTGGTCCGGGCATTGCGCCCCCGCAACCGCGCCGGAATGACCCGCGAATCGTTCAGAACGAGGAGATCGCCGGGGGAAAAAAACTCCGGCAGGTCTAGAAAACGCCGATGCGTGATTTGTTGATTGGCGCGGTCCAGGACCAGCAATCGCGATTGATCGCGCCGGGGCGGCGGCGTTTGGGCGATCAATGCGGGCGGCAATGAGAAATCAAAATCGGACGCGCGCATGTAGCATATAACATTTTCGACTCAAGTTAAGAGTTTACGTTGCCAAAAAAAAGCGAGGCTGACGAAGATAATCGTGGAAATCAACGGCACGCGAAAGTTCGCCCCCCATTTTTACCCAGGGTCAATCGTGGTTTTCAAACTACCTTTTATGGTGCAATCCGTCCAATCTGCCTTGCTGTTGCCGGTTACACTTGTATGCTCCCTGTTGTTTCCGATAAAGACACGAAGATCATGCCCAAAAACAAAAAGGAAAGGTCCTGCAACGGCAATGGCGGCAACGCCAAGGGCGACACCACCAGGTTGCGCGTCAACAGTAGTTATGTCAAATGCACTTCTAGTCGCATGGCGTTCTGGAACGCCGGAACGCGGGTGGCAACCTGTCGGCCGCTTGGAGTACGAAGGCGGTGTCTATCGGTTTGTTTACACGCACGGAGCAAGGTTGATGGCGGATTTTCAGCCTTTTCCGAGATGGAGAATCTGGCGGAGATTTACGAGTCAAGGGAGCTTTTCCCGATGTTCGCTAATCGGCTCCTTTCCAAGAGCAGGTCCTGAATACGAAGCCTATCTGAAGTGGGGAGGCTTTGATCCGAATGAACCCCCGGAGCCACTCTCCATTCTCGGCGTGACCGAAGGACGGCGGCAGACGGATTCCATTGAAATGTTTCCTTGTCCGGAAAAAGATAGCTCCAATTGTTACGTGAATAAATTTTTTCTCCACGGTCTACGCTGGATGGCGGCTCCGGCGCTGGAGCGCATTAGTCAACTTCAGGGTGGCGAAGAACTTTATTTGTTACCTGACGTTTTCAATCCCAATGTTCCTCAGGCGGTGGCTCTCCGGACGGCTAAAGGCGACCGGTTCATGATCGGCTATGTTCCTAGGTATCTCGCACGCGACGTCTGGAAACTTCTTAGAGAGTGTTGTCTAGATTACATCAAGGTTTTTGTTGCACGCGTCAATAAGGATGCGCCATTGCAACAGCGTTTGTTATGCCGGATGCACGCTTGCTGGCCCGAAGGTATTCGCCCGTGTGACGATGAGGCGTTTCGGCCCATTTCGGCACTTGCTTCTGGTATGTGTGAGGAAGCCGTTAGCGACGAGGACCCTTACCCTTAAAAACGAAAAGGCCAGCCATCCACTCGCATGATGCGCGCAAGACTCACCAAACGGCGCCGCGTGCAGACAACCGAATGGCCAGGAAGAAGCTCTCGCCACGCGAAAATAGGACAAGGCCACGCAAAGAGTGCTGTAACAAGCGGAATTGCTTTTGCGCGGATTGGGCCGGTCAAGCTTGGGAGCCAAAGACCAAGGAAAATCGAATTCTCTAATCGGTTAAACCAGCCTTTGCCCTCTATCAAATAGCGCAACGGACCGTGTGAATAACATTGTGAATAACTTCTTGCTTGACATATGGGGGAAAATATGGGAAAAGGTGTATAGTGTTAGTAAATAGTGGGAGCATATTGTAGATTGTGAACCGACGCAACTTAACAGAAAATGCCGAACGAATCCGTCAGCGAGACCTACACCTTGGTGTACCGGCACAGCCTGGACATCAAGCGAAGGCTCCCTGTGCCATATCGCTGGAGGCCCAAGGATCCCATCGAGTTTACGCTGACGGTTTGGCCCAAACATCGGGCGGGCACCTGTTTGCGAGTGTTTCCTCCCGAGCCCTGGGCCAAATTCCGGGCGGAAATTGATGCCGTGCAAAATATTGCCCAAAAACCCACTTTGAAACGCATGATTGGAAGTTTTTCCACCAGCATGAAATTGGATGCAGCGGGACGCTTGACCATACCGGAGGAGATGGCGATGGAAGCGGATATAACGAACCAGGTGGTGTTGGTGGGGCTTTTGGACCGTTTTGAAATCTGGAGCCCGGCCAGATACGCCGATGTGCAGGCCCAGGACAGTAGCACCTGGAAGGAAGCTTTGGAGGCGCTGGGAGAATAGCATGAACCCTTTCCGCTTACTAACGAAAGGTCGCACCATTGGGGGCTTAAAAGAACGCCCGGGCGCTTACAAGTTGTTGGAAAAAAGCGTATTGCCCAGGTTTTCAAAACCAAAGCTTCCGCTTCCCACAACGCCCCACTCGGAGCCTCGTAGCGAGCAATCGGCCTTTTCTGAGCGGCCTCAACCCAAACCGGAAATACCCGTCCCAGTCACTGTGGCGTCGAAGCTAGCGGCTCCGGCTCCGGTAAAAGATCTGCCGTCGAAACCGGGATTGTGGAGCCGTCTGGCGGTCATCCCGGCCGGTTGGACATGCCAGTGGATTCCATGGCGCAAGGCGCCGCCCTTCCAAAGCCCCACGGTCCAAACCGAGTTGGCCTTGGATAAAGTGAAGGTGATACGCAACGATTTAAGTGAAGACGACCTGGAGGTGGTCATGATGGACAAAAAAGCGGGGAAAAACACAAAGCAACCGGCTCAGAGTGAGGAAGTTGAGCGCGAAAAACTGACGGCCAATCCATGATAGGTGTCAGGCTTCTCTCACAGACCAGTGATGGTGGCGGAGGTGCTGGAGGCCCTCCGCCCCAGCCGGACAAGTCTCATCGCCGACGGAACCGTCGGTGGCGGTGGGCACGCAGCGGCGCTGTTGAGGGCGAGCGCGCCGACGGGCCGGCTGGCGGGGTGCGACAGGGATGGCATGGCGGTGGAAGCGGCCACGGCCCGATTATCCGAGTTCAGGGGCCGCTTTGAGATTCGGCAGGGGAATTTCGCCCAATTGGCAGATTGGCTCGAACCGGAAAGTTGTGACGGACTGCTGCTGGATTTGGGCGTCAGTTCGCCGCAACTCGACCTGCCGGAGCGCGGGTTCAGCTTCCAGGAGGATGGACCGCTGGATATGCGCCTGGACCAGCGCCAGGAAATGACGGCCGCCAAACTGCTCAACGAAGCGGACGCGGATGAATTGGCCGGGATTTTTTGGCGGTATGGGAACGAAGAGAAGTCGCGGCGGATGGCGCGGGCAATCGTGCGCGAGCGGCAGGAGCACCCGCTTGAGCGCACTCGGCAGTTGGCGGCGTTGATCGAGAAGCTTTCGCCGCGGGCGGGACGAAAGACGCATCCGGCCACAAAGATTTTTCAGGCGTTACGGATAGCGGTCAATGATGAAATTGGCTCTCTGCAACGCGGATTGGAGGCGGCGGTGAAGATCTTAAAACCCGACGGCAGGCTGGCCGTGATTTCTTTCCACTCTGTGGAGGACCGTGTGGTAAAGGAATTCGGCCGCCGGCTGTCGCGGGATTACGAATCGCCCGGGACCGTGGACGTGCCGGAGCTGCGGCGCCCGCGCCCGGCCCTGCTGCGCTGGGTGTGGCGCAAGGCCCTGCGGCCGGGCGCGGCCGAGTTGAAGGAGAATCCGCGCAGCCGTAGCGCGCAATGCCGAGTGTTGGAGAAACAGAGGTTGTAACGAAGAAACGGGGAAATAAACAATGGCTCGTAACAGAAGAAATGATACCGCCCTGCGTGTGGCGCCCGTCTTGTTGGCGGTGGCCTTGTGCGCGCTCTTCGCCGGCATGGGCGTCGGTTACGTCTGGTATAAAGACCAGATCAACATTCTCGGACACCAGATCAAGGACCGCGAACAGATCCTGGCCAAGCTGCAGCGTGAGAACATCACGCGGCGCGACCAATTGGCCACTCTGTGCTCCTCCCCTAATTTGGATGCGTGGGTCAAGAGACTGAACCTGGGTCTGGGGCCGCCCGCGCTTTCGCAAGTCATCCGGCTGGTCGATGCGCCGGACTATGAGCCGGCAGCCCGGCCACCTTCGCCGCCGGAGCCGCAATCAGTCAAGGTGGCCTTGGCCGCGCGAAAGAACTGATTTAGCCGCCGCTCGCGTCGTTCGGGTGGAGGAACCGAAGGGCGCGGGCGGACGGCTGATATTGAGAATAAGTATGAAAAGGCAATACGCCAAGTTGTACGTGATGGCTGGGTTCCTCGGCGCGGCCCTGGCCGCCCTGGGTTACCGCCTGGTCGATTTACAAGTCGTCCGCCACGAGGAATTCCAGGCGCTGGCCCAGCAAAACACCGTCCGCACCATCGAGCGGCAACCCATGCGCGGCCAAATCCTGGACATCCACGGCACTCCCTTGGCCTACAGCCAGGCCGCCAAAGTAATTTGCGCCGATCCGACCCTCATCGGCCCTTACCGCAAGAACGTGGCGCACGTGCTGGCCCCATTGCTTCAAACCAATGAAGCCTCCCTGGCCGAGCGTTTGATTCCGCGGGTGTGGGAGGAAAACGGCAAGACCAATATTTCCAAATACGTCGTCCTCAAACGCAAAGTGCCTCTGGAAATATGGGAAAAAATCCGGCAGACCATGTCGTCTTTGTCCTTCGCCATCGATGAATCGAAACTCAAGCCGCGCTCCCGCGCCTTTTACACTAATCTCCGAGCCAAGGCGATCTTCCCAGAGGACGACCAAATCCGCTACTACCCCGGCCAACGCCTGGCCGCGCACATTTTGGGTTTCGTGGCCAACGATGACGAGCAGACCGGCATCAGCGGCATTGAGTGCTCCTTTAACTCCAAGCTGGCCGGATTTGCAGGTTGGCGGAAAACAGAGTGGGACAGTGGGCACCGGGAACTAGTCGCTTACCGCGACCAGGACGTGGCCCCGCGCGACGGTCTGAACGTGGTGCTGACCATTGACGCGGGCTTGCAGAACATCGTGGAATGCGAGCTGACCGAGGGCGTCAAAGCCCATGCGCCCATCAGCATCTCCTGCATCATGCTCCGCCCTCGCACGGGAGAGATTCTGGCCATGGCCACGCTGCCCAATTTCGACCCTAATCATCCCGGCTCCTTTCCCATGGACGATCTGCGCAATCGGGTGGTCTCGGACGAGGCTGAGCCTGGATCCACCTTCAAAATCGTGGCGGTCACAGCCGGGCTGAACGAGCGCCTGATTACGCTCAACGATTTGTTTGACTGCGGCAAGGGCCAGTTTTTCTACGCGGGCCGGCTCTTGCACGATCACAAGTCGTTCGACGTGCTGACGGTGGAGCAGATCATCACCAAGTCCTCCAACATCGGCGCGGCCAAGATTGGCATCCGCATGGGGGAGCGGACGCTCTGGCAATACATCCACAACTTTGGATTTGGCGAGCGCACGGGCATCCCCCTGCCGGCTGAAATACCGGGCCGGGTCTGGCCGCTGACAAACTGGACCAAAGTTTCCATCGCCCAAATCCCCATGGGGCAGGGCATCGCCGTGACCCCGTTGCAAATGGTCATGGCCATGGCGGCCCTGGCCAATAACGGCATCCTGATGCGTCCGATGCTGGTTAGCCGCCTGGAGGAACCCAATGGCAAAGTGGCCGTCCAATACGTGCCTCAGCCTGTCCGCCGCGTGGCCGGCCCGGAAACCATCCGCGAAATGGTCAAGGCCTTGAAAACCGTCCCAACCAGCGAAGGCACCGCCGCGCAGGCTCATTTGGATCATTACACTGTGGCGGGCAAAACCGGCACTGCGAACAAAGTCGAGAACGGCAAATACGTGGCGAAATTCTTCTCCTCCTTCATCGGCTTTTTCCCAGCGGACAACCCGGAAGTATGTATCTCGGTGGTCATGGACGAACCGAAGGATGGTCATTATGGGGGCGATGTCGCCGCGCCTGTTTTTCACGCCATTGCCGAGCGGGCCGCCAGTTACTTGAACCTCAAACCCGACCTTGCGCCGGAGCCGGTGGGAACGCCATCCCTGACGGCGGCCGCGAGCGCAATACACCAATAAAGAATAAAGATTATGGAACCGCGCACACTGGAAAATATCGCCCAAGTCATGGAAGGAGAGTTGCTAAACGGCTCGTCCGCACACTCAATTACGCGCCTTTGCATCGATTCTCGCCAGGTTGACACGGGGGATTTGTTCCTTGCCCTGCCGGGCGAACGTTACGACGGCCACGCCTATCTGGCCGAGGCGGCCCGGCGCGGCGCCGCCGCGGTAGTGGCGGAAAGAGGAAAACTGCCGCCGGGTTTCAACGCCTGCCCGGCCATTATGGTTGATAACACCAGGCGCGCCTTGGGGCGTCTGGGAGCGGCCTGCCGGCGCGCATTCGACTTGTCAGTGGTGGCCGTGGGCGGTTCCAACGGCAAGACGACAACCAAGGAATTGCTCGCCTCAGTCTTGCGCCAGAAAATGGCGACCCTTTGGAGCGAGGCCAGTTTCAACAATGACGTGGGCGTGCCGCTGACCCTCCTGCGCCTGGAGCCTTCTCATCAGGCGGCCGTGCTGGAAGCCGGCACCAATCATCCGGGCGAATTAATGCCGCTGCTCCAGATGATGTCGCCCCGTTTCGGCGTCGTGACCAACATCGGCCGCGAACATCTGGAGTTCTTCCACGACCTGGTCGGCGTGGTCCGCGAGGAGGGAAGCATAGGCGAATGCCTTCCCCCAGACGGCGTTTTATTCCTCAACGGAGACAATCCCTGGAGCGAAATCCTCGCCCGCCGCACCCGCGCCCGAGTCGTTTTGGTCGGCCTGGATCGCGGCAATGATTGTGTGGCACGAAACGTCCGCGTGGACGAAAACGGAGCGTCCTTTTGGGTCGATTGCCGCTACCCGGCATTATCGGGCGAATATCGCATCAAACTTTTGGGCCGCCACCAGGTGACCAACGCCCTGCTGGCTTTGACCGTGGGGGCGGAAATGGGCCTCCAGCGCGCGGAAATCCAAGACGGCCTGCTGGCGTGCGTCCCGGCCAAAATGCGCCTGCAAATGTCCAGTCCCGGCGGCATCGGCATCCTGGACGATAGTTACAACGCCAACGCGGACTCGATGCTGGCGGCGTTGCAGACCTTGCGCGAACTGCCGTGCGCGGGCCGGCGCGTTGCCGTGCTGGGCGACATGGCCGAACAGGGAGAATGTTCCCGCGCCGCCCACTTCGAAGTCGGACGGCGGGCGGCCGCTTCGCGCCTGGACCATTTGTTCGCCATTGGCCGGCGGGGCTGCGAGATCGCCGCCGCCGCGCGGTCCAGAGGATTCAAAAGCATCGTGGAGATTGACGAGGTGGACTTGGCCGCACAGGCGGTAAAGGAATTTGCCCGGCCCGGCGACGTGGTGCTGGTCAAAGCCTCGCGCTCCATGCGACTGGAACGGATCACCGAGCTATTGAGCGCGTCCTGCGCCAACGGCCACCCATAATATGCTGTTTTACCTCAGCCAAACAGTGCTGGCGCTGGTGAAAGACACGCCGTTGCAGGGCATCCTTTCCTTCCTCCGGCTCTTCAACTACATCACCTTCCGCACCGCCGGCGCAGCCGTCACGGCCCTGGCGCTCAGTTGGTGGCTGGGGCCGCGCATGATCCTCTGGCTCAAGGACTTGAAATTCGGCCAAAATTATGCCGACCGCGCCGAAGAGGGCGGCCAACTTAAATCACGGCTTCTGACCAAACGCGGCACCCCCACCATGGGCGGACTGATGATTGTGTTGGTGCTGGATGTGACGACCGTGCT
Organism: Verrucomicrobiales bacterium; assembly: GCA_003140095.1. Lineage (GTDB taxonomy): Bacteria > Verrucomicrobiota > Verrucomicrobiia > Limisphaerales > Palsa-1400 > Palsa-1400. The sequence continues at coordinate 42,612 of PLIU01000457.1, read as the reverse complement.
GTGGGCGCGATGGAATACGCTCATTCAATTGACACTCCTGACGGTGGTGGTGCTCTGCGGCCTGGGCTTCATCGACGACTACGCCAAAATCACCCGGCAAAACAGCCAGGGCGTTCGTGAGTTCATCAAGCTGTGGGTGCAGGGCGCGCTGGCCCTCTTTGTCGCCTTCTACCTTTGGCGTCTGCCGGCCACCAGCGCGCTGATCAGCCAGGTCATGGTTCCCTTTTACAATCATCCCGTGGTCCTCGGCGCGGGGGGCGTTGTGCTTGGCCTGATCCTGACCTCCCTGACCATCGTGGGCAGCTCCAATGCGGTCAACCTCACCGATGGCCTGGACGGCCTGGCCATCGGCTGCACGGCCATCGTCTCGTTCGTGTTTCTCGTACTGACATATTTGTCGGGGAACAACAAGGCGGCGGCCTATTTGCAAATTCCGCATGTCAACGGCGCGGGGGAATTGACGGTGTTCTGCTCGGCCATGATCGGCGCCAGCCTAGGTTTCATGTGGTTCAACTGTCATCCGGCTCAGGTTTTCATGGGGGACACCGGCTCGCTGGCGCTGGGCGGCGTGCTGGGCATGATCGCCGTGCTCATCCATCAGCCATTGGTGCTGGCGCTCGCGGGCGGAGTCTTCGTAGCCGAGGCCGGCTCGGTCATCATCCAAAGAAGCTGGTTCAAGTACACCCGCTTTAAATACGGCCAGGGCCGCCGCTTTTTTCTGATGGCCCCGCTGCATCATCATTTTGAAAAATTGGGCTGGAATGAATCCCAGATCGTCAATCGTTTCTACATCTTGTGCGTGCTCTGCGCCGTCCTTGCCCTGAGCACGATCAAAATCCGATGAACTCCCCGCGCCCACAGCGGCTAAAAAAAAATCCCTCGCAAAGCGATTTTCCCGCTTGCAAAAATGCGCCTCTTCCGCTAAAAACAAAAAGGGAAACGGCTCTGGTGCCGTTTCAACAGCAGCGCAGCATTGAGTTCACCGGCTTGTTCGAGCGTTGGTCAATTTCGACACACTCCCAAGCGGGTGTTTTCTTGCTTCGGTTGATCGGAGGCTCGTGCGACCCAATCCGTTGTGGCATTTGGGTCTCGGAGCCACAAGATGCATGTTTCGATAAGATCGAAGAAAAAATAAGATTAGAGGTTCTTGCATAAAAAATGAAAGTTTTTTCAACATTCCCGCGCTTTGAAACTTTGCTCCGGGGTTCTTTGAGGGAGAACCCCGGCGCAAAAACAAATGAAAACAAGCCTCAAAATGTAACAAAAAGAAAAGAGTCAATATGAATAATCCAAGTCCACTCATCCCCCAGGGCGCCATGCCTCCCCGGGAAAAATCCAGCCTCTACTTCAAAGTCTTGATGATCCTGACGGTTCACGTCGTGGTCATCGGCGGCATGCTCTTGCAAGGTTGCAAGGACACCGGCAAGGATCAAGCCAAAGCGGACGGTGCCTCTGCGGTCACGGGGGATACCACGGCGGTAGCTTCCGCCAATACCAACCCGATGACCGCCCCCGCAGGCGCATCCATGGATGTGCCGCCCACGGTTAATCCGAACATCAAAGACGCGTACATCGGAACTGCCGCTACGGCTTCCCCCGCCACGTCGCCGGTTGCCGGCATGGTGCCGGCACCGAAGTCTCAGGACCTCGTTGCGCCTGCCGCGCCGGGTGAGACGAAGGAATATGTCATCGCCAAGGGAGACACTTTGGGCTCCATCGCCCGCAAGAATGGCCTGTCGCTCAAGGCCTTGATGGAGGTTAATCCGAGTGTCGAAGCCAGAAAACTTCAGATCGGCCAGAAGGTGCAGATTCCCGCCGCCTCAGCTGCGGTGGCCGCGAGCAGCACTGCGGGCACGACTCCGGGCGCAACCGCCGAGGCCGCTTCGAGCGATGGCGCTGTTTACGTGGTAAAATCCGGCGACATGCTGCTGAAGATTGCCAAAGCGCACGGCACCAGCGTCAAGAAGATCATGGCCATGAATGATCTCAAGACCACTTCGATCCGCGCCGGGCAAAAACTCAAGTTGCCCTCGCCCAAGGCATCGTCCCCTGAGCCGCTCGCGGCTCCGGCTTCGGCCTCCGTTGTTCCGCCTGCGGCGACAAGCCCGGCGAAGGTTTCCGCCGTCGCGCCCGCCGCGGTTGCGCCGGTGGCGGCGAATTAAGAAGCGCTGCCATAGCGAGCGCCAGGCAAAACCCTCTTGCCTGGCGTTCGGTCATGTCCACGCCAAAATGAAATGGGCCGCCTCCATTTTGATTTTTTGTGTGGCTGTATTGATTGGCTTGGGAATGGTCATGCTCTACAGCGCGAGCATGACCATGGAGTTGAACAAATCGGCGGTGGGAGCGCAATTACTCTTGTCTCAACTGCATTGGTTCTTATTCGGTCTGGCCTGCTGCGTGGTGGCCGCCATCATGGATTACCGCTGGCTCAAACGCCTCTCGGCGTGGCTGTTGGCGTTCTCGGTGCTCCTGCTCTTGCTGGTCTTCGCGCCCGTCATCGGCCCCAGCATTCATGGCGCGCATCGCTGGATTTGCTTTCCAGGTCTGCCTCATTTCCAATCCTCCGAATTCGCCAAGCTGGCGCTGATCATTTTCCTGGCCGCTTACGGGGAGCGGTATCAACGGCAGATAGCCGGATTCAAGAAGGGCCTGGTCATTCCGGGCGCGATCATGGCACTGGCGCTGGGGTTGATTTTCGTCGAGCCGGACCGCGGTTGCACCATTCTGCTGGCCTCCGTGTGCGGGGTGATGTTGATCGTGGCGGGCGTGCGTTTGTCCTACCTGGTGGCGCCGGTGGCGCTGTTGAGCGTTGGGCTGGCGCTTTCCTTTTTGCATGATCCGATGCGCATGCGCCGCATCATGGCATGGCTCCATCCCGAACAGAACGAAGGCGGCGTAGGATACCAGGCTCATGAAGCCATGATTGCCCTGGGCTCGGGGGGTTGGACTGGTTTGGGACTGGGCAACGGGCGGCAAAAACTGGGTTTCGTGCCCGAGCACCATACCGACTTTATCTTTTCCATCATTGGTGAGGAACTTGGCTTGGTGGCGACGATGACGGTTGTGTTGCTCTTTATCGCTTTGGCGATCTGCGGCGTTTTTATCGCCCGGCGGTCAAGCGATGCCTTTGGATTGCTTTTGGGCACGGGCTTGACGTTTATGATCGGGTTCCAGGCCTTCATCAACATCGGCGTCGTCACCAGCGTGCTGCCCAATAAAGGCATGCCACTGCCCTTCATCAGTTACGGCGGCTCCAATCTGGTCCTCATGCTCGTTTCGGTCGGCTTGCTCACCAGCATTTCTCGCTTTGCGACCGAGACCGTGACGCAAAAGTCCTCCAACCCATTCGAAATGGCCCTGGACCCTCCCCCAACTCATGCCTGAAATCCCAACTTCATCCCAGTCGGTCGCATCCGTCGTCATCGCCTGCGGGGGAACGGGCGGGCATTTCTTCCCCGGTTTGGCCGTCGCGCAGGAGTTGCGGCAGCGCGGTTGCCGGGTCACGCTCATGGTCTCGCCCAAGGATGTCGATCAACTGGCCATCTCTTCCATTTCCGGGATGGGAATTGTGACGCTCCCAGCCGTGGGTTTGAACCGGGGAGGGTGGCTCAGCTTTCTTTCCGGTTTCTACAAATCCTACCGCGTGGCCCGGCAGCTTTTCGCGCAGCAGCGTCCGGATGTCGTCCTGGCCATGGGCAGCTTTGTCAGTGCTCCGCCGGTGGCGGCGGGCAGATGGTGCGGCGCCAAGACTTTTATTCACGAGTCCAATAGCGTCCCCGGCCGGGCCAATCGCTGGCTGGCGCGATTGGTGGACGGCGCCTTCGTTTATTTTTCGACCGCGCAGGGACGCTTGCGGGCCAAATGGATGGAAGTCTCCGGCATGCCAGTGCGCCCGCAATTCCTGCGCCCGCTGACGGCGGCGCACGCGCGCACGGCGCTGGGCTTGAACCCAAGCGCGCCGGTCGTGCTGGTCATGGGGGGCAGCCAGGGTGCCAGCAAAGTCAACGCCTTGGCGCTGGCAGCCGTCCCGGCCTTGCGGCAGGCCGCGCCTGATGTGCAATTCATGCACCTGACCGGCGCGCGTGACTTGGAAACTGTCCGTGCCGGTTACCTGGCGCACCGCGTTCCGGCGTTGGTGCGTGCTTTTTGTGACGAAATGGATGTGGCCTTGGCCGGTGCGGACGCGGCGGTCAGCCGGGCCGGCGCTTCCTCTCTGGCGGAATTGGCGGCGCGCCGCGTGCCGTCGGTGCTTATTCCATATCCGACCGCCTCTGACAACCACCAGCATTTCAACGCGCTGGCCTTTGTGCAAAGCGGCGCGGCGCGCATGCTCCAACAAGAGACGGCCACGCCCGGGATCTTGGCGCATGAAATTGTGCGTCTGCTGGACACCTCCAAACGTGCGGCCATGCAGCAGGCGCTGGCCGCCTGGCATGCGCCCGGAGCGTCGGCGCAAATCGCAGAGAGAATCCTGCACTGGAACACGGGCCAAGCCCAGGCCAGCCCTGTTTCCGCCGCCAAACAAGGGTCCGTTTTGAACGGCTGACGCCATGACCAAACCCAGCCCGATTTTCCAGAAGCTCAAGACGCGGCTGCCGCGGGCGGTGGTGCGTCAGGGCGAACCACTGGCCAAACGGACCACCTTGCGCGTGGGCGGATGCGCCGAGGTGTACGTTGAGCCTTCCTCGGAAGAGGATTTGGCCTGCGTGGTTCAGACCTGCGGCGAAGAGCACATCCCTTGGATGCTCTTGGGCCGCGGCTCCAACTTGTTGATCCGCGATGGCGGCATCGCCGGCGTTGTCGTCTGCCTGGCCCATCCCGATTTCTCCATCATTGAGGTCACGGACTGCGATTTGCGCTGCGGCGCGGGGGCCAAGCTCAAAGCTGTGGCCGCCAAGGCCCGTGCAGCGAGCCTTGGCGGCTTGGAGTTTTTGGAGGGCATTCCCGGATGCGTCGGCGGCGCTTTGCGCATGAACGCAGGCGCCATGGGCAGTGCGACCTTTGACTTCGTCACCCAAGTGCGCTTCATGGACGCTTCCTGCCAGGTGTGGGAACGCAACATCGCGCAGGTGCCGGTCGAATATCGGGCCTGCCCGCTCTTCAAAACGAACATCGCGCTGGCGGCAACTTTTCGCGGCCGCCCGGATTCCGCAGAGTCGATCGCCAAACGAGCTTCTGCATTCAACCAAAAGCGCTGGCAATCGCAGCCCAAGGAATCGAGCGCCGGCTGCATTTTCAAAAACCCATCCCCCGCTGTATCCGCTGGGAAATTGATCGATGAACTCGGCCTCAAGGGCGCGCGCCACGGCGGGGCGGTCGTTTCCAAGGTGCATGGAAACTTCATCGTCAATGAGGGATCGGCCACGGCGGCGGACGTGCTGGAACTGATTGATTTTATCAAATCGCGCGCCAAGGCGGAGCGGGGCGTTGAGCTGCTCGAAGAAGTGGAGATAATCGGCCAATGAACAATCGAAAATTAAATGTGACCGTCATGTTGGGCGGCCCCTCGTCCGAACGAGAGGTATCGTTGCGTTCCGGCGCCGCAGTGGCCAAGGCGCTGCGTTCCCTCGGCCACAACGTCCACGAACTGGATCCCAAGGAACCGTCGTGGATATTGCCGCCGGACACTGACATCGTCTTCCTGGCGTTGCACGGCTCTTACGGCGAGGACGGAACGGTGCAGCAAGAATTGGAGAAACTGGGCGTGCCTTATACCGGATGCGGCCCCGAAGCCAGCCGGGTGGCCTTTGACAAAGTGCTGACCAAGAAGCGCTGCCTGGCTACGGGCATTCCCACCGCGCGCTTCGCCGTCTTCGATTCCCCCAAAGCAGCGTGGCCCGCCGGTTGGAGACCTCCGGTGGTGCTCAAACCCGTTCGCCAAGGCTCCAGCGTTGGCGTGCAAATGGTCGAACACGCCGGGCAATGGGAAGCTTCACTGGCGGAGGCTTTTCGCTTCGACACGGAAGTGTTGATGGAAGAGAAAATAGTCGGACGCGAAGCCACCGTGGGAATCCTCGACGATAAACCGCTGCCAGTGGCCGAAGTCCGTGTCAAAGAGGGCTTTTTGGATTACACCAACAAATATACCCCCGGCGCCGCCGAGCATTTTTGTCCGGCTCCTTTTGATCCTGGCCTCACATCCCGCATTCAGGACGCCGCCCTGGGCGCTTTCCACGCTGTCGGCGGGCGCGACTATGCGCGCGTCGATGTGATGGTGCGGCCCAATGGCGAGCCTGTCGTGCTGGAAGTCAACACCCTGCCGGGCATGACCGAATTGAGCATCCTGCCCGAAGCCGCCGCCGCCGCCGGTTTTAGTTACGCGCAACTGTGCCAACGAATGCTGGACCTGGCGCTGCACCACTCCAAACGGAAATAGCATGCCCCACTGGCTCAAACGAAAACGCAAAAACCGGCGCGCCCAGGAGCGCGACCATGAACTGGATGTCAAGTTGCGCACCAGCCAGACCCGCGCGGCCCGCGTGAGAATGGCGGGTCTGGGCGTGGCCGTGCTGTTCTCTCTGGCGCTCGCCGCCTTGGTGCTCTGGCGCGGCGGAGAGTGGGTGCTCGACCGCCTGATCTATGAAAACGACGCCTTCGCCATCCGTCAAATCGACGTGCAAACCGATGGCGTGCTGACCTCCGATGCCATTCGCGCCTGGGCCAAGGTCAGGCTCGGCGAAAACTTGATGGCACTGGATTTAATGCGCGTCAAACGCAGCTTGGAACGGCAGCCGCCGATCCAATTCGGGGCGGTCGAGCGTGTGCTCCCGCACACCCTCAAAATCACCGTCAACGAACGCGAGCCGGTGGCGCAAACTATCGTCACCCTCATCCGCCCGGGCGGAACGCAGGACCAGGCCGTTTATGACTTCGACGAGGACGGTTACGTCATGAAACCGCTGGACCCGCGCTGGCGGACCGCACAGCCGCCAGCCAGCGAACGGCTGCCCATCCTGGTGGGAGTCCCTCCCGCCGAAACGCAACCGGGCCAACAAGTCACCTCGCCACAAATCCGCGCCGCGTTGGCGCTGGTGTGCGAATTCGATCATTCGCCCATGGCCGGCATGGTCGAAATCCAGAGCATCGACGTCTCAGTGCCGGAGATTCTGAAAGTGACCACCAGCCAAAAGGCGCAGATCACCTTTTCCCTCGCCCATTTTGACACGCAGTTGCGCCGCTGGCGGCTCATTTACGATCAATACCAGAAATGGGGCAGAGCCATCGCCACGCTCGACCTCTCCATTTCCAACAATTTGCCCGTCCATTGGGTCGCGGCCGCCACGCTGCCAGCAGTGGTCCCGCGCGCCCTCCAACCCGCGCGCCCTAAAAGGAAACATGTTTGATTCCTCCTCCATCATCGTCGGTCTCGAAATGGGCACTTCCAAAATTTGCGTCGTGGCCGGCGAAGTCAACGCCGCCAACGTCTTGAACATCATCGGCCTCGGCCAGTCCCGCTCCCGCGGCGTGCGCAAAGGCGAAATCGCCGACGCCTCCCTGGCCAGCGAGGACGTGCGCAACGCCATCGTCGAAGCTGAACAAATGGCCAACGTGGAAATCCGCAGCGTCTATCTCGGCGTCACTGGCAATCACCTCCGCGGCTTCAACAACCACGGCGTCCATCCCGTGGTCTCCGCCGATCGCGAGATTACCGCCGAGGACGTGCAGGACGTCATCAAAAACGCCAAGGCCATCAATCTGCCCGTCGATAACACCGTTGTTCACGCCATCCGCCAGCTCTTCCAGGTCGATGGCCAGCACGGCATCCAGAATCCCGTCGGCATGTACGGCGCCAGGGTCGAGGTGGATGTTCACGTCGTTCACGGCCACGTCAATCGTCTCAAAAATTCCATCGCCGTCGTTCGCGGCCTGCAATTGGAAGTCGATGAAATTGTCTTTACAGGCTTGGCCTCGGCCCTGGCGCTGCTTTCCAACGAGCAAAAGGAACTCGGCTCGCTGGTCATCGACCTCGGCGCGGGCGCCACCGGTTACGTCGTTTATTCCGAAGGCATCATCAAGCACACCGGCGTGCTGGCGGTGGGAGGGGACCATATCTCCAACGACTTGGCTTACGGTTTGAAAGTGCCGCTGGGCCGGGCCGAGCAGTTGAAGATCGAGCGCGGCGGAGCCTCCGTCGATGACTCGGTCAAAGGCCAGACCATTTCCTCCAACGGGGAGTTGGGTCTGCCTGCCAAAATCATCAATCTCGAACATCTCCGCCGTATCATGTCGCTGCGCCTGGAGGAAACCTTCGAGCTGATCGAAGCCGAACTTTCCGGCCTGGGCTTGACCGACCGGCTGCGGGCCGGGGTCTTGATCTGCGGCGGTGGGGCGCGGATTCCTGGCATCCATGGGCTGGCGCAGAATATTTTCCAAATGCCCGCCTTCCTGGGCAAGGCCAATTCCATTAGCGGCCTCAAATCCGCCCTGGACCAACCCGAATTCGCCACCGCCATCGGCCTGGTCAAATTCGGATCCTTGCAGCAAAAGCGCAAGCCCTCAGCCGGCCTGGCGGGCGGGCTTAAAAAAACATTGGCTGAACTCTTTAGAAAGTGACTATGAGCTCTCCTGTTGAACCTCCCGCAGAACCAGCCATCCAGAAGAAAATCATCTTCAAAGTCTTTGGCCTGGGCGGCGCGGGCTGCAACGCCGCCGGCTTCGCCTCCATGGCCGGTTTTCCCGGCGTCGAATTCCTGGCTGTCAACACCGATTCCCAGTCGCTGGACGCTTGTGCCGTGCCGGGCAAATTCGTCCTCGGCGCCAGCCGCACTCGCGGCCTGGGCGCCGGCGGCGACCCTGAGTTGGGCCGCGCCGCGGCCGAGGAGGACGTGGAAAAGATTCGCTCTTTCTGCGCCGGGGCCGACATCATTTTTCTCCTGGCCGGCCTGGGCGGCGGCACCGGCACGGGTGCGGCGCCGGTTTTTGCGCGCGTGGCGCGGGAAAGCGGCGCGCTCGTGCTGGCCCTGGTCACGCTGCCCTTTGACTTCGAGGGTGATCGCCGGCAATTGCAAGCCCAGACCGGATTGCAGCATCTCAAAGTGCAAGCCGACGCCGTCATCTGCCTGCCTAATCGAAAGCTCTTCAAATTGCTGGATGAGAACACCAGCGTGCTGGAGGGGTTCAAAATCAGCAACAGTCTTCTGGCCGAGGGCTTGCGCGGCATCTGGCGAATGCTCACTCAGACTGGTTTGATCAACGTCGATTTCGCCGACCTCTGCGCGGTCACCCGCGGACGCCACGCCGCCAGCTTTTTCGCCACGGCCGAGGCTTCCGGCGAAAAGCGCGTCGAGCAAGTCATCGAAAAACTGCTCGCTCATCCATTATTGGACGGCGGCCAGGTGCTCAATGAATCCGATTCGTTGCTGGTCAGCATCGTCGGCGGCCCCGACCTGATGATGAGTGAAATTCACAAGTTGATGGAACCGCTGCACCGCCATTGTGAAAACGCGCACATCATTTTCGGCGCGGCCATTGATCAGGCGTTTGCCGGCCGCCTCTCCGTCACGCTCATCGCCTCGCGCCGTCGCCAGGAGGAAGATCCGCCGTCGCTCCTGGCCGCGCCGCCGGACAAGATCGAGTCCATGCAATTCCTGGACACGGAGGATAAGGAGCGGCCCGCTTCCCGTTTTGTCGCCCCGCCGACGGCGTTATCGGACGAGAAGAGGGCGCACATCATGCGCGTCCAGGGCGGTCGTTCGCGCAAAAAGCTATCGCGCCTGCAAAAGGAATTGCCCTTGGAAATCGTCTTCAAAGGCCGCTTCGAGAAAAGCGAACCCACCATCCGGCACGGCGAAGACCTGGACGTGCCGACCTACATCCGGCGCGGCGTGCCGCTGAACTGATTTCTCTTTTCGACTCTGCCATGGGGCAGATTTAAGGCGTCAAGCCGATAGCCTCATCTTATTCCAGCCCGGCGGCGTTCGATGCCAACCCGGTCGCTTACAGTGTCGTACAAGACGTGATCCGGCTTTCGGAAAAGCCGATTAAACCTTCACCGAAGCCGCTCAAAAAAACGCAACTGACGGATACCGGCTAAAACTGGACATTGCCGTCTTTCCAGATTGGCGCTATCTGTTCTAGATGGTGATAAAACTGGTCGTTGGGGAACTAGAAGAATTGCGCAAATATAAAACGGAGCATCGCTCTAAAAACGGCTTTTATTGCCGCATGGTTGGCTTTGAATGACGGGTCAACAATAGCACAGGAGAGTTGGACTTGGATAACGAGGCCATAAATAAGTTATGTCATTATGCAAGAAAGGGTTACAGAGCAAAGATTTGGAAGATATTCGGACGCACTCTTGGGGGAATGCCTCTAAAGCGATTTCCATTCGCATCCTAATATCTCAGATGCTACGCGAATGTATTCCTGGTCAATGTCAAAGCCGATGAAAGTTGAAACGGTATCCGCACATTCTTTTGCGGCGAACGCGGAGTGGCCGATTCCAAGAAAAGGGTCAAGCACCACGGCGTTCTGTTTGCCATGAAGCCTAATACACTTGACTGCTAATTCTGTTGGAAACGTAGCAGGGTGCGGCCGCTGCTTTGCTCGCTGATGAATTGTTTTGTATGGAACGAACCACGTATTCCCTCTGCATCTTTTGTCTCTGCCGCCGGTATGCGCCCATCGTTTGATATTAGTCTTGTCCGTGTACGGAACGCCAATGGCCAAACGGTCTAATGGAGTGCTTCCATCTGGCGTGAAGTGAAACACATATTCATGGCAGTCATTGAGAAAACGCTGTGAATTGATCGGCTTAAAGTGGCCGCAAGATTCGATGCCTGTCTCCGTTTCAATGGATATGGATTTGATCCAATGAATTGTGTTTTGCAGCTCAAAAATCTGCTTTAAGGCGGTTGCGACCTCGAAAGCAAAAAACGGGTTTGCCGACGAATTGCCAAGATTGAGGAAAAAGGAGCCATCCGGCTTCAAAACGCGGTGAACACCGCCGGCCCACTCTTGGCACCATTCCAGGTATTCAGCGGGTGTTTTGTCATCCTCATAGGCGCTATATGACTTTCCAATGTTATACGGGGGTGAAGTGACCACCACATCAACGGACTGCGGGTCCAACCCCTTCATTCCTCGGACGCAATCACCGTTAATAATCTCAAACGTTGTTGAAATTGACCGAGCGGTTGTAATCACACGCCAACCATACCCCTAATGGCAGGCAATAAAAGCATATACTACTACCTATTGATGTACAGATTGATTTATGTTGTGGTTGTAACAAATCATTGTGTTGCGCTTATGCGAGAAACAAATGCGGAAGCTCGCGTTTAAAGACTCGTTTTGTGCGCGTCTGCCAACCGCCGGTTCCATAATTATGATAATATTGGAATATGCGTGCGCGAAATTCGGCGGTGAGTTTTATCTGTCCACTGGCCTTATCGAAATTGTGCCGCAAGGCATTCCATAAGGACTGCCAGCCACCAGTTCCCTTCGTAACGGATTCGTCCATAAGCGATTCAATTTCTTCGCTGTTAAGGCGAATCAATGTATCACATTCCATGGAATAGATAGACGGGGCGCTTCCGCGTCCCTCGACTGCGATTTTAACCATAGCGTGGTCTCCTTTTGCGAGGTTAATTAACGATGCAGCAACACTTGATGAATTTGGCTTCATAAGAGGATAAGCTTTCTCAATTGCTTTCGTAACTCTCTGTCTGGTAATGGCATCAACCATTCGGATACACTCCTGTTTTACAGCGTCATGCAGTGAAATCTCAGATCCAAAACGGAGTTGCGGTTGCTTTGGATTTAGATTCTCCATGCTGTCTAACGCCGCCTGGAGGGAGTGAATAGTTTGGTCAATACGTTCTCGATCTGTGACCAAATTGGCGATCTGAGCCTTGATGGCATCTGGATTAAATGAACGTTCCATGCATCCAATTAAACACAGCTTGCGCCAAAATGCAACATAAAGTTTACATAAAACTCTAGATTTGCGTTGTATTTGTATATAAACCAGTGTAATCTTAATCCGTGAAGATGAAAACGGCCAACGAACACTTTTGCGGGGCGGCTCGCTGGCCAATGAATCACCCCGGCGATGCAAGCAGAGTGTCCAATCATGTCTGGACTTTGGAGGAAATCGTTGATTTAATAAGCGAACCTACAACAAAAAAAGAGGTGAAAAGCGGGGGCAACCCTTTCCAGTGACCCCCCCATCGCCGCTTGGCGAGAAGTAAGACATGTATCGGTTATTTTTGAGATTTTGTCAATACATTCATTATGGATTCACAACGGGTTGAAAATAAACCACTTGAAGACGTCAGTGTTTTGCATCGACGGGTAAAACTGGTACCATTTCGAGGGGAAAAAGCACCTTGATTTCCGCGCTGGCCGGAGCGCGGCGTTTGTGACACTAGATCAAATAAGTTGATTTTTTTTTCGGAACGACCTTAATCTCCATCCCATTAAGCAAACGTAAACTTTTTGAATTTTATGCCCGAAAAATGTTTTCACCCCAGCATCGAAGGCGCACAACACGGCGCCAAGTCTCTGACCGCATTTCTCGACTACGCCAAAGCCTCCGGCGCTTCAGGCGCGCAACCGTCCAATTACATGTTGGCGGACGCTGGCAAATTCAAAAAAACCGCCGAAATCAACGACGCCTTTGCCTCGCGCGGCATGACTTTGGACGGCATCTCGGCGCATTGCCCGTTCTGGGTGCATACCACCGCTTGGACCCAAAGCCCGACCGTCCGCCCGTTCCTGCCACCCGAGGTTACGGGCAAGTCGGCCGCGGAGATCGAGAAATGGAGTGAGACGTATCTGTTGCGCTTTCTCGATCTGGCCGCCGCCCTGGGATTGAAAATTATCCCGATGTTTTGGGGAGTGGCCTTTGGCTGGGAACTGGCCACCGGCTATCCGTGGGGCTTTTGGAAGGGCGGCGATTACGACCTGCTGGAAGAGGGCAAGGAGCGGTTTGTCAAGAAGACCGCCAAAATCCGGGCCCACGCCAAGAAGCTCGGAATTTTTCTGGCCCATGAAATTCATCCCGGCACCGCCGCCATGTGCGCCGATGATTTCAACATGCTGGTGGCAGCGTGCGACGGCGACCCATGCCTGGCCGTCAACGCCGACCCGTCGCACTGCTGGGAGGGAGAAAATTGGGAAACCCGTTTTCTCAAAGTCGCCCCGCGCGTCTATGCCTGTCATGTCAAGAACTACGTTATCCGCCCCGGCCTGCCTCTGCGCATGATGGAAGGCGGCTGGCAGAAGCGGGCCATGCAGTTTGTCGATATTCCTTCCGGCGATTTGAACATGACCCGCTACGTCGAGTTGCTGATCCACATCGGCTATCCTAGGCGCTATTGCGCTGTGACCAAGGCCAAGAGCGCGCCGCTGATCGTCGAAGCCGAGAGCGCGTATCGCGACCTGGACATGACCAGCGCCAACGGCATCGCCTATGTGCGTGACAACCTCTGCTTCCCCATCGCCGCCGGCTCATTTGAGGAGGGTATGGGGGCATAAGTTTTTGTAAGGGTTTCCCCCGCAAGAATAAGTGTTGCCAACTTTGTTTTGTCTTATATAGTGGCTGATGTGAAAATTGGAGTTATAGCAAAATCTCTCTTGCTGGCGTCGGCCATTGCTTTGGTCGGCGGCGGTTGCGGCGGCCTTTCGGCCACCCCCGCCTTCTCCCCCTTGATGTTGCTGATGCCGGGTCTGGGACAGACCAAGCCCGCCCCGCCCCAAAACGTTGAGCCGACGCAGGTTGCGTCGATTAGGGATACGTCCCAAATAGACTAAATTAAATTATGCGATTTCCACTCGCGTTGACGGCGAAGATCGCCGCACATATCGTTAAACACAAGCTCTTGCGCACGCCAAAATTCGCCTTGGTGTTGCAACTGGAGCCGCTCCATACGTGCAATCTGACTTGCACCGGCTGCGGACGCATTCGCGAATATTCGACAAATCTTAAAGACATGATGTCTTTGCAGGATTGCCTGGGGGCCGCCGAAGAATGCGACGCCCCGATGGTTTCCATTTGCGGGGGCGAACCGTTGATTTATCCTCTCATCGAAGAATTGGTCGATGGCGTTCTCAAGCAACGGCGCATCGTCTATGTTTGTACCAACGGGATGTTCATGCGCAAGAAAATGAAGGATTATCTGGCCAGTATTTACAGCGTGAAAACCGAATCCACCCTGGCCAAATTGCTCGAACAAAAGCTTATCTCCGAAAAGGACGCCCAGACCATCCGCAAAGGCAAATCCAGCGACCGGCCGGTCATCCGGCCCAGCAAATGGATGTATTGGAACGTCCACATTGACGGCTTGGAATACACGCACGACTTGATCGTGGAGCGCGAAGGCGTTTTCAAGGAATGCGTCGAAGCCATCAAAATGGCCAAGATCCTCGGCTACCAGGTCGCTACCAACACCACCGTCTATAAGGAAACCGACGCGCAGGAGATCGAACAGATGTTCGAATTCTTCTCCTCGCTCGAAGTCGATGGCCACACCATCTCCCCCGGTTACGAATACGACGCGGCCAAAAAGGACATGGTCAAACGTTTGGGGAAGAACCCCGAGGATTTCTTCCTGACACGAAAAATGACGCGGGAGAAATTCGCCAAAGTTGAGGAATGGGGCCAGCGCTTCAACATTTTTGGCACCACGGTTTACCAGGAATTCCTGGCCGGCAAACGGGAATTGACTTGCACCGCCTGGGCCATTCCTACGCGCAATATCCGCGGCTGGAAGGCGCCGTGTTACCTCATGACCGACGGCCATTATCCCCGTTACCAAGAGATGCTGGAGAAGGTCGATTGGGATAAGTACGGCGTGGTCGACGGCGTAGCGCGCGATACGCGTTGCGAGAACTGCATGGTGCATTGCGGCTACGATCCCAGCGGCGCGCTGATCAGCAACGCGCGCGATAACTGGAAAAACGCGCGCTACAATTTCGGCGCCAAACCAAAGCCCTATTACGAGGGCAGAAACGTTAGGGCTTTCAACGGGGTTTCCATTAACAAAGGCCACCTGGCCGAAGCCAAGGCGGCCATCAATCCCACCGCCGGCGGCTGCGCTTCCGGCGATTCCTCTCAACGTGACGAACTGCTGGCCAAAATTGCCAGTTCAAAAAAGACGAATTGAAAGCATTATTTCTATCTCCGCCCAGTTTCGACGGCTTTGACGGCGGGGCCGGTTCCCGTTATCAGGCCCGGCGTGAAGTCACCTCGTTCTGGTATCCCACCTGGCTGGCGCAACCCGCCGTCTTGGTGCCCAACAGCAGGTTGCTCGATTGCCCGCCGCACGACATCGGCGTCAAGCAATGCCTGGAAATCGCGCGCGAGTACGACCACGTCATCATCAACACGTCCACGCCCTCGCTCAAGAATGACTGCAAGGTGGCTGAAGCGATCAAAGAGCAAAGGCCCGGCGTGAAAATCGGTTTTATCGGCGCCCATGCGGCCGTGCTGCCGGCCGAAACTCTCAAGGCCTCCCGGGCCATCGATTGGGTCGGGCGCAAGGAATTCGATTTCACCTGCAAAGAAGTCGCCGAAGACAGGCCTTTGGCACAAATCGACGGCCTTTCCTATCGCAACGCCGAGGGCAAAATCATCCATAACCGTGAACGCGAAATCATCTCCAACATGGACGTGCTGCCCTGGGTCGTTGACGCTTACAAGCGCGATTTGCAGATCGAGAAGTATTTCATCGGCTATTTGCTGCACCCTTATCTGAGTCTCTACACCGGCCGCGGCTGCCCCGCCCAATGTACCTTTTGTCTTTGGCCCCAAACCATTGGCGGCCACAAATACCGCGTGCGCTCGCCGGAAAACGTAGCCGGCGAAATGGCCTACGCCAAGAAGCTCTTCCCGCAGGTGCGCGAGTTTTTCTTCGACGACGACACCTTCACGGCTAATTTGCCCCGCGCGCGCGACATCGCCAAAAAGCTCGCTCCGCTGGGCCTGACTTGGTCGTGCAACAGCCGGGCGAACCTCGATTACGACACCATCAAATCGTTCAAGGAATCCGGCCTGCGCCTGTTCCTGGTCGGCTATGAAAGTGGCAACCAGGAAATTCTGGACCGCATCAAAAAGGGCATCCAACTGGATGAAGCGAAGCGGTTCACCAAATCGTGTCACAAGGCGGGCGTGGTCATTCACGGCACCTTCATTCTCGGGCTGCCGGTGGAAACCCGGGAAACCATCGAGCAGACGATCCGCTACGCTATGGATTTGGACGTATTCAGCATCCAGGTTTCGCTGGCGGCGCCCTATCCCGGCACCGAGTTGTTCGAGATGGCTCGGCAAAACGGCTGGTTTGCCAAAAAGGACAAGACGGACATTGTGCATGACGACGGCTTCCAGCAAAGTTCCCTGGAGTACCCCGGCTTGAACAAGGACGAAATCTTTGAGGCGGTGGACCGTTTTTACCGCGCGTATTATCTGCGGCCCAAACCGATTCTTCGCATTATCAAGACGATGCTGGAGGACAAGGACGTGTGCGTGCGCCGCTGCCGCGAGGGCTACGAATTCTTCAAGAGCCTCCGCCAGCGCAAGGTGGACCTGGCCGCCTCCCGCGCCTTGCAAGCCGCCGCAGCGGCCTGAAGGTTGATCAAACCACCCAGCCCTTGCGGTCTTCGCGTTTGATCCAGCGATTAAGGTCAGGGATATTGGTCACGCGCATGTTGGGGCCGTCCCACATTACTTTGTTCTCCGGGCCGGCATGTTGCGCCAGATTGCCCAATAGTGTGAATTCAGTCAGCCGCGCGCCGTACTCGAACGGCGTCGCCGTGTCGGTCCTTCCGGCCTTGCAAGTTTGGATAAAGTTAACAAATGGATTTGGATTGGGCCGTGGCAGCGTACGGGGCGGTTGTTGGATTTGGTCCATTTTTTCCATGGGCACGATGTGCATCGGATTGGCGCCGGTGCCTCCGTAAGTGGCGGTGAAAATCACGCCCTTATCTCCTACGTACAATGTCCCGCTGTCCCCTTTGAGCAACTCTTCGTCTGGATACTGCTCCTGCAATTTGAGCGCCAGCTCAGGATAGTAACGTGCTTTGCCGGTCGCCGCGTGCAACCCGCCCGACGGTTTGGCGGTGGTGGTGGGATTCAACCCTTCATACCAATACGCCTTACAGGCCGGCATGTTCCCGCGGGCCGGAATGTCCCATCGCACCCTGCTGCCCAGCGGATACCGCTCGTCGCTGCCGCCGCGGACAAACTCCATCTCGACGCTGGTGGGATGCTCGACTTTGAGAGCCCAGAAGACACCTTCCAAAACGTGGCAACCCATGTTGCCGATGGAGCCGTTGCCAAAATCGTACCAGCCGTGCCATTCGTGCGGGTGCAGATCGTCGTGATAATCCCGATAAGGCGCCGGCCCGATCCAGGAATCCCAGTGCATGCCGGGCGGCACAGGCTTGGTCGGCGGACGCGGTCCGACGCCGCCGTTGGCCCGATCCGTCCAGCTATGGGTTTCGGTGACATTGCCGATGACGCCGGCCCAGACGAATTCGCAAAGGCGGCGATAGCCGGGTTCGCAGTGTCCCTGATTGCCCATTTGCGTGGCCAATTTTGGGTGCCGCGCGGCTGCTTCGCGCACTTTCCGCGCTTCGGCAATGTCATGGGTCAGCGGTTTTTCGCAATAGACATTCTTGCCCGCCTCCAGGGCCAGCATGGCCGCGTTGCAATGATGATGGTTGGGCGTCGCGATGAACACGGCGTCAATTTGCCCGCTGATCTTGTCAAACATTTCCCTGTAATCGCTGAAGACCTGCACGTTGCCCATGTCCACGGCTTCGCCTTGGAGCCATTTCTGCTTGCCGGCGATCTGGTGGTCAGCCGGATCCACCAAGGCAACGAGGTGTTGGTGCTGCGAAAGGATGGCCTGTTTCAAGTGCTCTTCGCCGCGCCCTCCGCAACCGATTTGCACGCAGTTGAGCGTGTCGCTGGGCTGGCGCGCGGAAAGAATGCTGGGAAAAGCAACGTAGTGGGCGGCGGAAACCGTCCCGGCCGCCAGGACGGACCGCTTGAGAAAGGAGCGGCGAGTCAATTTGGATTTCATTCTAATCTACTTGTAAACTCCAGGCGGCAAAACTGCAAATGAAATGCATTGGCAACTTTCATGCCCTCAGTTACTTTGCGCTTTCCGTTTAGTGGAATTTAACCTGAAAATTAGACTGCAAACATGCGTCTTTCATTCAAATGCCGCGCGCCTTCGGCCCTCCTGGGCGTTTTCCTCTTTCTCCGTCCGCTCTTGCTCTTGGCCGCAAACGACGTGAGCGCCACTCCAGACGACCCCAACCTCTGGCTCGAGGACATCACAGGCGAGAAAGCCCTTCAATGGGTGCGCGCCCAGAACGCTGTCAGCACCCGTCAAATGGAATCCGCCCCGGGTTTCCAAGCGCTGCAGAACCGCCTGCTGGACATCCTAAACTCCCGCGAGCGTATTCCGCAAGTCGCCAAACACGGCCCGCTCTATTACAATTTCTGGCGCGACGACAAACATACGCGCGGCCTCTGGCGTCGCACTACTCTGGAGGAATATAAGAAATCCGTCCCCGCTTGGGAAACCGTCCTGGACCTCGACCAATTGGCGGCCACGGAAAAGGAGAACTGGATTTGGCACGGTTACAACATCCTCAAACCGTCCAACGACCGCTGCCTGGTGGAGCTTTCCCACGGCGGCGCCGACGCTGTGGTCATCCGCGAGTTCAATCTTAACTCCAAACAGTTCGTGCCGGACGGATTCACGTTGCCCGAGGCCAAGAGCGACGTGGCTTGGCGCGACCGCGACACATTATACATTGGCACCGACTTCGGCCCCGATTCGTTGACCAGCAGCGGCTACCCCCGCATCATCAAGCAATGGCAGCGCGGCACACCCATGAGTCAGGCCCGCACAGTTTTCGAGGCCAAACCAAGCGACGAATCGGCCGGGGCCTTCGTCGATCACGACCACGGGGAGGTTTATGAATGGATCCAGCGCGCGCCGACCTTCTTCACGGACGAAATGTTTCTCCGGCGCGGCGCACAGTGGGTGCGGATCGATAAACCGGCCGATGCCATCATCCGCACCTTCGGAAAACTTCTGCTCTTGCGCCTGCGCTCCGCCTGGACCGTCAACAATAACACTTTTCCGGCCGGATCGCTCATTGCCGCCAACCTGGAGGATTATTTGCAAGGAAGGCGCGACTTTTCGGTGGTCTTTCAACCTTCCGCCCGCGTCTCTCTCTCCGCCATCAGCGAGACCCAACATTACCTCGTGCTGACCGAATTGGATAACGTCCACAGCCGCCCCTGGCTGTTGCGTCCTTCCGGCGGACAATGGGAGCGCACGCCCATCCAGGCGCCCGCTTTCGGCTCGGTTGGAATCGAAGGCATCGATCCGGAAGAATCGGATGATTACTTCGTGACCGAGACCGATTTTCTGACCCCCTCGAGCCTCTTGCTTGGCGCCGCTGGAAAGCCCGGCGCCGAGAAAATCAAAAGCTTGCCCTCTTTCTTCGACGCCAGCGGATTGGAGATTCAACAATTCGAGGCCCAGTCCAGGGACGGCACGCGAGTGCCATACTTTCAAGTCGGCCCAAAAGGCCTCAAGCTCGACGGCCACAACATCACATTGTTGACAGGCTACGGCGGATTCGAAATTCCAATGCTCCCGGCCTATAGTCCCGCCAGGGGCGCCGCCTGGCTCGAACGCGGCGGCGTCTTCGTCCTGGCCAATATCCGCGGCGGCGGCGAATTCGGACCCCAATGGCACGAGGCCGCCCGCAAGGAAAACCGCCAGCGCGCCTACGACGATTTCATCGCCGTGGCGGAGGACCTGATTGCCCGCAGCGTCACTGCGCCAAAACGGCTCGGCATCGAAGGGCGATCCAACGGCGGACTGCTCATGGGGGTCATGCTCACGGAACGGCCTGATCTTTTCGGCGCCATCCATTGCGGCTCGCCTTTGCTGGACATGCGCCGTTACAACAAGCTGCTGGCGGGGGCGAGTTGGATGGACGAATACGGCGATCCCGACAAACCGGAGGATTGGGCCTACATTCAAAAGTATTCGCCCTATCAGAACGCTCGAGCCGGCCGCGCCTACCCTCCGATCCTCATCACCACTTCCACGCGCGACGACCGGGTGCATCCGGGCCACGCTCGCAAGATGGCCGCGCGGTTGGAAGAGCAAGGGCACCAGGTCTTGTATTACGAAAACATCGAGGGCGGTCACGGCGCCGCCGCCAACAACCGGCAAGCGGCCTTCATGGACGCCCTGGCCTATACGTTTTTGTGGACCGAACTCTCGCGCTGAACCGGCCGGGAAGGGCCTGACTTGGTCTTGGCCACAAGAACCAACCGCTTCTTCAATTCGTGCAGCCCCAACTCCAGTCCCGCCAGATATGGCTGCGGGTTCTCGAATCGCTTGACGCTCGGATGCAGCATGGACAGTTGGCGCTGAACGCGCTCGCGGATCGACGCCAAAGAGGGCTGCTCCCGCACCGGCTGGCCCCGCCGCAGAACCGGTGTGAGCAAATCTTCCCACTTCGCTTCTGCCGGCATCATCTTACGCTTGGTTCCGTCCAGCGGATCGACAATGGTGAATGGCTCCGGCGCCGACCCAAGCTCGTCGAAAATCGCGTCCCCAATGAAATCCTGGCCCTGTTGAAAGCGGCGGACCTGGAGCAGGCCGGGGTTGTTGACTTTCACCGCCTGATCCGAAAGCTTCAGTTTATGTTCCCACCTGCCATCGGGTTTCCGCAGAGCCGAAAGTTTATAGACGCCGCCCAAAGCCGGTTGATCGTAAGCCGTCACGAGCTTGGTGCCGACAGCCCAAACCTGGATGGCCGCCCCTGCTTGCTTCAGACTGGCGATGCGGTATTCGTCCAGATCATTGCTGGCCAGGATGAGTGCATCGTTAAATCCACCCTCATCCAAAATCTTGCGCGCCTCGATGCTCAAGTAAGCCAGATCACCCGAGTCGAGCCGGACGCCCCCCAGTCGGCGGCCCGATTGCGCCAATCGTTTCCCCACCGTGACTGCGTGGCGGACTCCCTGCAGCGAGTTGTAAGTGTCCACCAGGAAGAACGCATTGTTGGGCTGGGCGTCGGCATAGGCGTTGAAAGCGGCCAGTTCATCGTCGAAGGAAAGGACCCAGCTATGGGCTTGAGTGCCGCGGACCGGAATGCCAAAGAGTTTGCCGGCCATCAAATTGGACGTGGCTGCGCATCCCCCGACGAAAGCCGCGCGGCTGGCCGTGAGCGCGCCATCCACGCCTTGGGCCCGGCGCAGGCCGAACTCCACGACTTGATCGCCCTGCGCGGCCAGACAAATGCGCGCGGCCTTGGTGGCAATCAACGATTGGGAATTCACGATATTAAGCAGCGCCGTCTCCACCAGTTGCGCCTGCAGAAGGGACCCGCGCACGCGCAGCAGCGGCTCGTGCGGAAAAACTACCGATCCTTCCGGGATGGCATCGACATCAAAGCGCAGGCGCAGATCGCGCAAATACTCCAGGAACGCCGCCTCGAACAGCGGCTGGTCATCACCGCCCTTCAATGCCCCCAGATACGCCAGATCATTGTCGCCAAAGTGAAACCCGATCATGTACTTGATACAGTCGCTGAGGCCGCACGCGAGGGTAAATCCGCCGTGAAACGGGTGCTCGCGGAAGAAAAGATGGAACACCGCCTCGCGGTCCGCCATCCCGGCTTTCCAATATCCATACGACATGTTCAGTTGGTACATGTCCGTCAGCAGCGCCCTGGAGGCGGTTCGGTGAAGCAATGTAGTACTCATTTACTATTTATCCAGCCAGCATACCATGGTCTTCGTCAAATGTCGCTGCCGGAAATAAATTGGACAATTGGATAATTGCAGGGTTGTCATTCGCGAAAATCCGGGTTTAATTGTTGCCATGTGTTCAATTGGAACGAACTCCGCCACCGCCCGTCGAAAATCGGTGGCCGCGCCGCAATGAACGTCGAATCGGCCATTTTGCCGGAGCCTAACGTCTGCCATATCGGCGCCCAGCGCCGCTTGAGCGAGCCGTGCAGCATCGTCATCTTCGGCGCCAGCGGTGACTTGACCTCGCGCAAGCTCATTCCAGCCTTCTACCATCTTTGCAAAGAGAAGCAAATGCCCGCCAGCTTTTGCATAATCGGTTTCGCGCGGCGCGAAAAAACCGATGAGAGTTGGCGCGCCGAATTGCGCGAGGCGCTGGATCGGTTCTCCCGCACCAAGCCCGTGGATGAGGAGGTCTGGCGGCTCTTCGCGGCCAATCTGTATTATTGCGTGGGCGATCTGGCCGATGCCGCCGCCTACGCCAAGCTCGAGCAAAAGCTCAGCTCCTTCAAGTCCGCGCCGCTACGCCAGAACCTTTTGTTTTATCTGGCCACCCAGCCCAGCCAGTTTGGGGAAGCCATTGAGCGCCTGCACGCCGCTCAATTGTTGCAACGCGGCCACTCCCAGGGCGGCTGGCAGCGGATCGTCGTCGAGAAACCTTTTGGCCACGACCTGGCCTCGGCCCACTTGCTCAACGACGAGTTGACGCGCTACGCCGACGAGCAGCAGGTTTGCCGCATTGACCATTATCTGGGCAAGGAAACCGTGCAGAACATTTTGATGTTCCGCTTTTCCAATTCCATTTTCGAGCAGTTGTGGAACCGCAACTCCATTGATCATGTGCAGATCACCGTCAGCGAAAAGCTCGGCGTCGGCGCCCGCGGCGGCTATTACGAGGAGGCCGGCGCTCTGCGTGACATGGTGCAAAACCACATGCTCCAAGTCCTGGCCTTGACCGCCATGGAACCGCCGGTGTCCTTGGAGTCGGAGTGCATTCGCGACGAGAAAGTCAAATTGCTCAAATCCATCCGCCCGCTCACGCGCCAGGACGTGGCCCGGCAGGTCGTGCGCGGCCAATACTTCGCCGGCGCCATCCAAGGCCAGCCGGTGCCGGGTTACCGCCAGGAACCGAAGGTCAAAACGGATTCCAACGTCGAGACTTATGTCGCCTTGAAACTGTTTATTGACAACTGGCGCTGGTCGGGCGTTCCGTTTTTCTTGCGCACCGGCAAATATCTTCCCGAGAGCACCAGTGAAGCGCGCATCCAATTCCGCCCCACGCCAAATGTCCTGTTTGCCGCGCAATGCGGACCGAGCCTCGATCCCAACTCCCTGGCCCTCCGCTTGCAGCCCCAAGAGGGCATTTACCTCCGATTCAATGGCAAGGTGCCCGGCATGGACATGAGCTTGCGCCCCGTGCGCATGAATTTCAGTTACAACGCCGAGTACGGCGCTTACACGCCCGAAGCTTACGAACGGCTATTGCTCGACGCGCTGGTGGGCGACGCCACGCTCTTCATCCGCCGCGACGAAGTGGAAGCCGCCTGGCTCATCATCGATTCCATCCGCGCCGAATGGACCAAGCCATTGACCAACCGGGAATTCTATGCCGCGGGCACCTGGGGCCCGGAGGCCTCCGACGACATGCTGGCCCAAAGCAACCACGCCTGGCACGAACCGCGCATAGAATTTGATTGACAAGCCCGGTGCAGGCCAGCAAGGCTCTCAACCCACGTCCTCGCCCAGTTCGACATTCCAGTAGGCCACGTCCAGGAAATGTTTCCAACTGTCGTGTTGCAGGCCCAAATTGATCTGGACGAACGGACGCCACTTGGGCCGCTTGGGCTTGCGCACCAGGTGCAGGGCGGCCTCCTGCGGCGTGCGGTTGGCTTTCTGCGTGTTGCACCGCACGCACGAGCAGACGATATTTTCCCAAGTCGTTGGGCCGCCGCGGTCGCGTGGGATGACGTGATCGAGATTCAAGTCCTTGCGATCGAAAATCTGCCCGCAGTATTGGCATGTGTTGCGGTCCCGCTCGAAGATGTTGTGACGGGTGAATTTGACTTCTTTCTTGGGCAACCGGTCGAACATGACCAGCAAAATAACGCGCGGGATGCGAATTTTGAAAGAGACGGTGGCAATCGTTTCCGGGTGCGGCTGTTGGGCGGAGAAATCGCGCCATTGGGTGAAGCTGAAGGTCTGGAAGTCGCCGGCGTCGTCGTCCAAAACCACCTGGGCGTGCCCTTCGAACAGAAGCGTCAGGGCGCGACGAGCCGTGCAGACATTCACCGCCTGCCACAATCGGTTCAGCACCAGCACATGTTGGTTAAGGAAAGAGCTCATAACCATTCAGTTCTGGCGCAAAGTAACACAAGGGCTGAGGCACTGTCAACGCAGCCTTGCCGGGGGCGTCGGCATGCAAAACCAGGTTTCTCGATGCTAGGAAGAGGCTTTTCAATGACACAAACGGAACCCTCCGCATAAAGTTCATCCAAAATGCGTCACGCTTTGTCCGGGTCAATTATTATTACCTCCGCCGCCTCGAGCGGCTTTTTCATGGCAATTTCTCGACCGCCACCAAGAGCGACGGTGAATACGTAATATCCCCCGCATCATCCGAGGCCTGAATTCGATAAACGTACTCGCCGCCGGCGGCGAGATGGTCATCCGCATAGCTCGTCGAGGTCGCCGGCAGCGTCGCAATGACGTCATATTCCCGGCCCGGCCTCCGCCGCTCCACCTTGAACCCAGTCTCATTGGTCGAATGAACCTGCCATGACAACTGCGCGCGCTTTCCGCTCACTTTGGCCGTCAGGTCGGTGGGGTTTTCGATGTAGGAGGCGGTGACGGTCTGCTCGTTTTCGACGATTCTTTCCGTTATGGAGTCGCTGCCTGGCTCCAGCGAGACCTTCGTCGGTGTGGTGTACTCGCCGCTATGGGCGCCACGCAGTACGTTGTGCGTGACCGTCGTATTCTTTCCCCCGATGACGATCCCATCCCACCAGAACCCTTCGGTCAGATTGTCGCGGCACAAGACATCGCCACCGAGTTCGATGCCGAACCCGAAACGCTCCGTCCACGTCCCCGGCACGGGCGGCCGGGCCAGCAGCGTGTTGTATCTCACCACGATGTTCGGGCCGCTGCTCGGAACGATCGACAACCCGAACGAATCCATGAAGGGAGAGTCCCAATTGGCGAAGTGATTGTCCTCGACTATTAGGTTCGCGTTCTTGCTCCCTTGAATCTCGATTCCCATCCGATGGATATGCACCCCGCGATTGCGCAAAACGCTGCAATCCACCGTTTCCCCGTTCAGATGCATGCATTCGTTGACACCGTCGAAATCGTTGTCGGTGATCCGCGTCTTGTCCAGGTTCCAGGTAATTAAGCCGTTATCGCCTCTGATATTCCGAAAGTGGTTTCCCACGATCTCGCATTGCGTGCCCCCGATCGGGATATAGATCCCGGTATCAAACGGATAAGTCTTCTGTCTGACGTTCGTGAAGGAACAACCCCTAATTCGAATATTGCTGGCCTTCACCTTTCCGGAACCGCTAAACGCCAAACCCGCGCGGTCGAACGTCAGGCCTTCAATGAGCATGTTCTTCCCGCGGTCGTTTTCCGTGCAGGCTGCGAATCCGCCCGGCGAACTCCTTTTCAAAGTCGCGCCCGCACCGGCATAATCCCGATCAGCCTTAAAGACGATCGTGCCCGAAATACCATAAGTGCCCGACGGAAACAGGATCGTGTCGCCTTCGGCCGAATCATCGATCGCCTTCTGGATGGCCTTGGTGTTATCGACCCCTTCGGTCGTCACCGCGCCGCCGCGAGTCACATCGATCGTCGTGGCGCGCGCGGGCGTAGGCGCCGACAACGACAGCAGGAATGCGACGGCTGCCATATACAACGGCTGGTTCGTATCTTGAAACCAGCCTCCGACCGAATTCAAAAGTCGTAGGTTATCTTTAGTCAACAAAGCGTTGCCTTAAAATACGTTAGGCTTCTGCCGTCGTCGGATCAATAATCCCTTTTACCTCGGAAATACGGTTCGCAGGAAAGCCTCCCTGCTTTGCGTGTTCGCGCACTGTCGCCTCATCTGGCGCGATATACACGCAATAGACCTTATCGTCGGTCACATAGCTTTGAAGCCACTGGATTTGCGGCCCAAGCTTCTTGAGGACGCCGCACGACTTCTGAGAGATACCTTGCAACTGTTCCGGCGTGAGCTTTCCGGCTCCTGCAATGTCGCGTTCGATTATATATTTTGGCATTTGTTGTGTAGGTGAACTGAAACTCTTCTTTGCAACCTGAAGCAGAGTAACCGCCATGCCCTGGCGTGCAAGCCTTCAAATTTACCCACGCCTGCGAGGCCTTGGGGGATACACTGCTCCTGGCCGGACATCATGGAACGGTTATGCCTTTGGCTTGATTTTGAATGTAACTCCACACCGAATCTTCGTTCATGTGAAAACTATAACCTTGTTCGCGATCTGTCCACTTGATCGCTCGCCATGCTCCAGAGAGCCTGAGCGCGACAGCAGCTTTCGTGGCTTCTTTCCTGGTCGGGACTTGGATCTTCCTCTTGCAGAAAACACCGTGCTTTCGGCAATACGCGACGTAACTCATCGGATCTTCCGGTCCGCCGGCCCCTTCAAAACTATACCTTTCGCTCAAAACGAAATAGGTGGAACCAGAAAGAGCCACCGGGTAGAGCGGCCAATTCCTGCTGATATTAGTCCAGGAGGAAGAGGGAAACGTGGGTGGCAGCCCAATGCTTCCGAGTTCCATTAGGAAACCGTATGCCGGTGGACGAATAGCCTCACTTCCCTGCGGCTGAAATAGAACCCTGCAAATCAAGCCAACGCGCACCTTGACTGAGAAACCGTTGGTCCTCTCTGTGCCATCGGCCAACTCGTTCAGCTCCTTCACCGCCGCAGCCTCCCCAATGCGGACAAAGTGATTTACGGCTTCGGCGAATGACGCGGACGTGAACGCATTTTCCTGGAAGAAGCGCGGCGATTGGCCGCAGCAAGTTTGTCGGCCCAACAACATTACAAAAGCGGTCCAACGCATGAAGGAACACATACCTTGTCAACGACAACAAGAAAACTTTACCCTTCCGGCGATCCCCTGGCAAGGATTGGTACCGCCTTTCGTGCCAACTTTTGCCAAGATTAGTATTATTAAGTCTTGTTACAGTATTTTTAACATAAATAAGTAAGATTAATACTTTTGGCCGCGCGGCCCTTGCGAGAGTCCATATTCTGCGTAAAATGTTCATTTCAAATGACTTGTGTCTGTCATGCATCATTTGACGTACTTATGGTGAAGTGGTAGGTTAGGAACGTGCATCTTATAGCTTATACCACGGTTTCGTTGTCGAAGGGTTTCGGCAGCGCATCATCACAGACGTCAAGGAGTTTTAATCACGGAGCGTAAAATGAGTGAATCTACAATGACACCGCCCGTCGGCGGCGGCACGCCAAAGGTGTCGAAAGTATCCGAAGCGGTCATCCGTTTCGCCGGCAATTCGCAAGATGGCATCCAGGCCATCGGCGGTTTTTTGGCCCGTTTGGCCGGGCGCAGCGAACAAGAGGTCATGACTTTCATGACCATCCCTGCCACCATTTCCGGTGGGCCTTCCATTTTCCAGGTGCGCATTGGATCGGGGGAAGTCTTGAGCTCGGGCGACGAGGCCGACGTGCTGCTGGCCTTTTATCAGCATTCTTATGAGGACCATATTTCCTCGGTGCGCAAAGGCGGCATCGTCCTCTATGATTCCGATCACGTGCAGCCCAAGCCCGAATGGGAAAAGGAATTTCGCCATGTTGGTGTGCCCATCACCAGCCGCACCATTGAGGCCATAGGCGGCACGGCCAAGGACAAGGGGAAAAACCTTTTCGCACTGGGTCTGGTGGCGAAGATGTTCGATCTGAGCGTCCCGAAGCTGGAACGGCTGATTTCCGAGCGGTTTGCGGGCAAGGATGAGAGCGTGGCCAAGACCGCCCTCGGCGCTTTCCACACCGGTTACGGTTATTCGTTGGGAAATATTCTGGAGACTTTCCAATTCGTTGAGTCCAAGAAAAAGAGCGGCCAGCAGGTGGTCATGACCGGCAATGAGGCCTTGGGCTACGGTTTGATTGCCGCGGGGGTTCGCTTTGGCGCGGCTTATCCGATTACGCCTTGGTCGGAAATCATGGAGTTGCTCCGCCGCGAGCTGCCCAAATATGGCGGCATCTTTGTGCAGTGCGAGGACGAAATCGCCTCCGCCTGCATGGCTCTGGGCGCGGGTTGGGCAGGGCGGGTGGCGGTGACCGGTTCCAGCGGCCCGGGCATTGCCTTGAAGACCGAAGCCATCGGTTGGGGCGTCATGGCCGAAGTCCCGCTGGTGATTTGCGACGTGCAGCGCGGCGGCCCTTCCACGGGCATGCCAACTAGCGTCGAGCAATCCGACCTGAACCTGGCCTGTTTCGGCGGGCACGGCGACTCGCCGCGAGTGGTGCTGGCGCCCTCCAGTGTGGAAGATTGCTTTTACACCGCCATTGAGGCGGTCAACATCGCCCGCCAATTCAATACGCCGGTTTTTATTTTGAGCGACCAATCCATCGCAACGCGCATCGAAACTTTTGAAGAACCTGATCTGCAAAAAGTTTGCCAGGACCTGACGCCGGACCTTTCGCCTGTGGCCGACTACACTCCCTACCCGTTGGACGGACGGGTGGAACGGCGCGTGGCGCCGGGCACGCCCATCTTGAGCGGGCACTACCCGCTGGCCAGCGGGTTGGAACATGATGAGATGGGCCATCCTGCCGGTTCACCCAAGATGCATACGCAAATGACGGCTCGCCGCCGCCGCAAATTGCAGAAGGTGGCGGAAGGATTGCCAGTGCCCCAAGTCTATGGGCCGCCGGAAGGCAACATCCTGCTCGTCGGCTGGGGTTCGACTCAAGGCCCCATCCGCGAAGCCGTCGATCGCGCCCGCGCCGCCGGCGACAGCGTCTCCTCGCTCAACCTCCGGCACATCTGCCCGCTGCCACCGGGATTGGACAACATTTTCGCCGGATTCAATCACGTCATCGTCGTGGAGATGAACGACGAGGGACTTTACGGCTACGGCCAGTTGGCGGGCATCCTGCGCGCGCGCTTTTGCCTGCCGAAGATCGGCGGTTTAAACAAAACCGACGGCTTGACCTGGCGCGTCCGCGAAATCCTGGAACGGGCCAAGTGCCACGTGGCCGAGGGCTTGCGCAAACTGTAATTTTAAAATTTTGTCAAAGCGATTACTATGAGCGAAACGACTGTTGAAATTCCCACGCAGGCCAACCCGGCCTCCGTCCCGGCGGCGCCGGCCGCCCCCGAACGCAAAGTGCTGACGAAAAAGGACCTGGCCGCCGACCACCCTACGTGGTGTCCGGGCTGCGGCGATTTTTCCGTCCTGGCCCTGTATTTCAAGTTGCTGGAAAAGCGCAAGCTGTTGCACGAGAAGATCGCCACCATCGCCGGCATCGGCTGTTCGAGCCGCTTTCCATATTTTGTCCAGACCAACGGAGCGCATTTCCTGCATGGCCGCGCTCTGCCTTTTGCCAGTGGCGTCTCGCTCACGCGCCCCGACATGCATGTCTTCGTTTTCGGCGGCGACGGCGACGCTTTTTCCATCGGCGGCAACCATCTCAATCATACCGCGCGCCGCAACATTAAGATGACCTACGTCATCATGGACAACTGGGTGTATGGCTTGACCAAAAAGCAGACTTCGCCCACCTCGCCGCTGGGGTTCAAGAGCAAAACCGATTCGTGGGGCGCCTTCGATCAGCCGGTTAATCCGATGAAGCAATTAATCGCCGCCGGGGCTACCTTCGTGGCGCGGGCCACGCACACCAACGCCAATCATTTGCTGCAAATGATGGAAGCGGCCATGGACCACGANNGCCTACAAACTGGCCGACGCGCCGTTCCCCGGTTACTTCGGACTTTTCTACAAATCCGACCGTCCGACCAAGAACAAGCTGGAGGCGGACCTCAACGCCAGTATGCGGCAGAAAGTGGCGGGCAAGAAAGATTGGGAAATCCTCCAAGCCACTTTCAACCGCATGAAATGACGCGCGGAGAAATCAATCCTTCTCCGGCGGCAGTGTTTTGACGTAGGCGGCCCAGAGGTTGGTCTGGACGTACAGCTCCAGGAAGACTTGGGGCCGCAAGGCAAAATAGCCGGCCATGAGGTGTGTCTTGTCCGGTCCTTCGTCGAAAGCGGCGTGCAGTTCCGTCGAGACAATCATGATCGGCACCGACCCGATCGGCACCGGCGGTGGGTGGGGAATGTTATCCCAGTAACCGACATTGGTGAAGCGTCGCAAATACCACGGCAGCGGCCAGTAACTTTCCGGCGTCATCACTTCCATCACGGTGCCGTAGCCCTGGGCGGAAACGTGCGCCAGAGCTTCGACGGTAAAGACCAACCTCAGCGCATCGGGCAGCGTCTGGCTATAGACGTAAGGATTCTTTGCGCTGTCAAAATACGGCACGCCGCTGGAGTCCGCGGCAAAATTACTGCGGTAGGATTGCCAGGCCAGGTGGGCGACGCCCGCCGCCAGCGCCAGCGCCGCGGCCGTTTTCAGCCAGGCCGGCCGGCACGCCCGCCACAGCAGCACGGCGCCCGCGCCCGCCAGAAGAATCATCCCATGATAAAAGCCCAGCAGGCACCACGGCGTTTTGTAAGGCAGAACCGTGTAGATGAGCGTCAACCAAAAGGTGTAGAACGCAATCAACCGCAGCAGCAGCAAGCGCCCGCGCACCGCCCCGATGAATCCGGCCAGCGCCAGCGCCACAATGAATCCTTCGCTCCAGATCGGTCCGCCGCGGACATGGAAGAAAAGCAGCCGCTCAAAGTAAAAATTCCACGGATGAACGTGCGTCGTCGCGCCGCTCGCGCGGCGGAGCCATGGCAGGTAAGTGCGCAACGCGTCCAACGGCCCGGCGGAGTTGGTGAAGAAGGAGGAGAAAAAGACAGCCGCGGTCACGGCCGCCGCCGTCAAAGCCGCGAAAACCTGCCGCCAGTTCCATCGCGGCTGGAAGCCCGGCGCGCCGCCATCGCGCCATCGTCTCCAAAGAGCGGAAGTCCCGGCCGCGAGCACCATGGCCGCCAGCGCAAGGACAAAGGTTTCCTTCGTCGCGTACATCAATCCCAGCCCGATGCCCCCCGCCACGGCCCAAGCGGCGCGGCCCGAATTGGCGCATCGCCAACAGCAGATGAAAGTCCAAGCCGTGAAGAAGACCAGCAACATCTCATGAATGTAATAGCGGCTGTAAAAAACCATGGCGGGTGAAAGGGCCGTCAACGCCGCCGCCCACAACGTTTGCGCGCGGCCAAAATCCGCCGCCAGCAGCAGCAACAGCAGGATCAATCCCAACCCGAACGCCACTGTCACGCTGCGATAAGTCGCCTCGGTGAATTCATTGAAATCGCCTCCACCTTGCAGCCAGACGTCGGGAAGCGTCAGGTAGGGCAGCGTGGGGCCGTGGAATTCGTCGGGATTGTACTTGTAATCATTTGTGACGTAAAGACGGCGGAAGTTCATGGCGTTGACGCCCTCGTCGTTGTGCATGGGACGGAGCCTCAAGGCAGGCGCTCGCAAACCCAGTCCCACGCCCAGCAGCAACACCATCCCCGCCAGCAGCCACCGGTTCATTGCCCCGGCAGGCCGTAGGCTTCGACCTCGATGTAGCTATTGAGGGCGCTGTCGGTGCTGCCTTTGCTGTAGCAGCGAATGTAACGGGATGGGATGCCTTTGGCGGCAATCAATTTCCCGGCACCGGTGAGGGAATTCTCGAAGTATTCCCGGTCCGTCCCGATTCCTAGCCCGGCCGTGTTCTTCTGGTCGTTATTGAAAATCGTCTGTACGCCGGTCTTGAATTCAGGATCATTCGACAACTGCACGATGACATCGCGATAAACCAGGGGAATGTTGAAGTCGTGCCAAATGACGATGGCGTAGAGCTTGTATTCGGCCTGGAGATCGATTTGCACCCAGCGCAGGCCCCGCCGAAGGGTCACGACGTTTTCTTCGTAGGCCTCTTTCTTTCCGTCGGTGATGAGTTTGAGGTCGCCGTTGATGAGGTTGGTGTCGCTGGCGGTGACAGGCTTGCCCAAAGCGACATTGACCACCCCCTTGGGAGCGAGAAAAGGCGGGCGCGGATCGGAGGTCAAGGGCAGGGCGGTGGTATTGGTGGGCAGGACCTGCGGCGTTCCTTTCATGGCTGGCGGCGGAAGGACCAAAGGCAACGGCGCCAAATCATCCGCGGCGGCAGGTTGCCAGGTGGCGGCCAGCAGGGCCGCGAGGATCATCAACTTTCTCATCAGAAAACCATATCCCAAAACGGAGGCGGAGGCCAAGCGCGTAATGTCATGT
The DNA here is from genome assembly GCA_003140095.1 of Verrucomicrobiales bacterium. GTDB lineage: Bacteria > Verrucomicrobiota > Verrucomicrobiia > Limisphaerales > Palsa-1400 > Palsa-1400. The sequence goes on along the minus strand of PLIU01000457.1, from coordinate 10,410 downwards.
CAGGCGCAAGACAAAAGGCTCGCGCGGCCTGCGGGCCAGCAGATGATTGGCCTGCTTGGCTTGCACAAACTGTTGGTTGCCCGGGTTCATTTTCAGCACCATGCCCAGTGTCATCGGAGTTTTATCCAGATCGACATTATTGGCGGCGAGATGTTCGGCCATGCGGTTGAAAGTCGGCAACGCGTCCCGGTCGCTTTTGATCTGTTCGCGTATGGCCTCGGCGTAGCTCTGGCTGCCCAAGCGATAGGAGATGTTGGCCGTGTGGCAAAGCGCGGAGGATAGATGGCCTTCGTGAATGGGGGCGTTCAGGTCTCTTTCATTGCGGCTGCGCACCGCTTTGATGAAGTTTGCAAAGTGGTCAAGGTCGCTGACGCTATCGTTGAAGCGCTTGATTTCTTTGCCGTCTTTGTCGAACACGACGGCTTGGGTGTAATCGGGCACCAGCACGTGGCCGCCTTCGCATTCGATGACGATGCCGACGCGTCCTCCTTTATATTTGTCCATGGCCTTGGAGCCGGCCTTTTCCGGCAGGCCGCGGACCTCAAAGATCAACGGCGCCGCTTCGTAGTCGTGAAAAGCGATGAGGGTATTGGGCGTTTCGGCGTCATCCTCGTAGCCGAGCCGTCCGCCGATGGCCAGAACGCGGGGCGACAACGTGTTTTCAGCAAGAAACCAGCGCGCCACATCCATTTCGTGTATGCCCTGGTTGCCCAGGTCACCCGCGCCATAATTCCAAAACCAATGCCAGTCGTAATGAAATTGGCGCCGGCGGGGCGGTGTCAAGGGCGCCGGCCCGCACCACAAATCGTAATCCACCGTGGAGGGAACCGCCTGCGGGCCTTCCGTCTTGCCGATGCTCGCGCGGGGTTTGTAGCAAAGTCCGCGCGAGACCAGTATTTTTCCCAGATTGCCCTTTTGCACCCACTGGACCGCCTCCTTAATGGCGTGGCTAGAGCGGGACTGTGTGCCGGCTTGGACGATTTTTTGGTAGCGGTGGGCGGCCTCGACCATTTTCTCGCCTTCCCAAACGTCGTACGAAACCGGTTTCTCGACATAGACATCTTTGCCCGCTTGGATGCCCCACACCGTGGCCAAGGCGTGCCAATGATTGGGAGTGGCAATGGAAATCGCGTCCACATTCTTGCTTTGCAGCAGCATCCGGATGTCCTGATAAGCTTCAACCGTCGTGCCGCTTGAACCAAGCCGGCTGACCGCGGCGTCGAGCACTTTCTTGTCCACGTCGCAAAGTGCCGTCAAGCGGACTCCCGGAATCTGGGTCCAGGCCTTGATATGCTCTTGGCCGCGGCCGTTAAAGCCGACCACGGCCAGACGAATGTCATCGTTGGCGCCAGCAACGGCGTTCCAAGACCGGGCGGACAACCCCAAGACTCCCGCGCCGAGCGCGGATTGTTTAAAAAAAGAACGGCGTGTCAGTGTTTTCATACTCAGATGTTGTTGACTAATAGACGGTCCAGTTATTCGAAGGCGCCTCACCTTCAATCCGGGGCCGGCTTTTCCGCGGCGTATTTCTGGTAACGTGCTGCCACCTGGGCTTGTTTCTCATCCCCGCGATGATAGTAAAAACGATAGCGAAAGGTCACGCTTTGCCCGGCCGCAATGGTCAAGTCTCCGGCGCCCTTCGGTTTCTTCTCGAATTCGTGCAGGCCAAATGGGTTGGCCGCGAACAGGCCGTAGTCGCGGACGTGCCAGGTCGTGGGATGGCGAGGGTTGTCGGGATGGTCAAAAATGGCGACGCCCAGCGTTTCCGGGCCATTGGGGCCGCCGGCCACGGGTCCGTAATAGTCACACCAATCGGCCCGTTTGCCCCAGGTTTCCTGATCCCGCAATCCTGTGGACATGACAATATGGCCCTCGCCCGGCCCTTTCTTATGCGTCAGGCGCATGGTTTCCGCCACCCGCGTAGCCATGGCGCCCTCCTTGGTGTCGCCGAAAATGACCGGTTTGTCCGGCGGCGCTTGCAGAGTGATGTCGAAATCAAACATCCGTTCCGTGCCAGGGAGATTGTAGATGCGCATGGTGCGCACGTCGGTGCAAACGACGGCGCCGTCATGGTTGAGCCACTTGTCCTTGGATTTAATGATGCCGACCTCCTTGCCCGATTGAACTTCCATAAATTGGTCATGCACGATTTTGCAAAAGTTCCCTTCCTCCGACCAAAAGTCCAGGCCATCGACGGCGCCGTGGGCGTACCAAAGCCCCCGATGGTGCGGATGGTCGTGTTCTTCCTCCTCGGCATTCTCCATGGGCCACTGGCGCGTCATGGGCAATTCATCCGGGCCAAGCACGGGGTAAAAGTAAGGGCGCGGCACGTCCGCATAATGATAGACGGCGAAAAGCTGGCCGCCGATCTCCACCCGCAGTCTGCCATCCTCTTGCGATATTTGCACGCCGGCGGCGGAGTTTGCGCCGTCCGGCGCACTGACCAACTCATGGCATCCGGCGAAGGACAAGGCGGCGACCCATCCCAGCATGGAGACCCGGAAAAGAGAGAACCGGCCTTTCATATATTCTGATTCTCGATTCTGCCAAGAAGGCGGCATCATAGCCAGCAAAAAGTTTTTGAATTCTGTCTGAGGTCGGAACACGCCTGTCCAGAAAGGCGGCGGATTTGGGGTGAAAGAAAGCACCCCTCTGGCCTCGGTGTGGTGCCGACGGAGGGGGTCGAACCCACACAACCTTTCGGTTACTAGATTTTGAGTCTAGCGCGTCTGCCAATTCCGCCACATCGGCCTCACCAAGGGTTGAACCATAGCAGGAACAATTCTGGTTGAGCAAGAAGATTGCTCAGCAAGAGAAAGCAAAAAAGAAAAGGCCCGGGTTCAACCCGGACCTTCGGCGAGTCACGACCAAAATGGGCCGTGGCAAATTTAATTGAGCGGCAAAATGTGCGTCGAGGATACAATGTTGCACGCTGGCGGCGTGCCCACGTTGTTCACCGTGTAGCTGGTGGGGAAGGAGTTTTGCGGATCCACCGGGCACGATGGCAATTCGCCGTTGACGCCGCGGCCCAGGTATGGCTGCAGGTCCGTGCCCGTGGATGCCGGGGTGTCGGTGGTCTGCTTTTTCTGTTCCAAGGCCCATTGCTGCTTGGACGCGTCGATCAGGCGCAGGTTATTGATGCAGGCGTTTTGTTGTGAGGTGGTGCGGGCTTTGACGAAGTTGGGAATCGCAATCGCGGCCAGCAATCCGATGATGGCGACGACGATCATGATTTCCACCAGGGTGAATCCATGTTTCTTTGCCGTATTCTTTTTCATAGTTTCTTCTCTCATTTCGATGCGGCGTGAACTCATCCAAGAGCGGGCTATTATTAAAACTTGCATCCACGTATTGCTCTTTGCGAACCGCCTCTTAACCTGTAGCATACACGATGCCAGAAAGCCGTCTTTGCCCGCTCCTTTGGTGAACTTCGCAAACTTGAGAAGCACGTTTAACCTGTCATGTAGTCCTTAACCAGTCGCGCTCGATATTTTGATGGACTTCAAACGGAAGCCTAAAATATGCTCAAAATCAGTGAAAAGGCGCAATCCAATCCAGTGGCAATTCAGAGAACCTACTGCTCTTCCTAAGGCTTTTTCCCTCGGATTGCTCATACTTATAATTACTTTTTGTCTCTATCTTCCGAGCGCGCGATACGGATTCGTCGATTACGATGACCTACAGTACGTCCGTGAGAACCCTTGGGTCAACCAGGGCCTCTCCGCTGACAGCGCAAAATGGGCGTTTTCCGCAATGTATGCAGGCAACTGGCATCCTTTAACGTGGATTTCGCACATGGCTGACTGTTCGCTGTGGGGCCTAAACGCGGGCGGTCACCATCTGACCAATATTATACTCCATTCGCTCAATTCGGCATTATTATTTTTTTTGCTCCACCGCTTGACACAGCGGCTGTGGCCAAGCTGGCTGGCGGCAGCACTCTTTGCCTGGCATCCGCTGCATGTCGAATCCGTCGCCTGGGTGGCGGAAAGAAAAGACCTCCTGAGCACGTTGTTCCTATTTTTGACTATATGGGCCTACGCACAATACGTCAAAGACCGTGCCATCCATCGCTATGTCCTCGCGCTAGCGCTTTTTGCCGTGGGACTGCTGTGCAAGCCAATGATTGTCACGCTGCCTGGCCTATTGCTTTTGCTCGATTACTGGCCATGGCGACGATTCCGGCCCTCGACAGAAGCGGGCCGAGCTGCGCGGCCGGCGATTTTCCGCTTGATTCTAGAAAAGCTGCCTTTTTTTGCCCTGTCCTTGGGCGCCAGCATCATAACCATTCTCGCTCAACATTCCGGCGGCGCAATCAAGACCTTCGATCAAGTGTCTCTGCCATTGCGGCTCCTTAATTCGGCTGCGGCGTTTGGTTGGTACGTGGCGAAAACGTTTGTCCCCATGAATCTCTGCGTGTTCCACCGGCTGCCTGCCTCACCTCCCTACACCGCCGCGACTGGTTCTCTTCTGCTCATCGCGGGGCTTATCTGGCTTGCAGTGCGGATGCGATACCAATGTCCTTGGATTCTAGTCGGATGGTTCTGGTTTCTGGGAACGCTCGTTCCGGTAATCGGTATAATCCAAGTCGGCCACCAGGCCGTTGCAGACCGCTACTCCTATGTTTCACTCATTGGCCTGTTTATCATCTTGAGCTGGGGGCTCGATCGTTGGATTCAAATAAGACCTTCGGTCCGTTCTTGGCTAATTAGTCTGGCAGCCGTTTCGTTGCTCTTATGTGTAGTGGAAACCCGAATCCAACTGACGTATTGGCAGAATGGCATTGCCCTTTTCACGCGCGTCTTGGCTGTCGATGGCAACAGCGCCTTTGCGCAGAATGGCCTTGGAGTTGCGTTGTCAGACGATGGAAGAGGCAGAGAGGCCATTCCACATTACGAGGAAGTGCTCCGTTTCCTGCCTGACTCAACCCCCACGCATTACAAACTAGGTGTGGAATTCGCTGATATCGGCGACCTGAACCAGGCGTCGGAGCAGTTCTCCGCAGCCTTAAGACTTAGCCCGCATGACGAAAGCCTGCACAACAATCTCGGTGCGGTGTTTGCCAGAGAAGGACAATTAGAGAGAGCTATCGAGCAATTCAAGGCGGCTATTCAATGCAATCCCACTGAGCCCAAATCGTACTTCAATTATGCCAGGGCGCTGGAGCAAGAAGGGCAATTCGGGTTGGCAATAACGAACTATAACTTAGCTCTTGAACGCGACCCCAATTCGCCCGAGATACTCAACGGACTGGCCAATCTCCTTGTAACATCTACGCAGTCGAAATGGAACAATCCCTCCGCAGCCGTTCCACTGGCGGAGCGGGCCAATGCGTTGACCCGGTTCCAGGTTTCTCCGTACATTGCAACCTTGGCCGCCGCGTATGCGGCTGCGGGCGAGTATTCGAAAGCGGTTGAAAACGCCGAGCTGGCACGACGCCTGGCAGAGGCTCAAGGCATGCGGGATTTGGCCACAAGACTTGCGGTCGATCTGGAATCTTATAAAGCCCGTCAAAAGTCTGAGATGCGGCGTGACACGCCCTCCCAATAAACAGGGGCCTTCAATGACGCGGAGTGTCGGACAGCCTGAGCCAGACCAACACTACAACTAAAGGCAATCCGCTCTCATTGGTACAGCCGGGCAGGACGACTTGCCGGGAAGGGCGCCCGCCCTTGGGCGGCGTCCGGAAGGCCGGCTTCCGGTAGCTTCTCCGACGCCAATTTCGGATAACGGCGTGGTTCTCTCACCAGCACTACTGCCAAGCTGTCATAATAGACCGCCTTCCATCCGGGTTCGCGGGCCAAGACCACCGCGCCGGCCAAATTCACCGGCAACAAGGCCAAATCTGCCTTCCTTATATCCAGAATCTTCCCATCCACCGGCTGGCCATAGTAAAACTTCCAGTGTTCCGGGATCAGCTCCCGTGGATAGCACGTTTCCCACCGGCCGTCAATGGAGACGGCGCACTCCGGCAATTCCCAGAGGCAAAGCTCGCCCCAATCAAAAAACACCAGCAAATTCCCCCGCAATTCGTGTTCGCGGATGAAAGCGATCGCGCTCAAAGGATACTGGCTCTTGGGCACCTCCATCGTCAATGGGTGTTCCTTATGCAGCAGAAGCGTCCCGGCGCACTCTCCGACCGTCGTCACCGCCAGCAAAACCACCGCCGCGCGCTGCATGCCACGACGCCGCATAAATTCTTCCAGCCCCGAAAATTGATCGCGGAAGCGGACCATGACATCCACCATGTGCGGCGGCACAAAAGCCAGCGCGGCGATGGCAAACAACGGCGTGTGCCGCACAGACCGAAAGGCGAAAACCGCCAACCCCGCGCCGACCGCCATTTCCCACAGCGCGCGCCGCCGCCGCGAGAGCGCAAATGAGATCAATGCCAGCGGCGCCAAAACAAACAACGCGGTGTGATTCCAGTTCAGTGGCGTCGGATGCCATTCTTCCAATTCGGTCCGTTGGTGCAGCCAGACCACCCCGCTGATGGTCCAGCGAATCAACTCCCATCCGTAAGGATTGACCAACAAGGCCCCGGCGCACAGCACGCACGAAAGCCACAGCACCACGACCGATCGCGCCGAAACCGGTTCCACCGGCAGCTTGACTGCCAATTCCGGCCACTTTGGCCAGAACCACTGCGCCGACTCCGTCAGGGCGGTGACCACCAGCACGACCAGCCCCGCCAGCACTCCGCCGTGGGTGTTCACCCATAACGCAAACAGAACCGGCAGCGCCAAAGCCCACCGCACCCGTCCCCGTGTGATCTGCCGCAACAACCAAAGTTCAATTGACAACCCGAGCGCGGTGAAGATTTGCGGACGGGCGGCAAAGCCATAGGAAATTTCAACCACCGCCAACGCGCCCACGGCCCACGGTACCGCGCGTTGCGGCCAGGATAAGTCACCGGCTCCGATCTTCCAGGCGATGCCGAAGGTCAGGAAGCCGACGAGCATTTTGAGCAGAAGAATTCCCGTTCCGCCCGCCAGCCCATGCGCGGCCCCGAGCGCCATTTCGGCCAGCAACTCGTGATTGATCCAGGGGGTGCCGCGCGCCGTCCAGGAGTAGGGCTCGGTGTTTTGCAGCTTGCCTGTCAACAGAATGTGCTCTCCAGCCAGGGTGTGAGCCCATAAATCCGGATCCGCGGTGTTCTCGGAAAACTGGTAAAGAGCCAGCGCGAGGACGGACGCGCAGAAGAGCCATTTCAAAGCTGCGGAGATTCGGCCTGCCACGAGGCCACTCCACCGTACTTTCCCGCGCGGGACAAGATTATTCGCGGTCACAAAAAAAGGCTTGGATTTGACTCCAAGCCTTTTCATGGGTCGTGATCGCAGGATCACGACAAATTATCCGTTAGGGCAGGATATGCGTCGAAGTGACGATATTGCAGGTCGGCTTGGTGCCAACGTTGTTGCAGGTGTAGCTGGTGGGGAAACTGTTTTGCGGGTCCACCGGGCACGTGGGCAATTCGCCGTTGACGCCGCGGCCCAAGTAAGGCTGCAGGTCAGTCCCCGTGGATGCCGGGGTGTCGGTGCTCTGCTTGCGCTGCTCCAAGGCCCATTGCTGCTTGGACGCGTCGATCAGCCGCAGGTTGTTGATGCACGCGTTTTGTTGTGAGGTGGTGCGGGCTTTGACGAAGTTGGGAATCGCGATGGCGGCCAGCAATCCGATGATGGCGACAACGATCATGATTTCGACGAGCGTGAATCCTGCACTGCGCTTATTTTTCTTTTGCATATTGCTTTTATTTTTTTTACAGCGGAGTGAACATAGCAAAAGGCGGGTTAATACAATTACTTGTCTGTTCACAGATTGCCTTTTGCCGTCCGCATTTCTATGTTAAGCAGCATTGGGTCCAACTCGGTGTGGAAAGACCCCTTTCTTTTGTAGGGGATTCCCTATCGGCCCCGTTGCCGGTTCCACACATTGGCACATTATTTCCTTTTGCCGCCGCCGTTTCGCGGCCATTCTTACCAATATGGGACAACGCCGTGAAGCTCGCGAGCGGGCCGTGCAGTTTCTTTTCCAGCACGACCTCAATCCTCCAGACAACCTGGAGGAAGCGCTGGGGCATTTCTGGAGTTCCCAGCGGGCCCCGGCTCTGGCCGACGATAAGGCCGCCGCCAATTGGGGCGAGAAAGTGGAGTTGCCCCCTCCTTCCACGCAGGAGTTGGCCACCCGGATCTTTGCCGACAAGCTCATTCACGGCGTGCTCGAACACCGCCCCGGCTTGGATCAGAAAATTCAGCAGCACGCCCAAAACTGGGACCTCAATCGCATGGCCGTCGTGGATCGAAATATTCTGCGTTTGGCCATTTACGAGATGCTCTATCGCGAGGATATCCCACCGGTGGTGTCCATAAATGAGGCGGTCGATGTCGCAAAGCGGTACTCCACGAAGGATAGTGGAAAGTTCGTCAATGGCATATTGGATAAGATCAAAGGAGAACTCTCCCGGCCCGCGCGCGGCGTCAAATGAATCCGTCCGCCACTATCGCCAACCCCGGCGCCGTCCGCCCAGGAGAGCCTGTGGCCGGCTTTGCTGATCTGCACCTGCACACGCTCTTTTCCGACGGCACGTTTACCCCGGAAGAACTGGCTCAGAAAGGCGCGCAACTTGGCTTGGTGGCCATGGCCTTAACCGATCACGATACAGTCGAGGGCTGTCCGCGCATGGCCCAAGCCTGCCAGAGCTTGGGCATCGAGTTCATCCCGGGCACTGAGTTAACGGCGGAATTTGACGGCCATGAAGTGCATTTGCTGGGTTATTTCATGGATGTGCAACAGCCCAAATTGCTCTCGGCCATCAAAAAGTTTCAAGACGTCCGCCAGGAGCGCATTCGGGAAATGGTGGCCCGGCTCAATAATCTGGGTCTTCCCTTGCGCGCCGAAACGGTCTTTGCGCTGGCCAATTGTCTTTCTCCCGGACGCCCGCACGTGGCCAGGGCCTTGGCCCTGGAAGGGCTTTGCAGCAGCATGGACGAGGCGTTTGAACGTTTCCTCAAGAAAGGGCGTCCCGCCTGGGTACCCAAATACAAAATTTCCGCCCTCGACGCCATGGATTTGCTTCATCAGGCGGGCGGATTGGCCGTGCTGGCCCATCCAGGTTTGAACCACTGCGACCAAATCATTCCGCATCTGGCCCTAGTTGGGCTGGATGGCTTGGAATGCTTTCATTCCAAACAGACCAGCACGCAAAGCGAATACTATCTGGCGCTGGCCCAGCGCCTGCATCTGGCCGTCACCGGCGGCTCCGACTGCCATGGTTTGAGCAAAGGCAAGCCACTCATTGGCGGCGTAAAGCTCCCCGGCATTTACCTGGAACAACTCAAGCAAGCCCGCCATTCCTAGTACCAACTCACTCATGGGTCTGTTTCAAAAGATAAAAGAGGGCCTGCTTAAAACGCATCACAAGCTGGCCCACGAAATCAAACGCATTGTCACCGCCTCGCCCAAATTAACCGTCGGCAGCCTGGAGGAGTTAGATGCCGCGTTGATCGCCGCCGATTTGGGCACGGCCATGACCGCCCAGATCGTCGCCGCTGTCAAACAATCTTATGAAACCCAGGGCCGGGCCGGCCTGGATGTCTTTGCCATCGCCCGCGCCGAGGTTGAGCGGAGCCTCGCCACCGCTCGGGCCGAATTGCGCCGGCCCGCGGAAGGGTTGACCGTCGTCTCCATTGTCGGCGTCAACGGCACGGGCAAAACCACCACCGCCGCCAAGCTGGCACACCTGGTGCAGTCGCGTGGCCAGAAGGCGCTCCTGGCCGCTTGCGACACCTTTCGCGCCGCCGCCGTCGAACAACTCAAGCTCTGGGGCGAGCGTTTGCACGTACCCGTCATTGCGGGCGCCCACGGCGCGGACCCCGCCTCCGTGGCGCACGACGCCGTCACGGCCGCGTTGGCGCGCCAGGCCGATTATTTGTTCGTCGATACCGCCGGCCGCTTGCACACCAAGCACAACCTGATGCAGGAATTACAAAAGGTGCATCGTGTCATGCAGAAAAAAATGCCCGGCGCGCCGCACGAGACCCTGCTGGTCCTGGACGCCAGCACCGGCATGAACGCGTTGGTCCAGGCGCGCGCCTTCCACAAAGCCGTCCCGCTGACGGGCCTTATCGTCACCAAGCTCGATGGCACCAGCAAAGGCGGCATGGTCATCGCCATTCAGCGCGAGTTGGGTTTGCCCGTCAAATTCATCGGCCTGGGCGAAAAGCCCGACGACTTGCAGCCCTTCGACGCCCAACAATTCGCCCGCGCCTTGTTCGAGGAGGACTGATTTATGCCAATCGCCGTTAATACAGCTACCATTCAACAGGCCATCACGCCAGACAATGGACTCCCTCTGCGTAACATTGGTCGCGCAGCTAATATGTTGTGGTTAAGAGCTTATCCGTAAATAAC
>PLIU01000031.1 GCA_003140095.1 Verrucomicrobiales bacterium | reverse complement strand
CGCTCAATTGAGCGCGGAATGTCCTCTCTTGTTACTCCTTCTGGCCCAAGCTCGCAATACTTTGATTGCGACTGCCTGCACCGATTCGGTTGCTCTTGTGCTCGCGCTCCCCAATCTGCTTGCCATAATCTGCTTGTTTTGAATCGTTTACGCCATGCGAGCGGGAGCGGGGTTTTCCGCATCACGCCGCCGCTCGCGGGTTAAGTTGTCAAAGATCATCAAAATCTCAAACCACATAACACGGCGCGTCCAGCTTCGTGTAGGGCAATCCAAGGGCGGTGATCACCCGGTCTCCGCGCCCTTCTGACGGCCCCAGCCCGACAAAAATCACCTGGTCTTCGTCGTGGTTGATGATTTCGCCCAAAATTGTTTCCAATTCAACCTTCTCCGATGGATTAAGATCGCACTCGAATACCGAAAATTGCAGGTGGTCGCCAAAATTGCCACAGGTCTTAAACACCTTGCGCAGCCGTTTGTCATCAGCAATATCGTAACAAACCAAATAAGTCGTTCGCATGTGTCACCTCGTCAATAATGGAATGTATTCCGCAATTTCGCCAGTCAGCGTTTTGGCCAACAGTCGGGCCTGCAATTCCAGCGCCCGGCGATAGCTCACTTTGTAGTCGAAAAGCGGATGGGTGATTAGCGAACTCATGCGCTGCTCATACATTTGGAAAAAGCGTTTACGCCCAGGCGCGGTGAGGTTCACCGCTTGACCAGCCCGCACAAAATCCTTTTCCGTGACAACGCGGTTGTTGATGCAACTTAACACCGTGGACTCGGCGACCAATGGCCTCATTTCTTCCATCAAATCCAATCCCAATGCCGGTCGTCCAAAACGTGGCTGGTGATAAAATCCAATGTAAGGATCAAAACCGACTGCCAAGGCAGCAAGCGTGCAATCTTTGGCCAACATGCTGTAAGCCAAGGAAAGCATTGCGTTGACGGGATCGGTCGGTGGACGGCGGTTGCGATTGGTAAAATTGAAGTTGAAGGCGAGCTGTTTGGCGCTTTTGCCCGGCATTTCGAGACCGGGCAGGTCGTCATCTTCAACCTTTACCATGCCGTTGAATTGCTGGAAATATTGGCTCGCGGCCGCGCCCTCGATTCCGAGAAGCTCAGGGATTGAAGCGCGGCCAGCGCATCTTCGGATGCCCGTTTGAGTTTCAAGATGATCGGTTCTGGCGGCTCAAGGTGGTTTCGCATTAGCAACGTGCGATGATTGCGAATTTTTCCATGCACAAACTGCCTCGCCAGCGACAAACAAACGGTATCGTCGCGTGCGAACCGGAATTGTTCCATGCGCAAAAACACGTTTTTTAGGGCATGGCCACGTGTAATCCCGTAAAACCAACCGCCCATCGAAAAGTAAGTGACAGGAATTTCCTGTTCGCAAAGCGACTGAATCGCCTGAGTCGAGATTTGGATGTTTCCAAACAGCGCAACGTGCGAAAGATCGCGCATCCGCACTTCCTCTATGACCCTGTCTTTTTCTTTGACCGTCAACACTTCGTCCTTGCATCCAACGCGATAACCTTGGGTGTTTAGATACAGCGGACGGGTATCGTCTCGCGCGGCAATCAACCTGCGGGGTGGCTCTCCCGCCACACCCTTCGAATCCTCCGGCGTGTCCGTTGCCTCTCCCACCCTCAAATCAAACGCCGCGCGGGCCCGAGCGAGCATTCGTGTTTCGTCAGGCAGACAAACTGGCGCGAGTGAACAGTGTACACACTTCGGAGAATGGATCAGCGGCGCGGGAATCGGCCCGGTAATGACTCGCTTGGCTTCGGCAATGTTTTGCAGAATCCAATTTTCCAGTTCGGGGGTGATGGGCAGTCGAACGCGCTGCTTCGTCGCGCGATAATAAATGACGCCCTCGTTGCAGGTATAACCATTGTCACGCAAAATCAACGCCTGCAATCCAAGCTGCATCTTGTCGGTGTCCCACAATTCATTGGCCTCTTCCCCTTCTTTGGGCGAACCTGCCTTGTAGTCCACCGGGCAGACTTCCGACGCCGTGAACAAATCCGCTTTCTCCGTCTTGGACTCGACCAGGTCCATTTTCGCCACGACGCCTAATCGCTCTGAACCCATTTGCACGGAACGCGAATGAATTGTTTCGGGTTCCGCGTTTTGCGGTTCCGACTCTTTGGTTGGAGCCTCAACGGTCGTCGCCGGCTCATCCTGCTTCGCCTTCTTCGCTTTCTTCTTGGCCGCAGGCAAAGCACCGTTGCCTGAATCAACACGCTTATGAATAGCCTCGCCCCGCAGCGTATCCACACTTTCAACAAACACACCTTCGACGAATTCGTAGTAGAACAGCCGCTGACAATAAACGAACTCATTCAACATCCGTGCGGGAATTTGCTGCGGCTCGTTTTCCTGGCGAGAGGGTGATGGCGGGGACTGCGGCAATGCGGGCGCTGGAGTTTCGACCGCAGGTGGTTCAACGCTGGCCAGTTGTGACTCAACGGCCTCTATCCGCAAGACAATCTTCACCTGTTTCGGCTCGCCGGTGTTCTGAGGTGCCTCCCGTTCGCCGCCCAATCTGGCCCCGC
>PLIU01000432.1 GCA_003140095.1 Verrucomicrobiales bacterium | reverse complement strand
CTCAAACAATCGGGCATGTTTTGGACCGAAGCGGGAGCCACCGCCGTGCTCCATCTCCGCTGCGCCTTGCTCTCGGCCGGCGGTTGGAATCATCTGTGGAGTCAGCCTTTGCCCCGCGCGGCCTAAAGCCAATGTAACTTTATTGCAACGCACCCTAGTTTGGAGCCTCACCCAATTCCGCTTTGACTTCCCTCCGCCAATTGCTTTCAATCCAGCCATGCGTTCTTTATTTCTTCTCGCGATGGCGGCCCTGCTCGCGTGTTCGTTATCAACAGCTTTTGCCGAGGACCCCGGCGCGGGCAAGCAGGTCGAGCAGGAACTTAAAACCAGCGACGGTTCGATCCCTTATCTGCTCTATCTCCCAAGGAATTACGGGGCGGAACCCGGCCAGCCAGCGGCATCCAAATGGCCGTTGGTCCTATTTCTTCACGGGCGCGGCGAAAGCGAAGGCCCGCTCAGCATCGTCAAGAAATGGGGACCGCCCAACTTCATCGATCACGGGATTCAATTCCCCTGCGTCATCGCCTCCCCCCAATGTCCGCCTTCTCCGAAGTCCTGGAATTCTCCTGCGGAGCAAAAGCTCTTATTGGCGCTGCTGGATCATTTGACCAACATCTTCAAAATCGACACGGACCGGATTTATTTGACGGGGCTCAGCATGGGTGGTTTCGGCTCTTGGCGGCTGGCGGCTGACCATCCGGACTTGTTTGCCGCGGTCGTGCCCATTTGCGGTGGCGGCGACCCGGCGGACGCGGCCAAACTTAAGAACCTCCCAATCTGGGCCTGGCACGGCCAGGCGGATGCTACAGTGCCGGTCCAACGCTCCATCGAAATGGTGGATGCGATCAAGAAAGCAGGGAGTGCCACCATTCGTCTGACGACACTCGCGCACATCGGCCACGTTTCCTGGCAGGCAGCTTACGCTTCGCCCGAGGTGTGGCAATGGCTGAACGAACAATCGGCGGCGAAGAACCGCGAGCGAGCCAAACAGCAATAGCAATCAGCGGAGCGCAGGCTTCACGGTTTCCAGTTATTTCACCCCGGCTTTCGCAGCGGATTTGGGGTCAATTTGTTTCAGACCCGCTTCGGCTGACGAACGAGCGCGCGAGTGGGGGTCGAGTGGGGGTCGGTTCCTAGTATTACTCTGTTAAGTAGAAACTGGCGAAAAATCTTCAAACTCAGTCACGCGGTAGGTGGGGGGGCGGTTTCCTAGCATTGCCGCATTATTGGTTGACACAACCGAGGAGAGGGGGCACGATCCTGAAATGCTAGGAACTGAACCCTACGATGACCCCTACGGTAGGACCGCAACACTGATTTCGGTCGTGGGCAGTTTTCAATTTACGAGCCAGCCTTTGTATAATAGAAGTTTGGCGATTGTTAGGCAATAATGATGAAAATAAGCTGCTCAGTTTTTTGTTTGTACATGGTCCTATTCACCGATCCTGCGGTGGCGGATGACACAGTACAACTTGATCGAGCCGTAAAAGCGATTACAAACTCGTTACCTGCTGGATGGACACTGGTGGAACGAAGAACAAATGAAATTCCGTGGGGACACCATTGGAACCGAGATTACACCGGGCCGAAAGGTCTTCTTGTGATTGCGAAGGGGATTCGACCAGTTAACGCAGAGTTTCGGGATGCGAATGGCAAGTGGCACGCAATTCACGTCGCTACTGAATCACTTGAAATCTGGCTGATGCCAGGCAATTATCGTGATTCGCGTTTCGCTTGGTGGTCCATTGGCCGACCGATTCAGCCAACGGTCGTAGTTAATCGCGGTCCGGTTAAGGTCTATGCTCGGCCATCGCAGGTACTGATCTCGAAGCAACAGTTTGACGAGACATGCTCTAAATTCAACGGCGTGAGGTGGCCTGACTCGCCATGGAATAGTCCTGAATTGCTTACTTGGAAAAACTGGCGTCTAAACTTGAAGGAGACTATAACGAAGGAATTTGCCAAATGAGTAAACGCCATGATGGCAATTCGGTGACAAAAAATGAACTCTGTTATTTATAGGGCAATGAGCCAATGCGAATTCCCGAAAGTCCATCGTTGCACGCAACACATATGAAAATTGCCCACTTGTTAAGTTTGCCTTTGATTTTAATGAGTCTCCATGTTGTTGCCGAGGATACGAATTTGAACTCGATTCATTCTTCAACGCAGCCACATGATAGTTGGGAGTTAGTCAGATCGGTGCCAAACCCGTACGGCGGCACAATAGATTTCGTTCTGATTCCAAATCAGAAGAGTCGCGATCTTACGAACTATCAAGCAGCGGCAACCGCGATCGCGGGGACAAGAGACAAATGTATGATTATGTTCTGGACTGAACGAGCATATATTCCGACATCGGCGTCGATTCCTGTGAGAAATTGGCAGGTAATGACAGCTACATATGAACGCGCTCCCTCCTATAAAATTCCGCAGCTCCAGCTGGCCTGCTGGCTCTATCCGAGCAAGGAAGCCGCCGAGCAGGCACATTGTTTTTATGCACCCGGAGTGAAGATCCCTTGGGATAACTCAGAGACAAGCACTAATAAGGCGACGAAAGTGAAGCCAAAAGGGTCATGAAGCCAAAGGTCAGTTCTAGATCAGTCCTGAATGGCGCTTTCCTGGGGATTGCAATTCGTCGGCCCTATCCATAGCCTCATGGGGATGATCCGTTTGGTTCTATTTGACATTGATGGCACGCTGGTTCACACGGGCGGCGCGGGCACCAAGGCTTTCGCCCGCGCTTTTGCCACCGAATTCGGCATCCCTGACGGCACCCAACGCCTCCAATTCGCCGGGCGGACCGACGTCTCGCTGGTGCGCGAGTTCTTCAACCTCGAGCGTATCGAACCGTCCCAGGAGAATTTCGACCGCTTTTTTGCCGCCTATCTGCGCTGGCTGCGAGAGATGATTCTGGATTGCAAAGGCGGAGCTTGCCGCGGCGTGCCGGAGTTTTACCAGTCCTTGCTCGCCCAGCCCGAACCGCCGCTGATCGGCCTGCTCACCGGCAATATAAAACAAGGCGCGCGCATCAAACTGGAACGGTTCGACTTGTGGCAATGGTTCCCCTTCGGCGCCTTCGCCGATGACCACGAAGAGCGCGACCAGATCGCCGTCGCCGCCTTGCGCCGCGGCAGCCAGCAATGCGGACGCGATCTGCGTGGCGAAGAAGTGCTGGTCATTGGCGACACGCCCCTGGACATCCGTTGTGGCCGCGCCATCGGGGCCAAAGTCCTGGCCGTGGCCACCGGCGGGGTGTCGCTGCCAGAACTGGAGCGGCACAACCCGGACTGGGCGGTGCCCGATCTGACCCACATCCCCTCGACGCAAGTTTTAGGCTAATGCGAATGAGGCCGCCCGGTGCCGCAGAGGCCGCAAGAACTGGGCGTGCCCGTGCAGGACGCGGTCTCGGACGAGTCCTCGCCCCCGCCGGAGGCGAACCGCGACATCTTTTTAGCCAACCGCTTGGAACCACACTTCGGACAGGAAGTTCCTTCCCAATGACTGGAGCGAACGAGGACCTCGGAATCGGCCCCACATTTCCCGCAATGAAATTCATAAATCGGCATGGAAGGAAGATAGCGGGTCAGGCCCTGCGCGTCAAAGTCAACATGCTTGGTCGCGTCGCGCCCCTGCGTTGACTTTGCCGGCCCAACGGTCACAATTTCGGCCGCCAAGCATGACATTCCTGCCCATTGTTGATCGGGAACTGCGTGAAGGTTCGCGCCGCCGCGGCACCTACTGGCTGCGCGTTCGAGTCGCCTTCCAGGCGCTCCTGATTGGCGTGGCCGCATTCGTCATGAACTTTCTCCAACCCCAGGCCAAATTGGGCAGCGTCCTGTTTTGGGGATTGTCGGGCGCCGCGATGCTCTTCTGCCTGCTGGCGGGCCGGCGTTCCACCGCCGATTGCCTCAGCCAGGAAAAACGGCAAGGGACCCTGGGATTGCTCTTCTTGACCGATCTCAAAGGTTACGACGTGGTGCTGGGCAAGTTGGTGGCGACTTCCATTTCCAGCTTTTACGCCTTGGTGGCGATCATCCCCGTCCTGGCGATTCCGTTGCTGACCGGCGGCATGACCAACGGAGAATTCTGGCGCATGGTTTTAGTGCTGGTGAACACCTTCTTTTTTTCCCTCTCCATCGGCATTTTTGCCTCGGCGATCAGCCGGGAATACCGCACGGCCATGGCCGTGAATTTTTTGCTGGCGCTCCTGCTCATTGGCGCGCCGGCGGCCTGCGGGATGTGGTTCGAGACGATGCGGCACCGACTCGTGCCGCAGTTGTATTATTCGTTCCCGATTTTTTCCTTCGTTACCTGCGGCGATATCCAGTATGCGACTATGGCGCGGGATTTCTGGTGGTCGTTGGCGGTCACCCAGGGGCTGGCGTGGATGCTTACCTTGTCGGCCTGCTGGATCGTCCCGCGCACTTGGGGAGACAAGCCGGCGCCCGCTCCTTCACGCCGATGGCGCTGGAGGAACTTGGGCCGGAGGCTCAGTTACGGCAGCCCGGCCCGATGCGCCGCCTTCCGCAAACGGGCGCTGGATGTGAACGCTTTCTATTGGCTGGCCGGCCGCGCCCGGCTCAAGCCGGCGCATGTCTGGATTTTCCTGGGCTGCGCGGCGGTTTGGTGGATTCTTGGACGGCTCAAGTCGGGCGCCTATTGGATGGCGGAAGAAACCTTTTTTGCCACCGGTTTCATCATCAATTCCGCCCTCAAACTATGGATCGCTCTGGAGGCCGGGCAGCGATTGGGTGAAGACCGCCGCGCCGGCGGCTTTGAGTTGTTGCTGGCCACTCCGATGACGGTGAGTGATTTTCTGCGCGGCCAGATACTGGCTTTGCGCCGGCAATTTCTCCGGCCGCTGCTGTTGGTCACGGCCCTGGAAGTGGTCTTAACCGTGGTTCTCAAACGACATGGGACCTTCCACGCCCAAGAATTATTCACCTGCTTCGCGGGCATCTGCATGTTGTGGGCCGACGTGGTGACGCTGCCGTGGGTGGCGATGGCGGCGGCCTTGACCTGCAAGAACCAGACGCAAGCGACTTCCTTTACAGTGGCGCGCATTTTCATCCTGCCTTGGGTCATATTCGGGAGCATCATGGCCGGCCTCAATCTTCTTCACGAGTTGGACTTGATGCGCTGGCAGCCGAGCGACCGATTCGTGCTGGGTTTGTGGTTTGGAATTGGCATTGCAATGGATTTGCTCTTTGGGCTGCGGGCTTGGCACACGTTGCGAAAGGATTTCCGCCGGCTGGCCGTGCAAACTTTCCTGCCGGAGCCTGCGCGTCCGGCCTGGTGGCGCTTCTGTTTGATGGCGGTCGAATGGACGGCACGTTTGGCCGGCCGGTTCATCCCGGCACGGGCCAGAAAACCGGTTTTCGCCTGCCTGGCTGTCGGTGTGGCGCTGGCGGCGGTGCTTTTGGTGCTCCGCAGTCAGCAACATTTTCCGCCGCCAGTGCTGGTGTCCATGACACAAAGCAACGCGCCGTTCCAAGTTTTTCCCGGCGGCGGCAGTGGTGTCCTTTTTATCATGCCGGACGGAACCTTGTGGCAATGGGGCAAGCCTGGCGCGCCGCAATCGCCCCGCGCCGTGGTGCCGGAGCAGATCGGAACCGCGCATGATTGGGTCAAGGTGGTGGGGGCCGGCACGCATTGCCTGGGGCTGCGGGCCGACGGCACGATTTGGGGATGGGGTTTCAGCAACGGTCGGTATAGCCCCGAGCCGCAACCGGCCATCGCGGGCAATGATTGGATCGACCTTGGCACCGGATCCCACCACGCCGCGGCCATAAAACGCGACGGAACACTCTGGACCTGGAATGAACCGTTGGTGGCTAACGACGGCAAGGGACGGGCAACAAGAGGGTTCTTCGTGCCCATTGAGGTCAATGCCGAGGCAACAACAGGGTTCTTCAGTCCCGGGAAAGGGCAGGCCACGCGGATTCATGTTAACCCGTCGGCAGGTGCTTCCGTCCTCCGTCGTTCGACAGCAATGAATTATACATCGACGAGCAACTGGGTATCCGTTTACTGCGGCGCCGAATTCGAATCGACGTTTGCATTGCGGAAGGATGGAACAATTTGGGCTGAGGGGAATCTCCCCCAGTTTTTGGGCGGGAGTTGGCAGACCGTCCATATGGATGCCATCCAAGTGTGCGCGGAAACGAATTGGACTTCACTGGATGCTAATGGCCTGGCCCGAAACCAAGCCGGCGAATTGTGGGACATCAAGAGCGCGAGTCCAAATCCGCACGCAGGCGCGTTGGTGGTCTGCTCCTTGGTGAGTTCGCATTGGGTATCGGACCGCGTTCACTCGGTGGAGGTCTGGTCACGAGTGCAAGTTCGTGCCAACGGAACTTTATGGACGGCGCCTTTTCATCCGGAGTCTGCAGCCGCGCCGGCGCCGCAGGATTGGAGCCAGCTTGGCACACGCTCGGACTGGGTGGCGGTGTGGGGTCAGGCGGGGACGGGATTTGGTTTGACCGCCGACGGGACGGTTTGGACATGGGGCGTGGAAATGGGCCGGGAGCCGGTCAAGACTTACGAGTCGCGCTTGGAATTGCTGCGCGCGCGATTGACGGGCCGCGCCCAACCGACGGCCAGCAGGAATTCTCCCCCCTCCGTGGCCCTGCCACGGCCCTTGCTTAAACTGGTTGGCGGAAAGGCGAACCAACAACGGAAATGAAATTGAAACTTTTTCCTATTTCAACTTACCGCCAGATCAGCTATACTCCGCCCTGACAATTCAATATATGGCAACACAGCAGTGGCAGAAGACCATGGAAATTCCCGGGCGCGTCCTTTTCTCCGAAGGAAACGGCGACCTCCACAAACTTGTCATCAACACCCCTTGGAGCACGGCCGAAATGTATTTGCACGGCGCCCATATCACAAATTTTCAAGTCACGGGCCAGCCGCCTGTGTTGTTCATGAGCCAATTGAGCCGGTTCGCCGAAGGCATGGCCATCCGCGGCGGCATCCCGATCATCTTTCCATGGTTCGGATCGCGCGAAGGAGAGTCCGCCCACGGGTTCGCCCGCATCCAGACCTGGGACTTGCGCGAAGTCTCGCAAACGTCCTCAGGCGAAGTCGTTCTGAGGCTCAGCTTGCCCGATTCCCCTTCGGCGGCGCTATTTCCCAAGTTCACGGCTGATTACTGGGTCAAGGTGGGCAAGACACTCACGGTTCAATTGGTCATCGCCAACGTTTCCGACGGCCGGGATTTTACCTTCGAGGATTGTCTGCATTCTTATTTCCATGTCGGCGACATCGCCTCGGTTTCCATCACGGGTTTGAAAGGCGTCGATTACCTGGACAAAACGGAAAACTTCGCCCGCAAAACCGAGCGCGCGGAGCACATTAAAATTTCGCAGGAAACCGACCGCATCTACCTGGATACCGCCGGGCCGGTGGAGATTCACGATTCGAACTTGGGCCGCCGCATCCGCATCGAGAAGTCCGGCAGTCGATCGACCGTCCTTTGGAATCCATGGGTGGACAAAGCGGAGCAAATGCCGGATTTCGGCGGGGAGGAATTCAAACAGATGGTTTGTGTCGAATCAGGCAATGTGGCCGAAAACCGGCTGACCCTGCCCGCGGGCAAGAGCAACACGCTCAAAGTGGAAATCGGCACATTGCCGTTGTAGAAAACCCACGAACGGCGAGCCTGCTCCTACGGTTGCGATGTGTCAACTATTGACAAGTTGGAATGCAATCGCTCCATCTCTTTGGAACTATGAAGAGCTTTCAAAGTCGGTTGCGCAGGTAGGAAAGGCCTGTTAGAATCCTTCGCATGGCGGTGGAAGCATCAACGCATATTTGCCTCGACGAACGCGGCGTGGCTTGGATCGACCAGACCAATGTTAAGGTCGTGGAAGTCGTTTTGGACAAGCTGGCGCACGGGTCGAGCGCTGAAGAAATGCACTTTCAATATCCTCATCTCAGCCTCGCTCAGATTTACGCCGCCCTGGCCTATTACCATGATCATCAAACAGAGATCGATGCCCACATAAAACGCGGCGCGCTTCAGTACGAGAATCTTCGATCAAAGGCGACTCCAACGCGTTTCCAAAAGCGGCTAAAAAAGCTGGGCAAAATTCACTAAAGGGTGAGCCTGGCTCTCTACATGGACGTTCATGTCCGGCGGGCGATACCCGTCGCCTTAAGGCAGCGAGGAGTTGATGTCCTTACCGCGCAAGAAGACGAAAGTGCGACGCTACCGGATTCGGCCTTGCTTGATCGAGCTACCGCCTTGCGCCGAGTGCTGTTTAGCCAAGACGAAGACTTGCTGGCGGAGGCAGCGCGACGACAGAAAAGAGGGATTGCCTTTGGCGGTGTTGTGTACGCCCACGAGTTATACGTCACAGTCGGTCGATGCATTAGCGATCTTGAAACCATAGCGGTGGTTGGAAATGCAGAGGACCTTGCCGATCAAGTGCAATTCCTCCCCTTGTAAAACGTGCTTACTGAGACGCGCGCAATCGCATCTTGCCATTTCATCCCACGTCCTTCAGATTTTCTCCGCGCGTGATGGCTTCGTACTACGACCATGTCAGTGACAGGACGGCTCCATGGCCAAATTCCTCGGCGATGCAGCCACCGGATGGTTCACTATGATGGACGACGCTCCGATCGCAGCGACGCCCACGCCGACTGGTCAATATCCGTCTCCTCGCTGGCTTCCGCGCATCGGTTCTCCGGGTTATCACGTCATGCTCTCGGCGGTGGCCATTCTGATCCTGGGACCACTGGGCGGAATTTCCGCCGCCTTCATGAGTTTCTCCATCGGTTTCTTTGTGGGCGGCCA
The DNA here is from genome assembly GCA_003140095.1 of Verrucomicrobiales bacterium. Taxonomy (GTDB): domain Bacteria; phylum Verrucomicrobiota; class Verrucomicrobiia; order Limisphaerales; family Palsa-1400; genus Palsa-1400. Next base: position 297 of record PLIU01000432.1, on the reverse strand, counting down.
AGTGCTGGCGGGGATTCTTGGAAGCGTGGTGACACTGCCATACGGGCCCGAAGGAAAACACGGCGCTAATTACATGCAGACCATGGCGGCTTCAGTGGGTGGCATGGCAGCCATTGTGCAGGCCATGGTTTGGCTGGGATTGCCGCAACCGCCCACCTGGCAATTGGTGCTTTATTTCATGTGCATAGGAATGTTTGGCGTCGGGTTGGGAATGCTTTACACGCCGATCCTGGTGGATCGTTTGAAGCTGACCTACCCCTCCGGTTTGGCCGTAGCGAACATCCTGCGCGCCTTGAC
>PLIU01000069.1 GCA_003140095.1 Verrucomicrobiales bacterium | reverse complement strand
CTGGCTATTAGTGTCTCTTTTTTTCATGGGCGAAGCGACCGCTTCGCCCTTTTAGTTTATATTTGGCTTGGATAGCCCTGGACGGAACAGAATTCATTGGTTCTGGTGACGAATCGCCAAGCGCGTTTTGAATTTGCCCGCTTCGCCCGCCCGAGTATATTGTCGTCGATGGACAGCAATTCCCAGAATTCAGCCAAATCGCCGATCACCAAAATCGAGCAGTGTTGCAGGCTCGACTTGAACCTGGAAAGCGACAATCTGCGGCAAAAAAAACAAGATTCAGCGCAAGAACTTAGGATCTCTATGCCGTTGAGCGAGGCGGACCGGCGTATTCTCGTCCAGCACGAACCCAGAACAAGAGATCGGCTGGCCGGGCACGGCGGGAAGCCCCCGAATAATGACGAATTTTGTTGCTCCGCGCCTGAATTTGTGTTAGTGTTCATTTCGTGTAAGTTGCGGAAGGTTTAACATGCCTTTTCGCATGCGGGCATTATCCAATAGGAAACCGTTTCCTCGGAAACCAAAGCCGATAGATACGAATAATGATTTTTGTCAATCATACTGGCAAAACATCAAGTGCGGAGCTTTTTTTGAATTGATTGGCAAAGTTGCATTTTTTGTTTTCAATGAGATTCAAATGGATTGTTTTGTTGAGCGCATCGGGCATGCTCGCCTTGCTGGCTTGTCTATTGTCTGCTCACGGCGGCAATGCCGTTAATTCAACTCCATTTATTGCTTTGAGCAGCGTCTCTGTGCCGGAAATTCCAGCGAAAGCCGCGGATTTGGTCCATGCGGCGGCCGTCGCGGATCGTGAACAAACCGCGCAGGAAGTGTTGCACGACGTGTCCGTGATGGCCAGACCCGGCGTGCTTCCCTACGTCGTCAGCGCCATTTGCCGCGGCAATCCCGAAGCGGCTGGAACCGCGGTTGCGACCGCGATTGAACTTCGACCTGAAGATGTATTGATTTTTTCCAGAGCAGCCCTGTACGCGGCTCCCGGCCAAGTGGAGCAAATTGTTTTTTCAGCCTGCAGAGCTACGCCGCCTTCATGCGCCAATGTGGCGCTGGTCGCGTCCAGGCAATTGCCTTCCGCAAATAATTTGATTCTCACAGCATTTGCCAGCGCGATGCCCAATCTGCAACCCTATTTGGAGAAAGCTGAAATTGAGGTCGGCACCAACCATTGTGAAGATGTCATTATGCGAACCGTGAATTTGTTTAATGACGATCTCAAAGCCCAGGCAAAATAATTTGGATGGAAACTCGTCTAAAATGCAAGAATCTGAGGTCAGTATCCCAGTCTGCATTCAATTCCAAAATCTGGAGCATGCCAGCTGTCAAATATTCCGGGCTTTTCGCGCTGCGAAGCTGGATCATTTTCTTGGCCGTGTTCAGTTTCTGCAAGTCCGCCTCCGTCGCCCTCGCGCAGGACGATGCCACCGCGAAAACGCAGGATAATTCCGCTGCCAAAACGCAGGATGATTCCGCTGCAAAAACATCTCTGGAGAAACAATTGTTGGAACTTCGCCTCGGTCCGTTTGATTTGCATCCGCGACTTGTCGCCGGCGTGACCTACGATGACAACATATTATACTCCATAGGGAATAAGGAAGCTGACACGATCTGGATGGTGCAACCCGCACTCCAGGCGGTTGCCGGAGACGATGCCGCGCTCATCGCCTATCGGGATCAACACAGTGATGTGCTCACTCTTTCACCCGGCAATTTCATCTTCCAGCAGCCCGCAGATTGGCCGGGGAAAGTATTGATTCTGGACTACGGTCCCCGCTTTCAACTCTTTGACAAATACACCGTCAACAATTCCTTGGACCAATTTGCCACGCTTGATCTGCTATGGCCGATGGACAAATTAATTTTGGGGTTCAGACAGGAATATCAATTGCAAAAGGAAACGATTATTGAGGCCGGTGAACGCACGACCGTCGAATTGATCCCCACCACACTTTCCGCCGCCTACCAGCTCAGCGACAAGACATCCATTGAAGGCAATCTGCGGCGATTCAGCATTGACTACGAAGCGCCAGGATTGATCGGCTATACGGAATACAACACCGAAGACTGGTTTAATTACAATTTGGAAGAGGACCTTCCCGTCAGCCTGGGCGTGTTGGCGGGCATCGACGATGTGGCCAATCATCAGGGTCAAACCTATGAACAATTGCGCGCGCGCGCCCGTTATATTTACACTGAAAAACTCAACTTCGACGTTTCCGTCGGCGGCGAACTGCGCCAGTACGAAAATGGAAGCCCTGAAACCCTTAATCCCGTGTTCACCGCCGTCGGCGAATACCGGCTTTCAGAATTGACCAGATTGCTTTTGACGGGTTACCGGCAGCAATACGCCGCTATCTTTAACGGTTACAATTATGCCGCCAGCGGCGCGTCGTTGGAAGTTCGACAGGGGATTACGGACCGTTTCACGGTCTCCTTAAGCGGAGGCTATTATGGTCTCCAGTACTCCTCTGCCAGCGTCCCAGTGATAACACACACCGACGGGTACTCGACCGCCCGGCTCAGCCTTCAGGCAAAGATTGTCCGTCACCTGAATGGCCAGATCTTCTGTCAATGGGTTAGCCGCCAGTCCCAATTCAACGGTGACCTCAGTGATGATCAAGCCGGTGTCCAAGTTAGTTTGAGTTATTGATGGACTGCCCGGGCGTCAAATCGTCAAAACCCAAAACAGAATAATCTTCTCATCCATGTATAAGCCTGCTGTCGCCCTATTTGGTTTCAACCGCCCGGATTGCACAAGGGCCGTTTTCGAGGAGATCCGCCGTTATCGGCCCCTAAAATTGCTGCTCGTGGCTGACGGACCACGCTCCGCGGTCCCGACCGACAAGCTTCGCTGCGAATCGGTTCGGGAAATCATGAGGTCCGTTGATTGGGAATGCGACGTGAGGACAAATTTTGCCCCGGAAAATCTCGGTTGCAAAAAACGAATGTCTTCCGGCATGGACTGGCTCTTTTCAGAGGTTGAAGAAGCCATTATCCTTGAGGATGACTGTGTGCCGTGCGCGGACTTTTTCACGTTTTGCTCACAAATGCTTGCTCATTATCGTGACCATCAGAAGATCATGGCCATCGCCGGCACAAATTACCAATCTGGCCAATGGCGCGGTGATGGCAGCTACTATTTTTCGCGATTTCCCCACATCTGGGGCTGGGCATCTTGGAGACGAGCCTGGAAATCCTATGATGTAACCATGAATTCATGGCCGATAGCCCGGCAAGAAAAATGGATTGAAGCGGTTTGTCCCTCGGAGGAACAATACTATTGGGACAAGATTTTTAACGACGTTTATGAAGGCAACGTGGATACGTGGGACGTCCAGTGGCTTTATGCATGTTGGCGGTGCGCCGGAATCGGAATCATACCAAACGCAAATTTAGTCACCAACATTGGCGCAGGCCCTGATGCTACGCACACCAAAGGAGAGGCCGGGTCTTTGGCGATGGCCACGGGAAAACTCAACAGTTTGGTTCATCCAAAGTCGATCGCGCTCGATTCCGAAGCCGATGCATTTACTTTTCACATGGAATTCGGCGGAAAAGAAGCGCGCAACAAAAATATCATGACACGTGTTCGACGTCGAACGAAGCGCTTTATCCTGAATTTACTTGGTTCTGCGGGTTATAAAATAAGCCGTTTGGAAGCTTCCGCGAATAATAATACTTCAGGGATGTTGAGCTGTGGGCCTTATAGAATTTCACGGCGATGATTCCAACGCCGCTCGGAGTCTCTGAGACGGGCGCAAAACCTGGCGGTGCGGATGCCCTGCGAGTCAGCCCGGCAAATCAAATGCCCTCTCGTGCCTGGCTGGGAATGCCTCGACGCTTGCGTTCGGAGTTGGCCGCCCGTCCGGCCGCGCAGAACTTTGCCTGGCTCCTGGCTGATCGTGGCGTTCGGCTCGCGGTGGGAATTGTCGTTGGCAGTTGGAGCGCGCGTTACTTCGGGGCCGGCAATTTCGGTTTGCTCAACTACGCCATGGCCCTGGTGGCGATTTTCGGGTCCGTGATACCCCTTGGCATGGACGCGCTCGTGGTGCGCGAAATCATCCGCGATGAGTCGGCTGCGGGGCATTGGATCGGGACAGTCATGGGCTTTCGAGCTTTGACTGCGTGTGGATGCGCGGTATTGAGCGTGCTGGCGGTTTTGCTGCTTCGTCCCGGAGAGATGCCGGCGTTGGCGATTGTTTCCGTGCTTGCGGCGGGAACCATTGCTCAAACTCTTGAATCCGGGGAATTATTATTTGAGGCGCGCATTCAAATGCGCCGTCTGGTTATTCCTCGCCTGGGGTTGTTCTTTGTCATGAATGCCTTAAAGATCGGGCTGATTATCGCGGGACTGTCCGTTTTCTGGTTTGCGGTGCTTTTCGCTTTGGAGATAAGTTTTAGCGGTTTGCTGACCTATCTGTTCGTGCGCGGGGGGCTTGGTCCGCAGAATCCATTGCGATTTGACTTCGCCAGAGGCTGGCATCTGCTGCGCGATTCCTGGCCGCTCGCCATTTCCGGTTTGGTGGTCATCATTTACATGAAGATAGGGTTGATTATTATCGGCAGCCTGCTGGGCAATGCCGCGGTCGGCATTTACGCGGCGGCGATCCGTGCGCCCGAAGCGGCGAATTTCATTCCAATGGTGCTTGCCTCTTCTCTTTTGCCGGGACTTCTGAAAACCCGTGAACTCGGCGCCAAGGTGTACAATGCCGCCTTGCTCCGTAATTTCCGCATATTCGCCCTCATTGCCTACGCCGTTTGCCTGCCGCTTTCGTTGGGAGCGCGCTGGATTATCCATCTGCTTTTCCATGACGCTTATGCCGCGTCAGCGCCGGTGATGATGGTGTATGTCTGGTCCCTGGTATTTGCTTTTCTTGGTGTTGCTCGCGGGGCATATCTCTTGAATGAACGGTTTACCAGACTGGCCCTCTTCTTTAGCGTGACCGGCCTCGTCGTGAATCTGGTTTGTAATTGGTTGCTTATCCCTCGGCTTGGTGTGATGGGTGCAGCTATTGCGACAGTCTTGTCTTATAGCATCTCGGTTCTCTTTTCATCGTTTCTTATTCCATCTATGCGCAATGTGGCACGGCTTCAATGTCTCGCTTTGATAAGCCCTTGGATGGCTTTACGGCGCGACACTGATGAAAAACTTCAAGCTCAATGAATTTTCGTAAAACGATTAAGAGCGCGCGCCGCTCCCTGTTCGAACTTGCTGGCAACCCCAAATATAGCCGGCCTGGCTTGAACGATCTCGATGCCAAACTCGCGCCCTATCTCACGAAACAGCACGGGTTCTTCATTGAGGCGGGCGCGAACGATGGTTTCACACAAAGCAATACATATTACCTCGAGAAGTTTTTAAATTGGCGAGGCATTTTGATAGAGGCAATACCGGAACTTTTCAAAAAGGCCCAGCGGCGGCGACCCCACGCGCGAGTCTTTAATTGCGCGCTCGTGCCTTTTGAGCAAGAAGGAGAGGAGGTCGAAATGGTTTATGGCGGCCTTATGTCCCTGGTAAAAGGCGCCAAGGGGAACGATGAAGCTGATGCGCATTACATTTCGCTCGCTAAACAGCATGTTCCTTCTGCAGGTAGTTACACCGTCAAGGTGCCTGGGCGAACACTGACTTCAATTCTTGACGAATGTGAAGTATCTCATGTTGATTTCTTTTCTTTGGATGTTGAGGGCTTTGAAGGGCCCGTTTTGCGAGGCATTGATTTCAACCGGCACCGGCCGGAATTCATCTGCGTGGAGACTCTAAACCGCCCCGTGGTGGACGAGATTCTTTTGCCCTTTTACACCCTAGTCGAACAACTAACCTCCATGGACGTCCTTTATCGCGCGAGATAGTCTGGTGTTCCGAAACCGCGACGAACTTCTGTAGAATAAGCCGATGGTAAAAGTTAGTATCATTACGACAGTCAATCACAATGTTGGTGACGATTTTGTGCGGGAAGGCATCGTCTATTTGCTCAAGAAACTCCTTGGCCCAATAGAATTAGAGCTCATTCATAAGCATCTTCCGATCACGACCCGTCCGGAATTTGCCTGGTTGCATTCAACAGGGCTGCGTCGTAAATTGTTCAGAACGCATTCGAAAATCGTCCTAAAAGGCACACAACTAGTTGACACATTAGTGCCGGTGTTTCCCTGGAGCGACAAAGTCTCCAAATCCGATATACTTGTGCAATCGGGTGCGCCTGTTTACTGGGTTCACGCTGGTGGTGACTGCGCGCACAATGAGTGGTGGTCGCCACTCATCGAGCGCCGCTGGAAGGCCGGTGTTGCGGGGCGTCCATTCCTGAATTTGGCCGGGGGTGCCTGCCAACATTGGGATAGTGATGGCAAGGAATTTGCAGACCGCTCTGATGTTCTCGCCTATATTCGTGAATTCTTTGATTTGACAAAGCTGACAACGCTGCGGGATGAATTAAGCTTAAGAATTCTCGGCCTCGCAGGGCGAACAGCCGAACTATTGCCCTGCACATCCATATTTGCAGTGGACAGATTAGGAGTAATTCCATCAAAGGGCGAGTATGTGGTTCTGAACTATATGCCGGCCGGTGGCCATTACCTATTGGGTCAGCCCATTGATGCGGCACTGTGGGAACAGCGCTTTGTGACATTTGCTCAAGAGATTGCAAAGCACGATCGCTGTATCCTTGTATGTCATGACCAAAAGGAGCTTAATGCGGCGCGGCGCCTTTTGCCCGAGATGGAAACGTTTTACTCGGATAGCTATGAAGATTATCTGCGATTCTATGCGAAAGCCCATTGGGGTTTGATGAATCGCGTCCATGGCGCGTTTGCCCTGGCGAGTCTTGGAAAACCGGCGGCTGTTGTTGGCTCCGATAGCCGCGCCAAAATGGCATCTGTCATCGGAGTGCCTGCTGTATTTGTGAACGATGCCACACCCGCATGGTTACAGAAACAAGCGACATGTTTACCAGAACGAACCACTGTATTTGCAAAGGAAATGGCGACTCTTAAGTCTGAGTCTGAACGACGCTATCTTCAATTACTTAAAGCGGCGTTAATTAAGAATTAATGACATTCTTCATGGAAGCTCCAACATCGCAAGTTTCGGAATTTTCGCGTCGAGTGGCAACACTGATGGATTAAAGCCTTCTGTTCTTTCTCGAACGCTTAACGCAGACTACATGCAACCTTTTAAGCATATCGCTAGAGCTGGCATAAACTGGAGCACTGCCGTGTTTACGGCCGCTAAAACGTTTCTGCTGAAAACCGACAGGGGCCGATGGGAAAGAGTTTCCCGAGAGGTTCCCCCATGGGATGACAGAAACAGCGCCATCGGCGGCTTCATTCCTGACGGAGTTTCCGTATTGGACGTGGGTTGCGGAGCGCAAACGATGCGGCGGCATTTGAAACCGGGATGCAAATATCAGCCCTGTGATGTTATTCAAAGTTCTCCTGACGTAATTCATTGTGACTTCAATTCGGGAGTGTATCCCGTTCTGCCGACCAAATACGACTATGTTATCTGTAGTGGGGTATTTGAATACATGCGCGATCCGGATAGATTCCTTTCTGAAGTCCGCAGTTATGGAAGAAAGATCATTTTTACCTTTAATCCTTGCAATCCGAAACAATTACTCGTTGAGCGCTTGGGGAACGGTTGGGTAAACCACATGCAAGAAAATCAGGTTGAACAGCTCTTTTCAGCGAAAAACCTTGCCTTTCGAGTGCTCCGGCGCAAGGATATAAGCCCTGTTTGGCAGGAGGTCATCTTCGAATTAACTCCAAAATGATATGAAAAATCTAATTGCGATGTTGTCGGTTGCATGTATATGGATTGCTGGAAATCCGGCTTTTGGACAAGGGACAGCCTTCACCTATCAAGGGCAGCTCCAGAATAATGGCAATCCAGCCAACGGCGCCTATAATTTTACCTTCTCGCTGTTCAACGCCAATACCGGCGGTCGCGCCACTGCCGGACCGGTGACCAACAACGGGGTCATGGTCAGCAACGGGCTGTTCACGGCACTGATTGATTTCGGTCCCGGTGTGTTCACGGGCGGGACCGACTGGCTGGAAATAGGAGTGGAGACCAACGGGGTCAGTGCCTTCACCACTTTGACGCCGCGCCAGCAATTGACGCCGACGCCTTATGCCATCACGTCCAGCAATGCGTTAAGCGCAGGCACCATCACCGGTCTTGTTCCCAATGGGGGTTTGAACGGAACTTATACTAAGGCAGTGACAATCAATAATTCTTCCAACTCTTTTGGAGGCAGTTTCAACGGCAATGGTTCCAGCCTGAGCAACCTCAACGCCTCGCATATCACCAGTGGCGTTATTTCCAATGTGTCGTCGGTCAACGTCCCAACGGCAAATATAACCAACCTCCAAATCAACGGCTCGGTTGCGTTTGCGAACCCGAATCTTACCCCAAACCCATTCACATTGGAGAACATTGCCAGTTATGAATCTGGCGCGGCTCTTTTCGCGTCGGCTCCAAATAGCGTGACGGCATTTGACCTTGAGCCTGGGACCGGCCCTGTGGCTGACATAGGCAATGGTCTTGCACATCTGGATATTTGCAACACCAACGTGCAAGCCAGCAGTTATTTCGAACCTGCTTCCTGGATATCCATTGCAGCCTCAACCAATGCACATTTCATTTCATCTCGCGCTTATGGCGGTGGCGCCCTTTTGCCTTTCTGGCTGGGTTTTGCCGCTACCCCAGTTTTGGAGTTTTCAAATGGATCGCCTGCAACAGTTACCGCGATTGGGGATGTATCGATTAGTGGTTCTCTTTCTGTGTCGGACTCGGTTGTCGCCGGGGGATTGACATTACCCGGGGGCATGGCCACAATTTATTCGGGAACAGACCTGCTCCTGCGACAAGACAACCTGCAAAACTTTTTTGCCGGCGGAGGAGCGGGAAATCTGAGTCTGACGGGAATTGCTAACACAGGGATCGGGTATGATGCGCTGCCCAACAACACTGGCGGCAGCTACAACACAGCCAATGGCTTTCTTGCGCTCTACTACAACACTGCCGGAGGCAATAATACAGCGATTGGCACCGGCGCGCTCTGTTCAAACTCAATCGGCGGCTACAACATAGCAATCGGCAACGGAGCGCTTTTTGCAAATACGATCGGCAGCTACAACACGGCCGAAGGGGTTTATGCGCTTTACAACAGCACGACCGCCTCCAACAACATCTCGGTTGGTTATGATTCTGGCATAGAGATCACGACCGGCAGTTCAAACATTGACATTGGCAACGTGGGCGCGGCTACGGACGCCAACATCATCCGCATCGGCTCCGGGCAAAAGCAGGCAGTTATTGCGGGAGTCGTCACGGCGAGCGATGGGTTTGCCTCTTATGCGAGCAACCTGGCCGCGCCTGCCACCATCACCCTTGGGGCCAGCCCGTTCACTTATACGAACACATCGGGGCAAAACATAGAGGTATTCATTGGCGGAGGGACCGTGAAGGAGTTTGCCGTGAATGGTACTATTGTTGCAACCGGGCTTGCGTTAAAAGGACTGACTACGGTGTTTCTAGAAAATAACGAGACGTTGCAGGTGACCTACTCTGCCGCGCCCGCAATGACATTTCTGGTCAGATGAGGGGCAAAGCGATGGTTGTCATTGCGCATGGGCCATGAAGAGCCTCCATCCTGGACCGCATCGCCGGCGCATGAGCGACAAAATATGAAACTTAGGAGAGCGGCTTTGCTGCGTACTTTGATTTATGTGGCATGTCTCCGCCGAAAGAGACCCAAGACAAAACCATATAAAAAATGCGCCATTTTTAAGCTCGACGCCCTGGGCGATTCTGTGTTGGCGCTGGGAGCCATTCAATCTATCACGCGACATTTTGGAGAAGAAAACTGTGTTTTGGTCTGCTGGCATAAAGTCAAGGAGTTTATGGCGCCACGATTTCCCGCAATGGAAATAGTGGGCGCGCAAGCTTTTACGAATCTTTTCGATACCCTCTTATACCTAAGATCAGTGAAGCAGCATAGTATTTTCTCAGAAGGCGTTGGTCTTTTAATTTCGTTGCGCCATCATAGGTCAATGCACCATGATCTTATACTGTCAGCAATTCCGGCCGAAACCACAGTCGGGGCGCCGGACACGCCCCTTTCTGATTTTGAGAATGACTTGATCAAGAAGAGTCTGGTGCGTTTTGACAGATTGTCAAAGCCAATAAGTGAAAATGGCAGCGATAAATGCAAGGAGCTTTCCATGCATTCGGCGGTCATTTCCTGCGCTCTTGGGACCAATATTACGCCTGAAGCAATTGTCCCTTGTATTACGTGCGCAGCGAGCGCAAATAACACCGGCCCAAAACTGGTGGTAACTCCCTTTACCGGAAGCGCCGTTCGGGATATTAGTACAGCGCAGTTGCAGGAGATCCTTAGTGCAGTGAGTAAACAATGCGATGTGGAGAGCGTAATCGTGTCCAGTGCGGCTGATCGGAATCGTTCGGAACGCATGGCCGCGGTTTTACGCGCAAAGGGACTGCTTCGCGTTTCAAGTATCTGCACCGAATCCTTGCAACAATTCATTCAAATTCTAGCCGACGCGACCGCCGTGTTGACAGCCGATTCAGCCCCAGCGCATCTAGCCACTGCCCTGGACAAACCAACCGTGGCTTTAATCGGAGGGGGGCAACCCGGCTGGTTTGGATATTGGAGGCGCAGTGAAAAGCAAGTGTGGCTGGACCACCACGTTCCATGTTATGGCTGCAATTGGTATTGCATTTACAATGAAGCCATCTGCATTACGGGGATTTCGGCCAAATTAGCCGCTGCAGAAATAGTTCGACGTCTGCCGGTTCCGACGAGCGGCGTGGAAATCAGTTATAACTGAGTTAAATAGTTACCTATAATTTAGATTATGATCAAGTCAGTTCGCGAAGCTTACAAAAGGCTTCCTTTAGTGCGGGAATTACGATCCATACATGAGGCTCTTCAGACGTCCAATGCGATAGCGATAAACCAGTTCTTTCATTCAACGGTTCGAGGGTCTGTCAGGTACGAAAACCCCGCAAACTTAATCCATTACGAACGCCAGGTATTTTCTCAAAACGGCGAAGATGGGATCATTGCCGAAATATTCAAGCGGATAGGCACCAAAAGCAAAATCTTCGTGGAATTTGGCGTGGGAGACGGCTTGGAAAACAACACGGCGTTCTTGTTGTCTCAGGGGTGGCAGGGATATTGGATAGAAGGAGACGCGCGGTACGTCGAGGCAATAGGGCAGCAGTTCCGGAAGCCATTGACAGGCCAGCGATTGAAGCTTCTGCATAGCTTCATAACGGCGGAGAATATTGTCGGGCTTTTTTCCACATTAAACGTGCCTGAGGCTTTTGATTTTCTGTCAGTGGACATTGATCGCAACACTTATCATGTGTGGAAGGCTCTCGCCCAATTCAAACCGCGCGTCGTCGCCATAGAGTACAATTCTCATTTTCCGCCGGATACGGAATGGGTTGCGGATTACGATCCTGTACGGCTTTGGAATGGCTCCATGTATTTTGGCGGCAGCCTTAAGAGTCTCGAAATCCTCGGCCGGGAGATGGGATACGTGCTTGTAGGATGTGATTTTAACGGAGTAAATGCGTTTTTCGTAAGGGACACCGAGCAACAGGACCTATTTGTTGGTCCTTTCACCGCCGAACGCCACTACGAGCCGCCGAGGGTCTGGATGCTCAGAAGGGAAGGCGCCCCCCGTTGCTTTGATGATGCCAGGTAACAATGAAGCGGTTTAATCGCATGCGGTGTGCTCAAAGCAATTCACTATAAATGAATCTCGCGGTATTCATTAGAGCATTTAGTTTATTGCTTCCACTGGGATGGTATATCATAGGGGGACCGAGCTCACTCAAGCTATTCTTAATAGGTGGGATTTATGCAGTGATCGAACTGGCGCGAGCTAGCGCGCTCCGATCATTGTGGCGTGCGTGGCCTATTCCGGTGACAGTTAGTTTTTATTTGATTGCCGGATTGGTTGCTCCTCAAATAAATTTTGAGTCGGAAAGTTATGGAGTAGGGGCGGCGGCTGCAACAGTGTGTTACGCTGTTCCTGCGGGCTTTTGTTTGGCTTTTTTGAGCCGAAAAGATCCACGGACCGTGTTGTTGGCATTTAGCATTTTTGCCTTAGGTTTGGCGTTGGCCGCGAATGCGTTAATTCGAGCGGTTGGAATCGAGAACATCGTTAAATTAACGAACGAATCTTTTGTTCGAGAGAATCCGGATTCGGTGCCTGTTTTTCTGCGTATTTTCAAGATAAGCAACGTTGGTATCGGCATTATTCCGATGACTATGTTCGCGCTTGCGGCCCTTCCGCTATTGGCGATGCCTGGCTGGAAGCTACAGAAATTAGTCATTATTATAGCCTCCATTGGAGCCATTTATGTAAATGTCGAGGTGGCAACCCGCACAACACTTTTGGTGGCCGCATTAACGTATCCTTGTATTGTGACTTTATTATATCTTAAAGGAGTAATAAAAGCATCGCGCATGGTTTTGATATTATTCGTCTGTATAGTGGCAGCAGGTGTTTTTGCAGGAGCTTCGGATCTCAGCGGTTTATTCGATCCGCTAACGCAGCGAATGTCGGATGTGGGCCATGATGTGCGGTTTGATGTGTGGCAGGAGTCGGTCATGTTGCTTTGGAACAATCCTCTTGGGTCAGGAAAGAGCAACCCGTCCGCCCTTTGGGCGCATAACTTATTCTTGGATTGCGGGCTGACGAATGGCATTTTTGGAATGGCTTCAATTCTTATTTTATACGGATTTATTTTCTATTCAGTGCTAAGGATAATCAAAAAGACGGATATCCTGGCGCAGCCTGTCGGCGTTGTCCTGGTGAGCGTTTTTGTGGCAAGCTTTTTCATCGCGATGACTGAACCTCCAAGCCCGTGGATATTCGCTTTCAGTTATTTTACCTGTTGCTATTGTCTGGGCACTGAAGGCGAAGCCGCAAAGGCATACTTAGGGAGGAAGCCGGGATTCTCCGATCTGGCTGATAGGCGGGCAAGACGGGCCTAGTTAGCAATATGAAGGTTCCGTTGCAGAAGGTAATTCGGCGTATTAGTTCATTTACTTTATTTCCTATATTGGGATGGCTAAGGAGTCACCGATGGTCAAATCAGACTGTCAGCAGATTAGTTCGATTGTGGTATGAGCTGCCAGTTGATCCGGTTCATTATTACAGCCCACTGCCAGATGTTAATAAGGCTCGAAAAAATATTCAGCGATGGAGGCAGGCGAGCCAGTTGCCCGGCGTGCGCATGGATTTAGATAGTCAATTATCCTTCATTAAACAATTAAAACCCTTTTCCTCAGAGTGTTCGCAACTTCCAGGCTTTGAGCAAGTCACGAAAGCTGGGTATGGCCCGGGATATGGCGAGACGGAAGCGCTTTTTCTTCATTGCATTATCCGTTATTTGAAGCCAAGGGTTATCATCGAAGTGGGTTCAGGAGTGTCCACGTTTTTTTCATTAAACGCCCTGGATATGAATAGGAAAGATTCGGACCTGACAGTTCCTGAAATGTGGTGCATTGAGCCATATCCGTCGAATAACATCAAGGCACTGGCAAAAGAAGGACGCATTACCCTCCATGTCAAAGAAGTGCAAGATGTGCCTGCGAGTTTTTTTGAGCGTTTAGGTGAAAATGACATTCTGTTTATTGATTCGACACACGCAGGAAAGATAGATTCGGACGTATATCATATTTATTTGGAGATTTTGCCGAGGCTGAAACCTGGAGTGGTGGTTCATATTCATGATATATGTTTTCCATTTTTAACTTGTCCGCCGGAGCATCCGGTGTTTCCGCTGTCGATGCTTTGGAACGAAGGAGCGTTGTGTCAGGCGTTCCTGGCGTTCAATGATGGTTTCGAGATTTTAAGTTGTCAAAGCGAACTGCACCACAAACGGCCGGCTGAAATGAACGATATTTTGAACTTTTACGACCGCGAACGCCACTTTCCGTCGTCGTTATGGCTTAAGAGAGTAAGAGGGTAAATTTGTAAGGGTATTGAGCGAGGAAGGCGCGAATCTCGGATTGCTCTGAAAGACGGCCGCGATGCGCCTAGTTAGTAATTCATGTATGAAACTTTCATCTAAAATTCTCATTGTTACGCCAACTTTAGGCACCCGGCAGACGTTACTGGAAACTTGCAAGAGTGTCCGGGACATTGGCGGTGATAAGGTGGAACATATTGTAACCTGTCCGGGAAAGGCAATAAACGCGGTAATGGGAATGGTCAATGGCGCGGAGGTGGTTGAGGAAGGCAAAGGCAAAGGAGTTTACGCACCTGTAAATCATGTTCTCAAGATGAAAGCGCCGCATCACGAGTGGGTAGGCTACATCAATGATGATGACTATTGGCTTCCAGATATGAAACGATTGATAGATTCTGTTAGTGAGAATTCAACCAGTGATGTTTTCTACGGACGAGTGCTTTATATCAATGAGCAGGGCGATCCACTGATAGTTGGTTCCAGCTCGAACAGGTTTGAATCCGTTCCGATTCTGGCCGCACGAGGCATCTTCGCGATTCCACAGCCAGCAACGTTGATTCGCAGCGATCTTTATTTGCGACTGGGGGGATTTGACGAGACCTTGCGTCTTCTGGCGGATACTGATTTCTGGATTCGAGCGATAATGGGCGGCGCGCATTGTCGTTTCATTGATAAAGTTTGTGCAACTTATCGGTTGCAGCCGGGACAATTGTCTGGGGATACGAAAGCGTTTAAGCTCGAAACGGATCGGATGCTCGCTCAACATGGATTAAGGGGAGATAATTGGCGTGGAAGAATAGAAGAGGGACGTTATCGACTTGAAAATGCCAAGGTTTATTTTACTCGTTTGTGGCAAACCAAGGGTGGCCTTCGGAGTCGAGACCTTATGGGACATCAATAAAGCCAATCCTTGTTGAACTGTGGTGCATGTATAGAGCCGGAATTGTTCAGAATGAAGGAAGTTTGCCCAAGCCCCGATTATCAGCGCAACTGTCAGGAGTATGACGAGTTCTGGTCGTCGCGCTGGCGGCGGCACTGGACCTACAGCATCCAGACGAAGCTGCGGCGTTTCCGTCACTTGATGCGGCTGCATGGGTTGCTGGAGCGGGATGGCCTGTCGGTCTTTGACATGGGCTTTGGCCTCGGGTCGATGTTATTCGTATTCCGGCCTTCGTGCCGGTTGGCTGGGATGGAGTTGTCTGTGAGCGCGGTTCAGCAAGCTGAACTGATAGGGCGTAAGCGAGGACAAGCCGTTGATTTTCGGGCTTTTATTCCCGGCCAGCCCTATCCATTCGAGTGGCAAGGGGCGTTTGATGTGGTGATTTCTTCGCATGTTTTGGAACACATTCAAGATCCAGTTCCCGCGCTGCACTCATTGTTGGAGTTGCTTCGGCCAAAGGGGATTGCCTGCATTGTGGTTCCGATAAACGAGGAACCAGGCGACGATTTGAACCACTTTCATTATTTTACGGAAAATTCCTTCCGGCTCATGCTGGAGAATGAAAAGCTTGAAATCTTGAGCATTCAAAGTTGCGACCGCCTTTACCGTTTGATGATGCCCATTGCGCGCCAGCGCCAACGAAGTTCGTCGAAATTAGCGCGCATAGGCTCTCTGGCAATGAATGCGATGCTTGCTCCTTGGCCGTATGGCGTTCTTAGTGTGGCCGACAAAATGCTTGGTGTATTCGGGTTGCGTGAAACGCAGTGTTATGCGTTGGCGCGCAGGAACGGTTAATGGAAAGACGGATTAGTGGAATTAATATCGTGCATGTCGTCATTGTCAATGACTTCGCTTCCGTAAGCGGAGGAGCGGCTCAAGTTGCTTTTGCGGGCGCGAGGGGCTTGGCTGAAAGGGGACATCGCGTCACGTTCTTTGCCGCGGTTGGGCCAGTTGACGCAGCGTTGGCAAAGCACACTAACATTACGGTTCATTGTCTGGAGCAAGAGGATATTCTTCGTGATCCGCAGCGCATGCGGGCGCTGTGGCGAGGGATTTGGAACAGCAAGGCAGGGGTTGTTTTTGATGAGTTGCTGGCCGAGGCCGATCCTCGTGAAACGGTGGTGCATGTTCACGGGTGGAGCAAGGCGTTGACCGCATCCATATTTCCCCGGCCGGCAAAACGCGGCATTCCCTTGGTCGTGACTTTTCATGATTTTTTCTGCGCCTGTCCCAATGGCGGTTTTTTTGATTTTCCGGCTGAGCAGATCTGCCATCGTAGGCCATTGGGCGTGGCTTGCACGTTCCGGCAATGCGACCGAAGGAATTATGGCCATAAACTGTGGCGGCTTGTGCGCCAGCATGTGCAACGCCGTTGGGGACAATTTCCTTCATCATTGCGGCACGCGATCGTCATTTCGGATTTGAGCGAGAAAGTGTTGCGACCGTTCCTGCCGGCAGGGGTTCGCATTCACCGTGTTCGCAATCCGATTGATTCCCCGAAGCAACCGGCAGTCAACGCGCCGGCGAACCGGCACTTCACATTCGTGGGCCATTTTACGAATGAAAAGGCGCCTCAACATTTGGCGAAGGCCGCGGCGTTTCTGGGAGTGGACGCGCGCTTTGTCGGCGATGGCGAACTGAGGGACGAAATCGCATCCATTTGTCCGAAGGCGCAAATCACCGGTTGGCAAAATGCCAAACAGGTTCAGGCCCATCTTCAAAATGCGCGCGCGCTCGTGTTTCCTTCTGTCTGGTATGAGACTCAAGGTCTGGTCGTGGGAGAGGCCGCTGCATTTGGGGTGCCGGCTCTCGTTTCGCATAGTTCCGCTGCCGTGGAGTTCGTGGCAGATGGGGAAACCGGACTCATTTTTCAGGCAGGCGACATGGATGATCTGCAAAAAAAGTTGCGTTGGATGTCAGATGATTCCCTGGTCGCGCGCCTGGGCCACGCGGCGTACGAACGCCATTGGGCTAACCCGCCAACGAATGCGCGACATGCGGCTGATCTGGAATCTGTCTATACCGAGCTTCTGGAAAACCGTATGGACAAACTTTCCCACAAAGCTAAAAATTAAGGTTCGAAGGTAGTTGAGCCGGGTGTGGACGAATAGTGCATTTGTCGAAACAATAAGGCAAACTTATATGGAAAATATTGAATTCGGTTCGCGGAATTTAAGAAGCATAGTTAAAGCGCCTTTTCAAGGACGACACTATCTTGCCGCAAAAAACATCTTTAGTTTGTGTAAAAATCCACTCAACATGTTAGGGCGATACGTTTTTAGAATCGGGACCTATCCGACCCATGTGATCGTGGATACACCGATAGGTAAAGTCCGCTTAAATCTCTATAGCTTCCACGATGTTATGACGATAAACGAAATCTTTTTCAGAAACGACTATCCGACAGACGTAAACGATAAGGTAATTGTCGACTTCGGCTCAAACATAGGCATTTCAGCAGCCTTCTTTCTAACCAGGAGTCCGGACAGTATCGCGCATTTGTTCGAGCCTCTTCGTTCCAACACAGAAAAGCTACGGACGAATTTAAAGCCATTCGACGGCCGCTATACATTGGAAGAAGCGGCAGTCGGCCTCGTGGAAGGAAACGTTGAATTCGGCTGGGAGGAAACCGGGAGATATGGAGGGATAGGGGTGAAAACCGGTCGGTTTATTACTGTGCCGTGCCGAGATTCCAACAAAGTGTTGGACCATTTCATCTCGTTACACGGTCATATCGACATACTCAAAATAGACATAGAAACATTCGAAAAAGCGCTGACAGAGCGCATTCCACTGGAGACTGTCGGTCACATAAAGAAGATTTATTGCGAGCAGATATTCCCACATAATCCATTAGAACGCACGCATCGACTTCGCCAATACGGCAATGTCGCACAGTTTCTCAACAAGGGGATCGCCCTAGACCATAGCACTCAGCATCTTTAGCAAGAACTCGAGAACTCTGAAAATATACTTAGCCGCAACCATTTATAGCTAACTGCATGTTTATGGCTTAGGGGTCATATGAAAGTTTTGTTAGCTCATCAATGGATGGTCAGTGTTCGGGGAGGTGAAAAGGTCTTAGCGCAATTCCGCTCGCTTTTTCCTAACGCCCCCATTGCAACTCTCGTTTGTCGCAGACGCGAGATGGCTGACATTTTAGTGGGTTCACAAGTCATTACGTCTCCATTGCAAAAGCTGTCGTGTGCTGGGCGTTTTTATAAAATTTTACTGCCTGCGCACGCATGGGCATTCAATCGTCTAATGGTTCCGGAAAACACAAAGTTTGTTCTTTCGTCAGACGCGTCCATGGTAAAAGCGCTTCGATTGCCTACCGGAGCGAAGCAAGTATGTTACTGCCATTCGCCGCCCCGATATTTGTGGGATATGCAGGAGTTCTACGTCAACAATGCCAGCAACTTGGGCATGATTGGGCGGGCGGTATTTCGATGGACAGTGCCGCGGGCGCAGCGATTTGATTACGCGAGTGCGCAGAAGGTGGATCGTTTCATAGCTAATTCTACGTCTGTGGCAGAGCGAGTGAAGCGTTGTTATGGGCGGGAAGCGGAGGTGATTTTTCCGCCCGTGGATTTCAAGGCTTTTGATTGGAGCAGAAATGCTGAATCTTTTTATCTTATTGTGGGACAATTGGCGCCTTACAAACGTGTTGATCTCGCCATAACCTGTTTCAATCGTTTGCAGTTACCTTTAGTGATTATAGGTGAAGGCTCGGAACTGGCATCCTTGCGGAAATTGGCCGGGCCTACCGTGCGTTTGCTGGGCTGGCAGCCGTTTAAGGTCATCAAAGATTATTTCGAACGTTGCCGGGCGTTTCTCTATCCCCAGATTGAAGACTTTGGCATTACAGCGCTGGAAGCGCAAGCTGCCGGAAGGCCTGTCATAGCTTACCGAGCCGGTGGCGCTCTGGACACTGTGATAGATGGGCAGACGGGCGCTTTTTTTGATGAGCAAACACCTGAAGCATTAATGGAAGCCGTGCGCCGCTTTGAAGATGAACCAAACCGCTATCAGCCTGAAAGATGCCGAGAAAACGCCGAACGCTTTGGCCCGGAACGCTTTCGAGTTGAAATCAAAGCCTTTCTTTGCAAATATTATCCAGAACTGTTCGAGAATTATCAATGGCCTCCAGATTCTGCAAAGGCAAGAGTATTACTGGGAGATTAGGGAATGCGCGCGCCGCTTTCAAAATGAACCAAACCGCTATCTGCCTGAAAGATGCCGAAAAAACGCCGAACGTTTTGGGCCGGAACACTTTCGAGTTGAAATCAAAGCTTTTCTGTGTAAATGTTATCCCGAATTATTCGCGTATTTTCGATGTTCTGGTTTATTTTGCAAGGGCAAGAATATTACCGGGAGATTAGGCCAATGCCTGTTTCCGGCTGGGGATTCGTTTTGTCCCGCGGATTCAGGATTATTATTTTGTTCGCAGTTCATGATGGACTTTGAATGCGGCTGCTCATTCACGATTACGCAGGACATCCGTTTCAGGTCCAATTGAGCCGGGAACTGGCGCGCAGGGGGCACAGGGTTGCTCACGCCTTTGCCGGGGGATTGTTGACGCCGCGAGGAAGTCTTGAGAAGAAGTCGGATGATCCAGATACATTTGAAGTCATCGAAGTGCCGATGAACGTCCATTATCGCCGGGACAAGTACCACTTTCTTCGCCGGCGGCGAATGGAAGTTGAATACGGGCGGAAAATGGCGGCGTTGATTCAGGAGCAGAGACCAGAGGTTTTGATCTCCGCCAATACTCCCACCGAACCCCAGTTGACCATTGCGGCTACGTGTTCGCGGCTGGGAATTCATTTTGTGCCGTGGATTCAGGATTTTTACAGTGTGGCAGTGGCCAAACTGGCGAAGAAAAAGCTGCCGGTCATTGGCAATCTTATCGCCTGGTGGTATCGGTATCTGGAAAGATGCACTTTGCGGCAGGCGTCGGCGGTGGTGGCGATCACGGATGATTTTGTGCCGATGCTGCGGGAATTCGGTGTGGCGCAAGGAAAAATTGCCATGATCCCCAATTGGGCGCCGTTGGATGAACTCCCGCAAAGGCCGCGTCGGAATGCGTGGTCGGCAATGCACGGCTTGGACGACAAGTTTGTGTTCCTTTATTCGGGCACACTGGCCATGAAGCATAACCCGGATATTCTGTGGCAATTGGCCATGAGGTTTCGGGATGATCCCGGTATGCGGGTGGTGGTCGTTTCGGAAGGCCCGGGCGCCGATTGGCTTGCGCGGCAAAACGAAAAAGAGCCATTATCCAATTTGGTGCTTCTGCCGTTTCAACCTTTTCAGGCAATGTCCGCAGTCATGGCATCCGCCGATGTTCTGATTGCGATTTTGGAGATGGATGCGGGTGTCTTTTCGGTGCCTTCAAAAGTCCTTTCCTATCATTGTGCCGGACGATGCCTGCTTGGGGCGATGCCGCTGCAGAATCTTGCCGCCAGGATCATTTTGGAAAATCGGACGGGGCTCTGCACCGCGCCCGACGATTTCTCGGGTTTTATTGAGGCGGCGGAAAGGCTTTATGCCGACCGGCAATTAAGGAGCCAATGCGGCGAACGCGCCCGGCTCTATGCGGAAAACAGTTTTGACATCAAGAAAATTGCGGATCGGTTTGAGGAATGCACCATGCGGTAGGGGATGGCGCCTTGCGTTTTGCGTTTGACGGCGCCAACTTCTTTCCATGTCTTTTGCATCTTGCAAACACTTCATTGAAGTTTGACGCCACCCTCCCCCAGTTCTCCTCTGCCGCCCGTTCAACACGCTCCTGATTACGCGGACTCCGAATAATTTGACCTTATGAGGGCCAAACGCAAGCTGTAAAAAAGCGCCCGGTTTGGCGTCGGTTTTCATTACACTCTGGATGAGCGCGAGAAAAATGCTCGAACGTCCTGAAAGATAGCAAGTTCCAATATTCAAGGTTTGCGAGGCTGTGCTTTTTGTCGGGAAATCTTACAAAAGACGGCTGCAAGGTGGCTAGAATTAATTTATATCTATTTATGTAAGTATTTTATAATAAACTAATTAACATGCATGAAGATAGTGATGGCTATCGAGGGAATGAATCTTGCTACAGAATGAGTAATTGTAAGAGAAGTGCTTCGCTGATGGATTGAGGAAGGCGAAGAATAGCAAGAGTTGTAAAAGATGGCCATTTTGAAGTTTCGACTACCCAACCAAGCGCTGTGCGATTGTGCGCCAGCGTCGTGGATGACGGAGATCAATGTCATGAAAATTGCTTGTCGTGCGCTTCAGATTACTGCGCTTTGGAAGGCATTTGCAAACATGTGCCACGAAGTAAGCACCACCTGCACCATAACCATATGAACGGACCATCCGCAGTTCTGGATTCCGCAGGAAGGGAAACGCGGAAGCCTGCTGCCGTGCTCCTTCCGGCCAGAACCCGCTGGCAACCGAGCGCCGAGTTTCTTTTGACGCTGGCGTTGATTGTCGATGCGGTGGTGATTTTCGCTGCGTTGCGTCTGGGTTTTTGGGTGCGCTTTGAATCAGGTTTGATTCCGTTTTTCGCCGACGTTAAATCGATTCCAGCGTTCTTTGATTACTTCAATGTGCTGGCTATGGGAACAGTCTTTCTTCTGGCAACGTTTGGTTATCTGCATCTTTACAGCCGGCGCTGTTTAATGCGTTATCTCCAAACCGTGAGGGTGATCTTTCGGGGCGTGATCTTCTGGCTGTTTGCCTATCTGGCCGTGAGTGTGATTCTCAAGTTCGATCCGCCGATTTCCCGCTTGTTCATGGTGTTTTCCTTTGCTTTCCTGCTGGGCGCGATGCTGGCGTGGCGGATCATTCTTTTCAAAATCATTCACTGGGAAGCTTTGGCGATCAATTTGCGGCAGCGGGTTTTGTTCGTGGGCTGGGGCAAGGAAGCCGAACAATTGGAAATGGAAATCAGAAATGATCGCCGCCATCCTTATGAAATCATCGGCTGCGTTCCATCCCCGCAAGGCCGGCTGCATCGTCAACCGCCGTCTTCGATTCCGGTTTTGGGCGATTACCAGAATCTGGTCACGCTGTTGGAAAGACGTTGCGCGGACATCGTCATCCTTGCGGACCTTTATGCGAACATGGGTGAAATCATCGGGCTGGTAAACCTGTGTGAAATGGAATTCGCGCAGTTCAAGGTCATTCCTTCTTACTTTCAAATTCTTGCCTCCGGCCTGCGGTTGGAAACGATCAGCGGCGTGCCCGTGCTTGGAGTGAGCGAACTGCCGTTGGACCGTTTTTCAAACCGCGTAGTCAAGCGTGCCATTGACCTCATCGGCGCGACCGTTGGGTTGTTTCTTTCCATTCCGCTGATGGCCATTTTTGGAGCGATGGTTTATCGGGAATCGCCCGGCCCGATATTCTATTCTCAGAAGCGCACCGGCAGAAACGGACGCACTTTCTGGATGTACAAGATTCGCAGCATGCGGCTTAATGCCGATGAAAATGGCGCGCAATGGACACAGGAAAATGATCAACGAAGACTTCGAGTTGGCGCCTTCATTCGGAAGTGGAGCATTGATGAAGTCCCGCAGTTCTTCAACGTTTTGAAAGGCGACATGAGTCTGGTTGGCCCGCGCCCGGAGCAAATTGAATTGATTTCACGTTTCAAACACGAGATTCCTCATTACCATGCGCGCCACTCGTGTCTTCCCGGAATGACCGGCTGGGCGCAAGCCCATGGCTGGCGGGGCAATACTAGCTTGAAGGAACGCATTCGCTACGATATTTGGTATGTCGAAAACTGGAATGTCGGCCTGGATTTTCGCATTATGTTGTTGACTCTCCTCCGGCAGAAAAATGCCTACTGAATTTGGATTGCGCACAGGCTGCCGCTTTCGTCCCGGCCTGAGTCTGCCCTGCACCGACGCTTGCCCCAGTCAATCAGGACAATCGGCTTCTTTGCTCTGCTTCCCCGCCGCATCCCTCCTTGAATCGTTTCAATGAGTTCCGCAAGATATAAGCGACTGCTTTACCGGACAAGCGATGGGATAACCGAAGGCCTGATCTATTTTGCAATTTTGTTTGGCCCGTGGGCCTTTGGCACAACGCAGCCGTGGTCAATCCATGTTATGAACAACGTTGGATTTGCCTTGGGACTGCTTTGTTTGGGCAAATTATTCATCCGATCAAGCGGCTATCAACCTCCTCAATGGACAGAATTATCCGGCAATAGCGGATCGGGTCGCTGGCTGGCAAACGAACGTCGGTTCACTTGGATGCTGGCCGGCGGAACTTTTTGCATTTTGCTGTATAGCCTGATCAGCGCATGGAATGCGCGCGCGATTTATCATCCCGACCAATGGAGCTTTGAATATCGCAACGTCGTTGCTTGGCTGCCGCACAGTTATGATCAAGCCGGCAGTTGGGCGGAGTTTTGGCAATTATTGGGTCTGGCTGGTGTGTTTTGGGCCTTGCGTGACTGGCTGCTGACATTGTCGCCGAAAGAAGCGGCGCACTTCGAGCATGAGGGTTTTCGCTATCATGTCGGCTCCCGATTGCCCGTTCGCTTGCGCCGTTTGTTCTGGATTTTGACCGTCAACGGAACGGTGCTGGCCATCCAGGGACTGATGCAACGCGTGGAAGGTGGAAACAAATTGCTCTGGCTGATTGTGCCTCGTTACGATCGCGTAACGGAAAATCAATTTGGTCCTTATGCTTATCGCGCCAATGCCGCGCAGTATTTTAACTTGCTCTGGCCCGCGGTGCTGGGATTTTGGTGGGCGTGTGGGAGTCCTCGGCGGCGGCGCAAGACCGGGGAACATTCCGCGCGGCAAATTCGGGTTGCCGTCCTGTTGCCGTGCATCTTCATCATGGCCATCTGTCCACTCGTGTCATCCAGTCGTGGCGGGGCCATCGTGCTGGCGATCAATCTGATAATGGCTGGCGGAATCTTATTGATGGCGCAATGGCGGAGCCGTTGGACAGCGAAGGCTTTGCTTCTCCTTTTGCTGACCGGCGTTATCGGGGGCGGGGCGTTATTGGGCTGGAAGGCGCTCGCGCCGAGAATGGAAATGATCCACGAAGGATATGAAGGGCGCGAAGGATTTTACATTGCAGGTCGTTACATGGCGGGGGACAATGCTTTGTTTGGAACCGGTCCGGGGACTTTTGAGGCCTTGTATCAACTTTATCGCCGCTCCGAGACGGACGAATGGCTGGCATACATGCATAACGACTGGCTGGAAACGCTTATTACTTTCGGGCGGATTGGCGCGACGCCCATCTTTT
Organism: Verrucomicrobiales bacterium; assembly: GCA_003140095.1. Lineage (GTDB taxonomy): Bacteria > Verrucomicrobiota > Verrucomicrobiia > Limisphaerales > Palsa-1400 > Palsa-1400. The sequence goes on along the minus strand of PLIU01000069.1, from coordinate 448 downwards.
TGACGATGCTGCTGGTTCTTTCTCATTGGTTTTGGAGCGGCGGCGTTTACGGGAATAAATATTTCGTTATGCTGTTATGGGTTCCTGTGGGCGGATGCCTCATGCATGCCTGGTTCGATTTTCCATTTCAAATTCACTCCGTCCTAACGTTATTCCTGGTGCTGTGCGCGGTGCTGAGCTGTCTTTCGCGGCGCATGGCGGCGTCATAGATTTGCGCTGGCTCCAGGCTTCTCATTTCCGCAATTCGCCTGCATCGTTTCCCTTTTCCCTTATCCAACCTTCTCCATGATGCCGATTTTCTCAAAAAATTGCCGCCTGAACGCAGGTTGCCACGCACCCAAAGTGCTTAAAACGGTTCAGCGATACATTTTTCCCTTGTAAATTTGGGCCGACGCCGCTAATATAAAATGAGAAGTGTGTGGTTCAATATGAAATCGCGAACGTGTTT
>PLIU01000456.1 GCA_003140095.1 Verrucomicrobiales bacterium | reverse complement strand
CATTCGGGACCAGGTGGTGGATTGCCGACGCGGAAAAGCCCGACCTTGCCCCTGAGCCAGGCCCAATCAAGCCGAATCAAACCCAATCCGACCAAATCAAACCAAATCAAACCTGTGCGAGGTAAAAAATGACTCGGAAACCCTTTCAAACCCAGTCAGACCGGCTGCTAAATCGAGAAACACGACTATTATGAGCGAGATGCTTATGTTAACCTTTCGAAAACTGCGCCGCTCATTTTCATTTGTTGTGTCAATTATATTTCAAGGATGCCCAGCATCCCGTAATGGCTGGCCTGCGACGCGAGTTTTCGGACGGTCCAGGTTTGAATCCATTCGACTCTGATTTCCAGCCCGGCTAGAGTTGTCGGCTGGAATGAGTTCTGGCAATCCAACGCCGCCGCCTGGCTCGAAGGCCTGGTTTGTGACCACGCATTGGTCGGTGGTGCTCTCGGCCCAAGACCCCCATTGCCCACGCTCGCGCGAGGCTCTGGAATCCCTCTGCCGCACCTGCTGGTATCCACTGTATTCCTACGTCCGCCGCAGCGGCCATTCTCCGCCCGATGCGGAGGACCTCACCCAGGGCTTCTTCGCCCGCCTCCTGGAAAAGGATTACCTCAAAACCGCCGCGCGCGAGAAAGGCCGCTTCCGCACGTTCCTGCTCGTGGCGCTCAAGCGTTATCTGGCCAATGAATGGGACCGCCAACATGCCCAAAAACGCGGCGGCTTTGCCTCGGTGGTTATGATCGACCAAGAGATGGCGGAGTCCCGGTTTGCCTCCGAAGCAGTCCACAACCTCTCGCCCGACCTGATTTTCGACCGCCAATGGGCCATGACCTTGCTGGAGCGGACCATGACCCAACTCCAGCAGGAGTATGCCGCCTCGGGGCGTTCTCGATTATTCAAGAACTTGCGTAGTTGCGTGGCCAAGGATGAATCGGCGTTGCCGTATGCCGAAATCGCCGTCAGCCTCAAACTCACCGAAGCCGCGGTCAAAATGGCGGTTCACCGCCTCCGCAGCCGCTACCGCGAAATCCTCCAACGCGAAATTGCCCAAACCGTCTCCGCTCCCGAAGAAATTGAAGAGGAAATCCGGCATCTTTTTTCGGCCTTTGGCTCGTGAAAAGTGGATTTTGCATTTGGCTCGTTACTTCTGCCGGGTCTTACTTAAGTAACCGGCGAACAGATTAAGATTATGAACGAGCCTCAAAATAGTTCTTCGGACCGACGCCGGTGCCCGCAGTGCGGCGCGGAGCTGCCGGGCGATCTGCCGCCCGACCTTTGCCCCAAATGCCTCCTCAAAACGGGCCTGGCTAACCAACCACAAACCGGCCCAACAGGGACCATCATTGTCTCCCCAGAGAGCCTTTCTCCGGGACTACCTCGTCTGGGCGAGCAGCTTGGACACTACCGCATCGTCCGGTCCCTCGGCAGCGGTGGCATGGGCACGGTTTTTGAAGCCGAGGATTTGGAGAACGGGCGCCGTGTCGCCCTCAAGGTGCTGAGTCAGAAACTCGATTCGCCGGCCGCCCGGCAGCGCTTCTTCCGCGAAGGCCGCCTGGCAGGTTCCATCAATCATCCCAACAGCATTTATGTCTTTGGCACCGAAGAAATTGGCGGCACGCCTATTATCACGATGGAGTTGGTCGCCGGCGGCACCATCGAAGAACGCGTCCGGGCCAACGGCCCCATGTCTCCCGCCGGGGCCGTCGATGCCGTGCTCCAAATTATCGCGGGACTGGAAGCGGCGCAGCGCACGGGCATCCTGCACCGCGATGTCAAGCCATCGAACTGTTTCGTCGATGCCGACGGCACCATCAAGATCGGAGACTTTGGCCTTTCCATTTCCACCGCCATCCGGATGGAAACGGCCTTGACGGCTGCCGGCTCCTTTCTCGGCACACCGGCGTTTTGTTCGCCCGAACAACTGCGCGGCGAGGAACTCAACGCCCGGTCGGACATGTATTCGGTCGGCGCTACCCTCTTCTATCTCTTGACCGGACGCACCCCGTTCCAGGCCAAGAACGACGTGGCGCTTATCGCAGCCATCCTCGAACAGCCGGCGCCGTCACCCAGGCAATGCCGGGCAGAACTGTCACGAGGCTTGTCCAAGGCGGTGCGCCGATGCCTGGAGAAACAGCCGGGTGAACGTTTCAACAAGTATGAGGAATTGCGGCAAGCCCTCGCCCCCTACAGCTCCACCGCCCTTGTTCCTGCCTCCCTCAGACTCCGTTTTGTGGCCGGGCTGCTGGACATACTCATCCTCTACGTGCCCGGCTGGATCATCGTCAATATGTTCACCAGATACGACTACGACGACCTCACCAGCTACCCTTCCCGGCAGACATTGGCCATCTTCCTGGTTATCTACCTTGGTTCGGTGATCTATTACTGGCTGCTCGAAGGCCATTGGGGCGCTACTTTCGGCAAGCTCGCCTGCGGCCTGAAGGTCGTCGGCCCGGATCACAATCCCCCCGGGTTCTTGCGCGCATTGCCCCGGGCCTTGCTTTTCTGTGTGTTGCCTGAAGTTCCTTACTGGCTGGTTTACGTGACTAATCCCAAAGGCTTGAAAGACGGTTCCACGTCGTTCCAATTCCTCATCGAGTCCTCCATCTGGCTCCTGACAGCGCTGCTGTTCTCTACCGCACGGCGTAGAAACGGCTTTGCCGCCGTCCACGATCTGGTCACCAAAACTCGCGTCGTTTCGAGAACAATCCTCCAGGCCCGCCTGGTGCCCGCTGTCGCCGAAGCCTCACCTCCCGCCATCGAGGCCAAGCCCCTCGTAGGCCCTTATCACGTCCTGGACACCCTGGAAAATTCCGCCGGCATCGCCTGGCTGCTGGGCTATGACCTCCGCCTCTTGCGCAAAGTGTGGATTCGAACTGTGCCCGCCGGCACCCCGCCGGTCCCGGGCCCGTTGCGCAACCTTGGCCGCGTCGGCCGCTTGCGTTGGCTCGCCGACCGGCGTTCTCCGGAAGAGAATTGGGACGCCTTCGAAGCGCCTAGCGGCCAACCGTTGCTGCGTTTGCTCCAGGAGAGATCGCAAAGCCCGCGGGGCACAACCTCGGTTCAATGGCCACGCAAGGGTGCCGGCTTTGTTTCAAATCCCCAGCCGTGGGACCAAGTCCGCCTATGGCTCTGCGACTTGGCCACCGAGTTGAGCGCAGCCCAAAAGGACAGCTCCCTGCCGCCTCTCCTGGCCCTCGACCGCGTCTGGATAGTCGGCGATGGCCGCGCCAAACTCCTCGACTTCCCTGTTCCAGGCATCCCTGCCTCTTCCGCCGATGCAGCTTCTCCACCGATACCAAGCAACATGGATGCCCCTCGCTTCCTCGGGCAAATCGCCGCCGCCGCGCTGGAAGGCCGGGCCGATTCCGCCGCCAAACCGGCCAGCGAGGTCTCCATCCCGCTGCCGTTGCATGTCCGCCAATTCTTTAGACTCCTGCCGCAGCTTCTCGACGCGGATGCTTTCTTGCTCGCCCTCCAGCCTCTACTGCAACGAGTCGCGGTGGTTACACGACAACGACGCGCGGCGATGGTGGCCGCCTGCATCCTCTTTCCGTTTTTGCTCGCAGGCGGGGCTCTTCTCTATCCAAGCTCCGTTGAAGACGTAGATTCGCTGGGCTTCTTCGAACTCGTCCAACTCTTGCATGAGCGCTCGACGATGCGGCACTCGGCCACAAATCAATTGGGCCCAACCGACCGCCAATACGCCGTCTATATCGCCAGCCACTATCGTGAAATCATTAGCGACAAAGGCATCTGGTCCAGCCGCTTTGCCCACGACGTTGCCACAGAAAACGGCCACCGTTTTGCCCAAGAGAGTCTTACCCAAAAACCGGCGCCAACCGCCAACGAGATTGCCGAAGCCGACGCCGCCATCAAAAAACTTCGTCCTCGCCCCGACATGATCGCCAGGCTCTGGCGACCGTCCCTCGGCCTAATGGTGCTAAGCGGTCTGTTGGCATTTTGCATCTTTCCGCTCACTTTAGTCGCTGCCCTGGCCTTTCGCGGCGGGCTGGCCTTGCTCGTCACAGACGTGACGTTTGTGCGGCGCGACGGCGCGCCCGCCTCGCGCCTGCGCCTGCTGTGGCGCGCCTTTGTTGCCTGGATCCCAGTTTGCCTCGCTATGGTGCTGTCCACTGCTTTGTTGTTTACTGTTTCCACGGTCGAACAAATTCCGCGACGCGAGGCGCTGGCTTTGGTCCTGCTTGCCGGCTTGGCCCTGATCTCGGTCGGCCTGCCTCTGCTCTCCATCGCGTTGCCCCAACGCGGCCTGCAAGACCGGCTGGCGGGAACTTGGCCCGTCCTCCGGTGAAGGTGAAGAGGTCCAGGTAGAAGGGATGGATTCCGAGGAAATATGAAAAGCCTCCCCCCTTCGGAAAAATTGCGCCGCCACGCTTGACATTCGTGTGATTTGCGGCAAAATGACTCCTTAGAACGAATCTTTATGAAACAAGTTAAAGCAAGAAAGCAGTGGAAGAAGCCGCAAGTCAAAGTCGTCCAACTCTGTTGTGAGTGTACGGCTTACGTGTGCGCGGCCTAAGCCGTCCTGCGTCTGGCCAGGAGGCCGCTATTCGTGTTCTGCTGTTAGGGGTTGCCGCGGGCGGCGGCTTGCCGCAGTGGAACTGCGCCTGCGCCAATTGCCAGTCGGCCAGATGCGGTGTCCTTCCGACTCAAACCCAATGTTCCGTAGCCGTCGGCGATGAGGCCGGGAATTGGTTTCTGATCAATGCGTCGCCGGATTTGCCAGCGCAAATGCGCACTTATGCGGCCTTGGCGCCGCTTCCCGGTTCGCCGCGCAATTCTCCCATAGCGGCCATCTTTCTCACCAGCGCCGACGTGGACCACGTTGCGGGTTTGCTTTCTTTGCGCGAGGGAAACCCGCTCCACATTTACACCACCCCGGCCATTGAACAAGCGGCCGCCATCTTGGGTGTGACAACGGTTTTGCAATCCTTCTGCGGAGTCGTCTGGCATCATCCAGCCGGCGATTCCTTCCCGGCGTTGCGCGGAAGCGACGGACGCGAAAGTTCCCTGCGTGTTCGCGCCCTGCCGCTTTCCGGGCGGGCGCCTCGTTATGCGGCGGAAAGTTCCAACGGAGGCGTCAGCACGATCGCCTTGCAATTCCTGGACGAACGCACCGGCGGCCGGTTGCTGATCGCGCCGGGCGTGGCGGCCTGGAGCGATCCGCTGCAGGACGCCGCCCGAGAATCCGCCGCCGTTCTCATGGACGGGACATTCTGGTCCGAGGATGAATTGAGCCGCGTCCGGGCCGGCGCTCCCGGCGCGGCAGCGATGGGCCACCTGCCGATCAAAGACGGAACGCTGCCGTTCTTGGCCGCCCTTCCCAGCCGTTACCGTGTTTATGTCCACATCAACAATACCAACCCGATCTTCGCTCCCGGCTCGCCCGAACGCGCCGCGGTGGAGTCCGCCGGCGTCACTGTTGGTCACGATGGCTTGAGCTTCGATCTATGAATAAGCCTCCTTGGAGCCACACGACATTCACCGCCAGGCTGCGCAGCGTCGGCGCCGCCTCGTATCATAACAAGCATCCTTTCCATCTTTTGATGAATGCCGGGAAATTGAACCGCGCGGAAATTCAAACTTGGGTGGCCAATCGCTTTTATTACCAAGTCAACATTCCCATCAAGGACGCGGTCATCATTTCCAATTGTCCCCTGCGGGAAGTGCGCCGGCTCTGGCTGCATCGGATCAGCGATCACGACGGCGCGCAGGGCGCTGAAGGCGGCATCGAGGCCTGGCTCCGTCTAGGCGCGGCCTGCGGCGTGGCCCGCCGCGAACTGGTCGCGCAGCAACTCGTCTTGCCAGGCGTCCGCTTCGCCGTCGATGCTTACGTCAACTTCACCCGCCGGGAGCCGTGGCCGATTGCGGTGGCATCGTCGCTGACGGAATTATTCGCGCCGGATTTGATGGCCAAACGGCTGGCGGCCTTTCGCCGCCATTACCGCTGGGTCAAATCGCGCGGGTTGGATTATTTCAGCCGCCGCCTGACCCAGGCGCCGCGCGATTCAGGCGAGGGACTGGAACTGACCCTGCAATATTGCGCCACGCGCGAGATGCAGGAAGCCGCCGTGCGCGCGCTCCACTTCAAATGCGATCTGCTTTGGGCCATGCTCGATGCGATCCACGCCAAAGGCCGGCGATGAACGCGCTGACCGATCAGAGCCGGGCCGTGTTGGCGCGCGGCGTCCGTTTGCGCGCCGACCCGCTGTCGGGCGAGCCTCTGCTGCTTTTTCCCGAGGGCATCCTTCCTCTTGACGCAACGACGCACGACATCCTGCTCCGCTGCACCGGCGATTTAACCCTGGCCGGTCTCCTGCTCGCGCTGAGCGAGGAGTACGAGGTGGAACCGGACGAGTTGCGCACGGATGTCGTCCAATGCCTGACGCACCTGCGCCAGGAAATGCTGGTGGTGTGGTGACATGAAATACCGGCCTTACTTGTTGCTGGCGGAATTGACCTATCGCTGTCCGTTGCATTGCCCGTACTGTTCCAATCCGGCTCGCTACCCGGACGGGCGGGAGTTGACAACGGCGGAATGGCAGCGCGTCTTCCGCGAGGCGGCCGCGCTGGGCGTTCTGCATGCGGGTCTCTCCGGCGGCGAACCGTTGCAACGCGCCGATTTGCCCGAATTGGTCGGCGCCGCGCGCGAGGCCGGCCTTTACACCAATTTGATTACCAGCGCCGCCGGTTTGAACGAAGCGCGCCTCGGCCAACTCAAAGCGGCGGGCCTGGACAACATCCAGATCAGTTTTCAATCCGACCAGGAGTCGCCGGCCAACCGGATTGCCGGCGCCGCCATGCATCGCGTCAAACTCGCCGCCGCCAGGATGGCGCATGCGGCCGGGTTTCCGCTGACGGTGAACGTCGTGTTGCACAGGGACAACATCGATCGTCTGGAGGAAATCATCGCCCTGGCCGAAGAACTGGAGGCCGAGCGGCTGGAACTGGCCAACGTCCAATTCTACGGCTGGGCCTTCCGCAACCGCGCGGGCCTCTTGCCCACCCGCGGGCAGATCGCCGCCGCCGTCCCCGTGGCCGCGCGGGCCAAGCAACGGTTGCTGGGCCGGATGCGCATTTTGTTTGTCACCCCCGATTACTACAGCGACCGGCCCAAGCCGTGCATGGACGGTTGGGGCCGCCGCTTTTTGACCGTCAATCCGGTGGGCGAAGTCCTGCCCTGCCCGACGGCCAAGGAAATCAAAGAACTTCGATTTGACAATGTTCGCGACCATGCGCTGGACTGGATTTGGCATGAATCGGCGGCGTTCCGTCGTTTCCGCGGGACGGAATGGATGCCGTTGCCGTGCCGGGAATGCGAATTTCGCGAGGTGGATTTTGGCGGATGCCGTTGCCAGGCGGCGTTGCTGGCGGGCGACGCCGGGGTGACCGATCCCGCCTGCGCGCTCTCGCCGCACCGGGAGCGGCTGACGGAATTTGTGCAAGCGGCCCAAAGCCTTGAGGCGCCGGATTTCGCCTACCGTCAGAACCCGTGAGAGGCGCATCGCTTCGGCTGAGGCGGCGAGACTCGACGCGACTTGGCGGAAGGGTGAAACTCCGTCGAACCCTGACTAAAACTTGCCCGCCAATCCAATCAAGGCTCGACGGAGTTGCCCAACCATGGGTGCGCTCACGTGAAAGCGTTGTCCGCTTTCGGACATGAGGGCCGCGTAATACGATCAATCAAGCTGGCAGGTTGGGAGACGCGGGACACGGCGGATAACTAACACTCCAGCGCCACCAAACGCATGAGGCATGCCTCTGGTGGCGAAGACCTTGCGGATGGGCTTTAGAAAACTGGCGAAAAGCGCCCAAACCCGTCCGGGTTCAGCCCCGATACCTTCTCAGTGAACTGCCTATGCGTCGCAGCGCTGCACGGAAAGGCTCTCAGAAGTGCCAGTTTTATGACTCAAGAGCTTTTCACGCCGTTCTTGGCATCGCCGCGCCGTTGCCTGGCGATTACCACGAGTAGTCTCTCCATTGCGTTCGAATTCACTTGCGCTTTATGCGTGATGAAAAGTGTTTCAACCCGACCCGCGTTTTTGGGCAGTTCATGAATTCTCACTTGATTCCGGCGCGAGGTGCGTTCAACGACCGACCGGGGAAGCATCGTTATGCCCAAGCCCGCGCTCACGCAGCCGATGATGCCCTCAATCGTTCCAAACTCCATCTCGTTCAACTGATCAAAGCCTTCCTTTGACAAATAACCTTCCAGCATCCGCCGGTAAAAGCAACCAACCTTAAAGACCATCACTTTGGTGACCGGTCCCTTGGCCAAATACTCTTCCACAGTCCGATACGCCGCAGGCGTTACGACAACCACTTCTTCAGTGAATGCCGGGATCGAGTTCAGTTTCTGAGGGTCTGCCGGCCCTGTCACGAACGCCCCATCCAGGCTGTAATCCAGCACTCTCGCGGTCATTTCGTCCGTGAATCCCGTTTCAACCGCAATGTCAACCTTGTTGAATCTAACGACGTAATCCTTGAGGAGTTCTGGCAGACGGGCGGCGGCCGTAGTTTGCGATGACCCAATCCTCAAGGTCCCTTGGACCTCTTTGCTGTTGGAGACAGTTTCCTTGGCTTTATGCACTAGCGCAACCATCTGCTGGGCGTAGGGCAGCAGTTCGTGCCCCTTTCGGGTCAGGTTGATGCCGGAATGATTGCGATGAAACAGTTGCACCCCCAGCTCGTCTTCCAACAAGCGGATGCGCGTGGTCACGTTTGACTGGACTGTGGACAGCGATTTCGCCGCCTTGGTGATGCTGCCTAAACGGGCTGCGGTCGCGAAAATATTCAAATCGTGGTTGTTCATGTGTCCATCACTTCATCAGATGCTTCCATCATAATTAATCATTAGCAATGATACAGGCTTACCATAAATTGTCAACCGTGCAGGCATTTTTTACGAAAGAACAAGAGCAACCCGAAGGGTTGGGGCTCTCCATGCCATGCGTTTCTCCCTAGCCAGGTCGCGGTTGGCAGGTCGGAGGCATCGTCGGAGTGTCATTGATGGGCACACTCGTGCATCGAAGCCATGCGCAGAGGTTCCAGTGGTCGTTTGCCCTGTTCAGCAGAATGAATGCAATTAGTCCATTAAACAAATGAATAAGAAAGGTACTCGATATGAAAGATATTGCCAAGCGCGTCATAGAATTAGTTCGCGGTCCATCCTTCAACACACAGCCTGAGTCGTCGGAAGCAGCTAAGAAAGCAGTACGAGAAATGTCTCGGTCTCTCTGCATCGTATTATTGCTGTTGACCTGCGGCTCGCTCTCAGCTCAAACCAACAACGAAGACCATCACGTTGGGAATATCGTTGTGGTTCACGGCGCATGGGCGGATGGTTCCGGTTGGAAAGGCGTCTACGACATTCTCGTCAAAGGTGGCTACAACGTCAGCATCGTCCAAGAGCCAGAGACTTCCTTTCAGGATGATGTGACCGGCGTAAAGCGGATCCTCGCACTGCAAAATGGACCGTGCATTCTTGTCGCTCACAGCTACGGGGGAGCGGTAATTACGGAAGCGGGCACGGATCCATCGGTTGTCGGCTTGGTGTATATCGCGGCCCACATGCCAGATACCGGCGAGAAAGAGTCAGACGACGGAAAGCGCTTTCCGAGCGACCTCGCCAAATCGGGCGCTATAAAGAAAACGCCCGACGGTTTCACATATATCGACCCAGCGCAATTTCATGAATTGTTCGCAGCTGATCTTCCCGACGACCAGGCCGCATTGATGGCGCGCTCGCAGGTGCTCAACTTTGCGGACAATTTCTCAGCGACGCCACGGCGGCCTGGAGAAGCAAACCGAGCTGGATGCTAGTGGCGGGAAGCGATCGCACCATCAGCCCAGACCTGGAGCGTTGGTACGCCAAACGGGCAAAGAGCCACACAGTCGAAGTCGCAGGCGCCAGCCACGCAGTCTATGTCTCACATCCCAAGGAGGTTGCAGATCTGATCGAAGAAGCTGCATCGCACGCTCGATAGCAGAACTTGGAAAGGCACCGGAACAAATAATTTCACTAATGCGAACCAGAAGCCGCATGCGAGTGATCCACCCCTAATCGACAGAAAGGACTAATAAATATGCAATTCAATTCCTTACAGAAGCAAATCTCACGTCGCGAAATGTTGCGAGATTCATTCACGTTGGTTCTCCTGGCGCAAGTCTTTCCCGCGCCGCTGCTCCGACCCGCCGCAGCGGGCGGCGAGGTACAAGCGCCTTCGGCGGCCGACCTGCTCGCGAGTATGCGCGCCAAGTTCAACGCCGTTCCCATGGAAAAGCAAAAGCTTGCTGACAATGTCACTATGTTCGACGGCCCCGGCGGAGCCGTGACAGTCCTCAACGGCCCCGACGGCAAATTCGTTGTGGACACTTTCGTTGCGCCCGCCTGGCCCAAGCTCAGAGCGGCTCTCGACGGCCTTGGTAACGCTCCGGTGAGCCAAGTCATCAACACCCACTGGCACTTTGACCATACCGATAACAACGCGCATCTTCACGCTGCAGGAGCCACGGTTATTGCCCACGAAAACACCAAGAAGCGCATGTCAGAGTCGCATGACCTGCCGGTCTTATATAGAGGAGCGGACGGCGCGCTCGCCAGCTTGCATTTCGACCCCTCGCCCGCGGGGGCCTTGCCGCAGTTGACCTTCCCCACCGGTTACAACCTGGAAGTCAATGGCGAAACTCTCGTGCTACAACACTTTGCTCCCGCGCATACGGATTCGGACATCTACGTTCATTTTCAAAAGGCCAACGTGATTTCGATGGCAGACACGTTTTTCAACGGCATGTATCCCTACATCGATCCCGGTACGGGCGGCAACATCACCGGCATGATTGCCGCCGCCGACAAAATTCTCTCGCTCGCCGACAATGACACAAAGATTGTTGCCGGGCACGGCCCGCTCGGCAACAAGGCGGACCTGACGAAAACCCGGGACATGCTCGTCACTACGCGCGATCGCGTTCAGAAATTAAAGTCTGCGGGAAAATCCGCCCTGGAGGCCGTAGCTGAAAAGCCGTTCGCCGATCTCGACCCCGTCTGGGGCAACGGCATCATCAACGGCGACCAGTTCGTCCATATCGTCTATCTGACGCTCTGAGTCTCCCAAGCAGGAGACCCAACTAAGGTTAGAGATTATGCGTCTGCTCAACATTGAATCCTCTCCGCGCGGATTCAAGTCTGCGTCAAGCCTAAGAGTCTGTCTGAATATAAATTGCTATGATCCAAACCAGCGTAGGAGAGGTTAGCGTGACCAGTTCCATGAATTCGATGAGCTTCGCGTTGCTGAAGCAGTCAGCACGAATTCGCTATCGCTCGATTAGGGCTGCCCTTCTCTTTGTTATAATGACAGTCGCGTTCGATGCACATGCATCCACCGCCACGAACGAAGGCGAAGCACGGGCTCTCTTTACGAAATTCGTGGCCGCACAGAATGCGCATAGTGTGAGCGATGTAAAAGCGATGCTTTGGCATTCTCCCGGCATGCTATTGCTCGCGCGAGGCGTCGAAATCAGAGGGCCCGAGGCCGTCGCCGATCGTTTTAAGGAATACTACGAAGGCACATGGCATGTCGAACCCGACATGTCACAATTTCATGTAACTTCGTTTTCAGACGATGTGGTGCAGGTTCTTGTCCCCGTCGTTTTCACGCGAGGGCTTCCAGGCCAACCATCACAAGACAACAAATTTCTGGTCGCCCAGACGCTCGTCCACGATGCAACCGGCTGGCATATTGCTTCCATCGTGTCGATCACAATCACGCAACTCAAGTAGTCGCGGCGCGTGTTCACGATGCCAGAAATGGAAAGGGGCGCGCAAAGGCGTGATCTCCCGATGTCATGGTTACACTTGGTTGCCCTGTCACGAACGCCCCATCCAGGCTGTAATCCAGCACTCTCGCGGTCATTTCGTCCGTGAAGCCCGTTTCAACCGCAATGTCAACCTTGTTGAATCTAACGACGTAATCCTTGAGGAGTTCTGGCAGGCGCGCTGCGGCCGTAGTTTGCGATGAACCAATCCTCAAGGTCCCTCGGACCTCTTTGCTGTTGGAGACAGTTTCCTTGGCTTTATGCACCAGCGCAACCATCTGCTGGGCGTAGGGCAGCAGTTCGTGCCCCTTTCGGGTCAGGTTGATACCGGAATGATTGCGATGAAACAGTTGCACCCCCAGCTCGTCTTCCAACAAGCGGATGTGCGTGGTCACGTTTGACTGGACTGTGGACAGCGATTTCGCCGCCTTGGTGATGCCGCCAAGACGCGCTGCGGTCGCGAATATATTCAAGTCATGGTTGTTCATGTTGCCATCATTTAATCAGATGTGTCCATCACAAAGAATCATTAGCAAAGATACAAACCCACCATAAATTGTCAATCGTGCAGGCAATTTGTACGAAAGAACAAGAGCAACCCGGGAGAACAGGTGCTCGGTATGAAGACCTATTCTCCGGCGCCAGGGCGAAATTTGGCCTGTATGCGATCTGCTTCGGCTTCTTCTTGGTGCTTTTGGATACGACGGCGCTCAACGTCGCCATCGGCGCGATCCAGCAAGAGTTCCGTGGAAAGATGAGTGGATTGCAATGGGTGGTGAGCAGTTACTCCATCGTGTTCGCCAGCCTCCTTTTGACCTGTGGGGCCGTGGGAGATCGGTTTGGCGCAAGACGCCTCTATCAAATTGGCCTGGCGCTTTTCACGGGCATGTCGCTTCTGTGCGCGCTATCGCCCGGCGTCGGCTTTTTAATCGGAGCGAGAATGGTGCAAGGGTTGGGAGCGGCCATCATGCTGCCGGCTTCTCTTTCTCTCCTGAGCCATGCCTTTCCTCATCCCGACCAACGGGCGCGAGCGGTGACCTTCTGGGCGTCCATCGTCAGCCTCGGCTTTGCTGCCGGTCCGGCGCTTGGCGGCGTTTTGACCAATTATTTTGGCTGGCGCAGTATTTTCTGGATCAATGTGCCCGTTGGTGTGGCCGCATTATGGATGGTCCGCCGTTTTGTGGAGGAAAACAAGGGGGTCAATCCTCGCCACATCGATTGGACCGGACAGGTCTCGATCTGCCTGCTTTTGTTTTTTCTCACGTATGGATTGATTGAAGCGGGAAATGCCGGTTGGACGGCCCCACGAATTCTGTGGGCTTTCGGTTTGTCGATTTGGCTGACCATCGTTTTTGTGATGATCGAACGGTTCAGTTCGTCGCCCGTTTTGCCGAGAAGCCTTTTCTATGATCCAACCTTCTCGGTCTGCGTCATCATAGGCGGCGTGCTGAATTTCGGCATGTATGGAATCCTTTTCATCGAGTCCATCTATTTGCAGAACATCCGTCATCTCTCCGCGCTGTCCGCCGGCCTGCTGATTCTGCCATTCACCGTGCTGCCGACAATTACGGGTCGATTAATTGTGAGATACAGCGGCCGGGCGCACATTAGGCTGCGTCTGGCCATCGGCCTGCTGGTGGCATCATTGGGTGCGGGTGCGATTGGTTTGGCCCTTTGGAGTTCCGGCTATGGGGCGATTCTTCTTGGGCTTGGATTGTTGGGGATTGGCATGGGTTGCATCATGCCAGCGATGACGGCGGGCGTGCTTACTTCTTCGGCGACCCAAATGTCGGGCGTGGCCTCGGGCATTCTCAACTCCGCCCGGCAAGTCGGAGGAACGATGGGGGTGGCGTTGATGGGCACGCTGGTGGAGCGGAGTCAAACGCAGGGTATGCTCTGGTCGTTTGCCTTGGCAGTTGTGTGTTTCCTGCTCATGGCTGGTGCCACCCTGCGCTTCATTAAACGAAAGTAAAACCCATGTGGTTGGTCAAATTAGCACTCAATCGCCCCTACACATTCATCGTGCTGGGCCTGTTGATCGTCCTGTCGAGCGTTGAAGCAATACTCCGGACGCCGGCGGATATTTTTCCACAGATCAACATTCCCATTGTCTCCGTCGCCTGGACCTACACCGGGCTCAACCCCGAGGACCTCGAAGCTCATCTTACGACACCCTACGAAAAGGTGCTGACGACGCTGGTGGACAATATAGANNCGAGCCTCCGGAAATCATCAATTTCAGCGCCTCGACCGTTCCTATTCTGCAATTTGGTCTTTCGGGGAAAGGTTTGTCCGAGCAGCAGTTGAATGATGTGGCGCTGAACTTCGTCCGTCCGCAACTGATCACCGTGCCTGGCGCCGTGGTGCCGTTGCCCTATGGCGGCAAGGCGCGCCAGGTCATGATCAATCTGGACCAGAACGCCATGCAAGCGAGAGGCATCACTCCCGCCGATGTGCTCAACTCGGTCAACGCGCAAAATCTGATCCTCCCCTCCGGCACGGCCAAAATGGGCGAGAGCGAACTGGACGTGCGCGTGAATACCGCGCCGCGTTCCATTTCCGAACTGGGCGATATTCCGATCAAACAAATCGGCGCCAGGACAGTTTATCTCCGGGATGTCGCCACCGTGAGCGATGGGTCCGCCTTGCAGAGCAACATGGTCCGCCAGAATGGCCATCGCGGTGTTCTCATTAGCATTCTTAAGGCGGGCAACGCATCCACGCTGAACGTGGTCAGAGATATTATCAAGCTTTTGCCGCGCGTCGCCGCCATTGTTCCGCCCGAACTGGAAATGGCCCGACTGGGAGATCAATCCATTTTCGTGCGCGGTGCCGTGGATGGAGTGATCCGCGAAATAATCATCGCCGGGGCGCTGACAGGGCTGCTGATTCTTCTATTCATCGGAAGCTGGCGCAGCATGGTCATCATTGCCATCTCCATCCCGCTCTCTGTCTTAAGCTCGGTTATCATCCTGAGTCTGTTGCACGAGACGATCAATATCATGACTTTGGGCGGACTGGCCCTGGCTGTCGGCATCCTGGTCGATGA
>PLIU01000389.1 GCA_003140095.1 Verrucomicrobiales bacterium | reverse complement strand
ATTCGAGGCCAGAGCGGCGGGAGCGATGGCAAGTCCGGCGATCAGCGCCGCGCAGCCTGTCAAACTAATAATTTTAGTGGTTTTCATAGTTCTTAATATTCAAGTTTGTCACAAATAGTTTTACTAACGCGAGCATTTTACTCCATCAGCCAGCGAAGTCAAAGAAAAAAATCAATTATTTTTGTGGACTAAAGGGTGCTTTCTGGTTAAGTAATTTATGTTGTCTGGGCCGAATCGCGGGGAAAACTTTAGAAAATGTGTGATTTGGCATGTAAAGTGCTAAGGTGAGACCAAAATGAATGCCTACAGAGCGGTTCGGCGTCCCGAAGTATGCCAGAACATTTTTGCATTTTTCTGCTGCTGGTTCCTGATGATGGGTGATCTGGCGGCGGCGGCGACTTATACGGTCACGACTGTCGCCGACAGCGGCGCCGGCTCCCTGCGGCAGGCTATACTGAACGCAAACGGGAACACCGGCTTGGACACGATTGCGTTCAATTTGTCCGGGACCGGGCCGTTTACGATCACGCCTGCCTCGGCCTTGCCAGAGATTACGGATCCGGTGGTGATCGATGGCACGACGCAACCGGGCTACACTGGAACACCGCTCATCGAGATTAACGGCTCGAGTCTCACCTCGGGCACGGATGGCCTGCTCATCTCAGCGGGCGGCAGCACGGTGCGCGGGCTGGCGATCAACCGCTGTCCACGGGATGCGATTCGCATGGAGAGCTTGGGCACCAATATCATCGAAGGCAATTTTTTAGGCACTGATCCTTCCGGCACCGTGGCCCGGCCCAACGGCGAAGGCGGCGTGATGGTCAATGGATCGCCGGGCAACCTCATTGGTGGAACGAACGCGTCCGCGCGAAATGTGATTTCCGGCGGAAACCAAAACGGGATCTACCTGTTCTCTGCGACGGCCACGGGCAACGTGATTTCCGGCAACTACATTGGGACGTCGGTGACGGGCCTGGCCGCCTTGGGCAACATTCACAACGGGGTGGAAGTTGCCACTTCATCCTCGAACCTCATTGGCGGAACCAGTTCGGGCGCGGGCAATGTCATATCCGGCAACGGGCAGAGCGGGATTTATTTTCTCACGGCGCCGACGACGAGCAATCTGGTGCAAGGCAATTATATCGGGGTCAATGCCAACGGAACAGGAGCCCTCAGCAACGGCCAGGATGCGGTGACCATCAACGGGGTTTCCGGCAATACGATCGGCGGAACGACGGCCGGGGCACGGAACGTTCTTTCGGGTAACCGGGGAAGCGGCGTCTTCATTCTGACGTCTGGAGCGAGCAGCAATGTTATTGCGGGCAATTACATTGGCACAGACGAGACGGGCAAAGTGGCCATTCCCAACCACACCAACGGTGTCACGCTCTTCGGCGTCGCCGGCAACACGATTGGCGGGACCAACACTGGAGCGGGCAACGTTATTTCCGGCAACGAGCAAGACGGGGTCTTGATCACCTCAACCGGGGCATCCAACAACATGGTGTTCGGCAACTACATTGGCCCCGACGCCACAGGAACAAACGCCCTTGCGAACACCTACGGCGGGGTGGCCATTAGCGGGGTCGCCGGGAATGTGGTTGGAGCAATCGAAGGCCGCAACGTCATTTCCGGTAACACCGGAAGTGGCGTGTATCTGACGACTGCCGGCGCCAGCAACAACATCCTGGCGGGCAATTACATCGGCACCGATGCCACCGGGGAGAAAGCGATGGCCAACAGCCAGGCTGGCATCTATATCCAGGTTTTCGGCAACACCATCGGCGGCCTGGTGTCCGGCGAGGGAAACGTGATTTCAGGCAATAAGCAAAACGGCATCTTCATTTTCGGCATGGCGACGAGCAATAACGTGGTGGAGGGTAATTTTATTGGGACAGATGCCACTGGGGAGACGGCCTTGGCGAACGGGTTTTCCGGGTTGGCAATATCAAACGCTCAGGACAACACGATCGGCGGAACGGCCAGCGGAGCGGGCAATGTGATCTCAGGCAACGCCAATAGCGGCATCAGCCTGGGCGGAAACACCAGCGGCACCGTGGTTCAAGGAAATTACATCGGAACAGACCTGACCGGGTATAATGCGGTGCCAAACTCCGGCGGAATTTATTTTTACGGTTCAGGCACAAACCTCATCGGCGGCGCTGTCCCCGGCGCTGGGAATATCATTTCGGGCAATTACCAGGAAGGTCTTTCGGTAGGTAACCAGGGGGCCAACGGCAACACGATTCAAGGAAACTTCATCGGAACCAAGGCCGATGGTGTCAGCCCGTTGGGCAATCAGTTGCACAACATCGATTTTCTCGATACGGCCAGCGACAATCTGGTGGGAGGATCGACTCCGGCCGCGGATAATCGCAGCGCATATGTAAAAACGTCTGAGTATGACGGAGTGCGGATACGCACCGGATGTCTGGGCAACTTTGTCAGCCGCAATAGCATTTTTTCCAATGCAGGCTGGGGGATCGTGATCGGCGTGAACCCCGGAGTGAACAGCTCCAATCTGGTAACTTTGAAGGAAGTGGTCAACGACGGTTTCACAACGAGCATTCAGGGCTCAATGAAGAGCTATGCCAATGGGCGATTCCTGATCCAGTTCTACGAAAACATAGCGCCCAACCCTTCCGGGTATGGAGAGGGCTTGATATACATTGGTTCGACTAACATCACCACCGGTGATAACGGCCAGGCCAGTTTTGTTCTGACTCTCCCTTCGGGGAATCCTCAGAGGAACTATCTTTCCGCCACGGCGACGGACAGTGCCAACACAACTTGGGAGTTTTGCGCTGACGTTCCAGTGCTGTCCCCTGCAAGTTTAAGCATCAGCCAGTTGACCAAGCAACAGATTCTGGTCACCAATCCCGTTACAGGCATCGTGACGACAAACACCGTGCCGACAATTGCGTTGTCATGGCTAACGAATGCGACGGGATTTGTCCTGGAGAGCGCTACCAATTTAAACCCGCCGGTGGTCTGGTCTGCCGCGACCAACGCGGTCTCCACAAATGGAGCTGACGTGAGCGTCACGATAATTCCCAGCGGATTGATGTCCTTCTACCGCCTGCTGTTCCGTTAAAAAAGCAATGCGCCAAAAATTGTTCGGGTGGAAGCGTTTTGGCGCCCTTGCGGCTGCGCCAGAAAGCCGGGAGGCAGCATTCTCCACGCTGTTCAATGCCGGAATCGGAATATGTGGTTCCTCTAATGGGCTTGCAATGTTCTCGGTTGTGGTTTCGGCAAAGATGTCGCTCTTGACGAAGCTTTTCGCGCCCTGTTTATCCGTTGAAAGGCCATCCCTGCTCGCATTGCTTGGAGTGGGGCTGATTCGCGCCACGAGGGCGGTGGCGAGAGCAGCTAGGCGCGAGCATAATGACCTGCTAACGGTGTTGTAAAAAACAAGGCCCGGATTTAACCGGGCCTTGAACGAGAATTGAAAGTTGAGACAGTATTTATTACGCCTCGCGCTGGCTGCGCTTCATCCAGCCAAATCCCGCCAGCACGGCCAGTGCGGACAGTGGCAAGGAGGAGGAATCGGGTACCGTACTAATTGGTGTTCCGTCGATTACAGCACCGAATGTCAGGGGTTCAAAGCCCTTCGAGGCCACAAGCAGATTCCAGGAACCGCTGGTGTTTTCCCATGCGTCGCCGAAGTTGGCTCCGACGGTCGCATGAGGACCGAACTCCGACAAACCGGCAGTGTCACCGCCCGTCAAGCCAGTGAAGGAGACGGTCCAGGTAAAATCCTTCGGCACAACCACTCCAGTTCCGCCAAAGTCTGCCGCAGTGTAATTAAGTATGGCTCCCGTTGTGAAAGATGTGAGCGTTGAGAGCGAAAACGGTGCAGTGCTATACAGCAGCGTGCCTGGGGAGGCAGCGCCGGAAACCAAGGGACCGTTGTTCTCGTAGAAATTCAGCACCGCATTGCCGTTTGGGCTGCCGCCAGCAGGACCAACAACGTCGAATTGGAGGCTAAAGGCCGTGATGAGATCCGAAGCGGCTGAACCAGCTAAAACCACCTCATTGCCTGCTTGCCCGGGGCTGTAGTTGTAGTTCTGATTCAGGTTGACCGTATCGTTTTGGTAGATAACTTGGCTTTGCGCATTCTGAGCCAACGAGGCGAGCGCTCCGACCGCTGTCATTTGTGCAAGAATTTTGATTGATTTTTTCATGTTCATAATCCGTTCCGTTTTCGTATCTCTTAGTTTTTGTTTAAATCCAAATTGCATATCATCGCAATCATCGCAATCGAGAGCAGGAGCCGTGCCAGTGGAAGTCAGGGTGTTCCCTTCGTTTATATTACGCGTTGTGTTTAAATGAGTTGCAACCAGCATTTCTCATTTTCTCGATCACATCTGGAAAATCGGAAAGTGTAAATGAAACCGACGCAATTCTAATTTGCGGCCATAGAAATATGTGTAAGTATATACGCACCAAGCTATTGCATATGAAATCGGTGAAGTGTAAATAAAACCGACGCAATTTTGATTCGCAGCCCTTGAGATAACTGTAAGATTGTCGGAGACTACGGTGTTCATTTTTTGCAAAAGGTTTGGTTTGGACAGTTTTATCTGTTTGAACAGCGGGTAAAATCAGACGTGTTCGGCGTGCAAGATGAATGATCCTGCCCCAAGTTACTCCATGTAATGGGCCGATCCCCTGCCCCACCCTGAGCGTCCGGCTGCGATGATCCGGCCTGGAAAGCCGTGCCATCCTCTAAAGGATCAGCAAAGGAAACGATGCCAGGCCGGGTTTGACACAGCTTCAAAATCTGATAATCTGATTTTATGCGGAAGAGAACTATCTGCGTTACCGAGACCGCGCGCACTTTCGCCGATTGTGTCAACCGCGTCCATTATCAAAACGTCACTTTCGTGCTGCTTAAGAACGGTTCGCCTCTCGCCTGGCTGGTGCCGGACAATGAAAAAGTTCGCACAGGCCGCGACCTGACCGAAGCCCTGGCTAAACCCAAATTGTCGGAGGACGAAGCCAGAGCCTGGCATCGGGACCTGGAGAACGCCCGTAAAGCCCTTAAAACCCCATTGGACAAATGGCGATAATCGTGGATGCCGATGTCATCATTCGAGGCGAAGAGGGCGCGTTTGATTTTCAGAGTTGGCTGGCTTCCCGTCCGAATGATACATTTGAAATATCCGCCGCCACGGTAGCTGAGCTTTGGCATGGCCTCGAGCGGGCTGCGGGGACGCACAAGGTCAAACGTCAGTGAACAATTGCGCCCCCATCTACTCCGTGCAATGGGCTGATCCCCTGCCCCACCTTGACTCCGGCTGGGATGATCCGGCTTGGAAAGTGGCGGAGACAGCCGAACTGAGAAGTTTCCGGCCAGAAGGCAGCTCGCACCGGCCGCGCACGAGCCTGCGCCTGCTGCACAACGGGCGAGGGCTGCGCGGCATCTACCAGGTCAACGACCAATTCGTTCGCTCCATCAGGACCAGCTACATGGACGAAGTTTGGAAGGATAGCTGCGTTGAAATCTTTCTGCAACCCGGGCCTGACGCCGGTTATTTCAACCTGGAGATGAACGCCGGCGGAGCGCACCTTTGCTGCTACATCCAGGACCCGGAGCGCGTGCCGGGCGGATTCAAGAAATTCACGCGCCTGCCGTCCGAGATCGGCCAACGGATTGAAGTGCGATCCTCCCTGCCCAAGGTCGTTGATCCGGAGATCGCGGAGGCGGTGACCTGGCAATTGAATTTCTTCGCGCCCTTCGACGTGCTCGAACATTACGCCGGGCCGCTGGAGGAAGTTCGCGGCCAACGCTGGCGCGGCAATTTTTACAAGTGCGGCGACGACGGCTCGCATCCGCACTGGGGTTCCTGGGCGCCCGTCGATGTTTTCAATTTCCATACCCCGCGCTGTTTTGGCATGCTCTATTTTGAATGAAGACGCGCGTGTATGTTGTCTGGCTCCTGGCGCTGACGTGCCTTTCCCTTTCCGCGCCGCGGGCGCGCGCGGGCGAGCCGACACTGGATATTTACTGGATCGATGTCGAAGGAGGCGGCGGCACTTTGATCATCACCCCGGCCCGGCAATCCATTCTCATTGACACCGGCTGGCCATGGGCGCCGAGCGCGGCCCGCATCCGCGACGCCGCCACCAACGCCGGCGTGAGACGGATCGATTACCTGATCCTGACGCATTTTCATGTGGACCATTTCGGCGGCGCGGCGCCGCTGGCCGCGTTGATGCCCATTGGCACGGTCCTGGACAATGGCATCCCCGAGCTGGACCCGGACGGCGATAACGACGAGCGTTTTCTCACTTCGATCAAACCGTATCGTGAATTCAAAGCAGAGCGGCGCATGTCAATCCAGCCCGGAGAGACGCTGCCGTTGCAACAGGCTGACGCCGCGATTTCCATCAGCCTTCGGTTCATGGGCGCGCGCCAGCATTTTATTCATCCGCCGGGCATGGGCGGCCCGAATTCCCTTTGCGCCGACGCGACGCGGCAGGAGCGGGACACGAGCGACAACGCCAACAGCGCGGTGTCGTTGCTGCAATTTGGGTCGTTCAAATTTTACGACGGGGGCGATTTGACCTGGAACATGGAAGGGGACCTGGTTTGCCCGACCAATTCCATCGGTCGCGTGGATGTCTATCAAGTGGACCATCACGGTTTGGACATCAGCAACAATCCGCTGCTCATTCGCAGCCTCGCGCCCACGGTCAGCGTCATGAACAATGGCGCGCGCAAAGGCGGCGCCAAGGCGACCCTGGCGACGTTGCGCAGCGTCTCCTCCATCCAGACGATGTATCAACTCCATCGCGACCTGCGCGGAGGATCGGAGTACAACACGGACGACCAGTACATCGCGAACCAGGAGGAGAAATGCGAGGGCAACTACATCAAGTGTTCGGTGGATCCATCCGGCAAGAGCTACACCATCAGCATTCCGGCCAAAGGTTTCGTCAAGACCTACCAAACCCGCATGGCGGAAGCCGGGCCGTAGTGGGTTTGCTGTTGTTAGTTAGTTCCAATCTTAAATAGCTTCTGCCGTTAGAAATCTGCGCTGCTCCATGTCCCGGCGCAGCAAGAACCAACAGGCGGCGGCTAGCGCAACTTGGAAGGCTGAGGTGAGCGCGAAGATTTTCATGGGTTGCATGCCTTCGAATCGGCCAAGCCCAACGGCGGAAAAGGCCGGTATGAAAAAAGCCAGCGCCCACGCCAGGAGCCAGACCACCAGAAAATTCAGCCGCCAGAGCGATAAATAAAGGCCCACCACCATCAATGCAAGGAAAGCCAGCGGGTTCGGATAGACAAAGACGAATGGATTAGCGTAAAATTCCCTTGGGTTCAAAAGCCGGTCTCCATTCCAACACACCATCAACAGCGCCAGGGCGGGGACGAAATGGCTGAAAATTCCCCATAGCCGTCCCACCATCAATTGCCGGACCGACAAGGGAGTGACCAGCAGGATTTCCAGCAGTCCGCTCTGACGCTCCCGGCGAAAACTCCCCGTCGCGCTGAAGGCTACGCCTAGTGATAGCACCGTCGTCAATTGCGGCTGCCAGCCGGGAAAATCGAACAATATGAGGTCTTCGGCCACGAGCAACGCCAGGAACCAACCCCATTTGGTCAAGCGCGCTGTCCATGAATATTCCTGCAGCCAGGCCATCGGATTACGATCGAGCGTTCGGCTCCGTTCCCAACGAAAGACCGTCTGCCAAAATTCCGAGTCGGAAAATATGGCCACCCATTTTGGTTGCTCAGGCGCCGCGGAATCCTGGTCCCAAGTATCGCGCAGCACCCGCACACTCGCTGCAATGACCAGCGGGAACACCACCAAGGTAAAACCAATGGTGGTCTCTATTCGCCACAGCCATCCCAAAAGGCCGCCACTCGCCACTGAGGCGGAGAGGTATTGGATGACGCCGGAAGCGGCCGCCAGGAACAGGGCGTAACACTCCGCCATCACCATGACTTGAATCGCGCTGCCCCCTTTAGCCGATGCGAAAAGGCCGGCTGCCATCCCGAGCAGCAGCGCGTTTGCTATCCTGGCGATGGCCATCACGTCCTGCTGCCAGACGACGCCTCCCAGGACGAATGGCAACACGAGCATTGGCACTGAGGCCAAGAGCAAAGTCGCCGCGCGCAAGACATGCGTGACGGCTTTGGCCATAATCACATCCAGCACTCTCAGAGGGGTCAGGAAAAGCAAGCCCAGCGTCCCCTCCCGCTTCTCTCGGCTAATGCAGTCAGCCGTCATCATCGGGACGATGATCCAGATGGCGAGCCACAACGCCTGCTGCAAAACCTCAAAAAGCGCCGCGCCCAACTGTGAAGTGTCCAGTTGCGTGGTTGCCAGGAAACCGGCGAAGACACTGACAATCACCGCAGCCGTCAGCATGCGCAGACCATAGTTTATGGGCCGCCGCGACTCCGCGCGCAATTCCCGCACCACGACGGGCAAGGCGTTCGACATGAAAAGGTTACGGCCAAATGAGCGCATGTTGTTAAAGTTTCCTTTAAGATGAGCAACGCAAGTCAGGCGCGCGGATGGGACTTCTGGTAGGTGCGCTTCAAGCGCTCGGTCGTGATGTGGGTATAGACTTGGGTCGTGGCCAGGTGCGCGTGGCCCAGCAACTCCTGCACACTGCGCAAATCCGCCCCGGCATCCAGGATGTGCGTGGCGAAGCTGTGCCGCAACTTGTGCGGCGTCAAGTTCGGATCCAGGCCGGCCGAGCGCAGGTACTTCTTCAATCGCAATTGCACCGTGCGCGGGGAGAGCGGGCGGATGCTTTTCGCGTTGGCCCAAAAGACCGGCATCTCTTGCGTGGGCGCATAACCGGCGCGACGCCAGTAGTCCGTGACGGCGTCCAGGGCGGGCCTTCCGATGGGAACCAGCCGCTCCTTCTTGCCTTTGCCGCGCACGCGCGCCATTTCCTGCGGCCAATCCAGGTCGCCGGCCCGAAGCTGGCAAAGTTCGCTCACGCGCAGGCCGCAGGAATAGATCACCTCCAAAATGGCCGCATCGCGAAAATAAAGGGCGGCGTCAAAATCTGCGGTGTTGGAGGCGGCTTCCATTTCCTTGGCGGGAGCGGCGGCGAGCGTCGCAAATTGTTTGACTGTCAGAAAGATGGGATTGCGTTTTTCCAGTTTGGGCAGGGAAAGATTCTTGACGGGCGAGGCGCTGACCACGCCTTCTTGAATGAGATACTTGTAAAAAGAGCGCAACGCGGAAAATCGAAGCTGAATGGCCGCGCGGCTCAACTTGCCCCGGCCCAGGAAGCGCAAAAAGTAGCGGAAATCATCGCGGCGCAACGCCGTCCAATCGGGCGCCCCGCCCCGCTGCTGCCTGGCCCAAGCGGTGAACTCGACTAGCGCCTGGCGGTAATTCCGTTCGGTGTAAGCGGAACCGCCCCTGGCGGCGAGGTTTTGCAAAAATCGGCCAACCAACGGGTCGATCGACGTCTCCTCATTTTCTGCGCGCTCCGGCATGCAAAGCCAAGGCTAAAGCCTGATGGCCGAAGGCTAAAGCTAATTGATGAAGATCGCTTCGTTGGCCTGCAACAGGACGTGCGCGTATTTGACCCACGCGCCAATAGGACGGAGTTGCCGCGGTCCCAGATTGGCCATGGTCATCGAGCGTCCGCCCTTCTTCGCTCCTGGGTTTTTGCGCTCGTCCCGCTGCTGCTGCGCTTGCTCGCGGCTGGCGTCAGTGATCTCGTCCGGCGCGGGCGAATCTTCGATGTATTGGACGCCCAGCTTGATTTCCACGCCGGTTGGTTCGCGCTGGTAAATGCGTTCGTAGAGAAACTGGATCCTGGCTTCCCGGCCCGACAGGTCCTTGAATTCCTGTTGATTGACAAGGCGGCGCGCCAATTGCACCACCAGCGGATTGTTCATCATGAACAGGGCCTGCTGCGGCACGGTCGTCTCGTAGCGTTTGCCGGTGGTGATGTCGGGATTGGCAAAATCAAACTGGCCATAAACTTCGGGCAGGTTGCGCCGGTCCACCATGCCGTAAATAGTGCGGCGGTGGTCAAATCCGCCCTCTCCCATGTCCAGTTGGACCGGCGGGCCGCCCATGGTCGAGTCTAATTGTCCGCTCAGGGCCAGCACCGAATCTCGAATTTCCTCGAAATCCAGCCGCCGGATGTTAGCGCGCCACAGCAGGTGGTTCTGCGGATCGATCTGGGCGTAACGCGGATTGGTGGCGCTGCTCTGCTGATAAGTGTCGGAGAGCATGATCTGGCGGTGCAGTTTTTTGATGGACCAGCCGTCTTGCATGAAATGCAGCGCCAGATAATCCAGCAATTCGGGATGGGTGGGCGGATCGGATTGATTACCCAAATCATCCGGCGTGCTGACGATGCCCTGGCCGAAATGGTGCAGCCAGACGCGATTGACCAGCACGCGCGCCGTCAGCGGATTCTTCGGATTGATGATCGCGGAGGCCAGTTCCAGACGGCCGCTGCCGCTCTGGAACGGCGCTCGGTTGCGTCCGGACAGAATTTCCAAAAAACGCCGCGGGGCGATGTCGCCCCTGTTATCGGCTTCGCCGCGCAGGAAGACCGGGGAGTCGTGCGGCTTGGTGCTATCATAGATGGCGGTGGCACACGGAGGGGAACCTGGGTCCGTCAATTCCAGGTGCGCTATCTCGCGGCGGGCTTTGTTCTCCTCCTGTTGCAGGTCCTTCATCTTGGGGTCTTTTTTCTTGTTCTCCTTGCGCTGCACCTTCAGTTCCGCCTCATCGTTGGCCACGCTCATGGCCAGATCGGTCATCTTCTTGTTGAACTGGCGGTATGGCTCGGTCATCTTGAGCGGCCCCAGCAACGGCGCCTCGGCCGGCTCGACGCAACTGTCAAATACACCGCGCAACGAATAATAATCCTGTTGCGGGATGGGATCGAATTTGTGGTCATGGCAGCGCGCGCACGTAACCGTCAGGCCGAGCAAGCCCTTGCAAACGACGTCGATGCGGTCATTGATGATGTCGTTTTTATTGTCCATGAAGCGCGGCCCCAAGGTCAGAAAGCCCAAGGCGGCCAGACTGGAGTCGTCCCGTCTCTGCGACACTCGATCCGCCGCCAGTTGTTCGAGCACAAAACGGTTGTACGGTTTGTCCTCGTTGAAAGCACGCACGACATAATCGCGATAGGTCCACGCGTACGGGTAAATGGGCACATCCTGGTTCTGCCGGATATCGCCTTTGGTGTCGGCGTAACGGGCGGTATCGAGCCAGATGCGGCCCCAGCGTTCGCCGTATTGCGGGGAAGCCAGCAGGCGGTCCACCAGTTTGGCATAAGCATCGGGCGCATGGTCTTCGACAAAGGCCTGGACTTCCTCCGGCGTGGGCGGAAGGCCGGTTAAATCATACGTGGCGCGGCGAATGAGCGTGCGCCGGTCCGCGGGCGCGTTGGGTTTGAGGCCCTTTGCCTCCAACTTGGCCAGGACAAAAGCGTCAACGGGATCGGCCACCCAATTGGTGTCGCGAACCTCCGGCTCGGCCACGTGCTTGATCGGCTGAAAGGCCCAGTGCTCGCGGCGTTCCTTGCTCCAATTGGCGCCAGCCACGGCTTTGCCGGCTGCGCGCGGATCGGGCGCGCCCATTCTCACCCACGCCACCAGGTCGGCGACTTGCGCATCGGTCAGCTTGTTGCCCTTGGGCGGCATCTGCAGGTCGGCATCGACGTAACGCACCGCTTTGATGAGCAGACTCTTGTCCGGATTGCCAGGCACAAGGGCCGGGCCGCTGTCCCCGCCCTTGAGAATACTCTCATGGTACTCCAGGGAGAGGCCGCCCTTGAGCTTGGCCGCCTGGGAACTGTGGCACTTGTAACAATTGTTGGCCAGGATGGGCCGAATTTTATTCTCGAAAAATTCCAAGCCGGCCTGGGAAGGCGCCTGCCCGCGGGCGAGGGGAGCCCACAGCAAGAAACCGCCCGCGGCCAAACCCAAACAGGAAGTCAGCCTTTTCATGCCAGGTCAAGCCAGCACACCCTTGACCACATTGACACTGGTGACGTTGCTGCCCGCGATGTCCGTCAAATGGAAATCGCGGCCATTGTAGCGGTAACTCAGGTTGTTATGGTCAAAACCGAGGAGCCTCAAAATAGTGGCGTGCAAATCGTGGACATGAACGGGGTTCTCCACCGCCGCGGCGCCAAGCTCGTCCGTTGCGCCATAGACGGTGCCCCCTTTGACGCCGCCGCCCGCCATCCACAAGCTGAATCCCTTGGCGTTGTGGTCGCGGCCGGGTTTGGCGTTGCCATTGCGGTCTTTGGTGGGAGTGCGGCCAAATTCGCCGCCCCAAATCACCAGGGTGCTGTCCAGCAGGCCCCTTTGCTTCAAATCGGTCATCAGCGCGGCCAAGGGCTGGTCGATCTCCCTCGCCCGCTCCGGCAGGCGCTGCTGGAGGTCCTGATGATGGTCCCAGCCGCCGGCCCAAACCTGGACAAAACGGACGCCGCTTTCCAGCAGGCGCCGGGCGATGAGCATCTGGCGCCCCTGGGACGTCGAGCCATACAGGTCCCGAATGTTTTGCGGTTCGTGCCCGATGTTGAAGGCCTCGGAAGCAGCCGTCTGCATTTTAAAAGCGATTTCGTAAGCTTCGATGCGCGCCTCCAACTGGGCGTCTTTCTGGAGGTCCTGGGCGTGAAGTTCGTTAAGTTGATGAATCAAATCCAACTGCCGGCGCTGTTCAGGCTCAGAGACATACGGGCTGCGGATATTTTCGATCATCTTATCTACCGCCCCGGCGGAGGTATTGATGCTGGTGGCCTGATAAATACCCGGCAAGAAAGCCGCGCTCCAATTCTGTGTGCCCCCCGCCGGCAGGCCGCCGCCGTTATGCAGCGAAACGTAGCCCGGCATGTTTTGATTCTCCGTGCCCAATCCGTAAATGGCCCAGGAACCAACCGACGGCTTGGGCGTCTGGCGCGAACCGGTATTCATCATCACAGTGGCAAGCTCGTGGGCGGGAATATCGGTGTACATCGACCGGATCACCGCCATTTCATCCACGTGCTCGGCGATTTTGGGAAAGACCTCGCTGACTTCGATGCCGGAGCGGCCATAACGTTGGAACTTGAACGGCGAAGGCATGGCCACGCCGCGTTCGCCGATGGGTTGCCCGTCGTGTCGGACCAAAGCCGGCTTGGGGTCCCAGGTATCGACCTGCGAAGGCGCGCCGGCGGCAAAAATGTGAATGACCCGTTTGGCCTTGGCCGGCAGGGGCGGAAGCTTGGGAGCGAGGGGCGAAAGACCGATCACCGTGTCGTCGGCGAAGAGGGAATCTTCCCGCAGGAGGGCGGCCAGGCCCAAAGCGCCGAACCCCATGCCGAGACGTGACAGAAACTCACGGCGTGAGGACATGGGTGTCCGCACGCAATTCTTGCAATATTCGTACATAAGCAACCAGATTAAGGGTTACGCTCAACGTTTTTTTGTCTCCTGCACAACAATAATACATGTTAAGCATTGTAGCAATTAAAATGACGCTGCCAATGGGGGAAAGGCAGGGTCATTTCATCTGG
>PLIU01000160.1:2381-2591 GCA_003140095.1 Verrucomicrobiales bacterium | reverse complement strand
CGCCAAGGCCAGAAATGTCCAATTCATTGAACGGCCTTTTTTTCCAAAACCTCATTTTCCCGGGCGTTTGGCGCGCTGCACGCGCCGGCAATTCACCAGGATCCGCTCGGGAGCGGATTTGGCGGTTGAAAGCGTTAGTACATGAATAGGGGTGGAGACCCTGGTCTTCAGGTCACCCACGTCCGACGCCCCCTCTTCGGCGATGACGAC
>PLIU01000160.1:0-2311 GCA_003140095.1 Verrucomicrobiales bacterium | reverse complement strand
GCATGGGCCAGGGCGGTAAACACGAAGGTGCGTGAGAAATCCGTGCCACCGGTGATGAGGGTCAGGCCAGCCTTCTGATTCAGCAACTCCAGCAATTTGCCTGTTTTTCCAGGGGCATGGGCCAGGCGCGGGTCATCCAAAGTCGGGTAAGCCCGACAGTGGGCCTCGATGAAAGAATGGCGTTCTGTCGGCGGCAATCGCTCCAACAGGCATAAAAAGCCGAGCACATGCGGGTGGTGAAAGATGTCGAACCAGTTGTAAGTGGTGCTCTTGGACCGNNGGTTTGCCAGCAAACTCGCCGTGACGGCTTTTGTTCAGGCCAGCATTCCACTTTTCGCGAAATCGACTTGGGAGTATCCCTTGGCGCAGAAAGAGCGTCCAGCGGGTTGGAAATCTCTTCCCTACCCCGCCATCGCATGGCAGCAATGCACGCAAGCACGACCCGTCCTGCCGGCATGTGGCCGGACTCGTGGGCGCTCAATGGCCTCGTCGCCATTCGCGCAACGCGGCCAGACCGATGGAGCCGTGAGGCTGTTCGAGTAGGTTGCGCTACTGGCAGCCGGTGGCAGCAGATAAAAGATGGCTGCGGTGATTTTTTTAGCAGCTTTGCAGGTCACTCCCAACAATTACTAAACAGGGCTTGATTTTCGGGGCCAAAACGCCGAGATGTATTTCAACTTCTCGCAATTGCGATTGGGTGATCGGAAAGGGTTGCTCTCTTTTTTTTCGTTTGTGGAACCAAAAAAGGGCTGGCGTTATGTCAGATAATCATATACATATTTCTGACAATATATTTCAAATGAATGTGTCAAATCCAATAGAACAAGGGATGCTCACGCGGATTAAAAAACGCGGGCACGGCTGGGTTTTCTCGGCTTCCGACTTTCCTGATCTTGGCTCGCGGCCTGCCGTGGACAAGGCGCTTTCACGAATGGCGACGGCAAAAACCATCCGCCGGGTGGCGCGCGGTTTGTACGATGTCCCCCACCAACACCCGATTGTTGGATTGACCGCGCCCGACATTGACAGCGTGGCCAAGGCTCTGGCGGGCAAAACCGGGACACGGTTGCAGCCCACCGGCGCGTATGCCGCCAATCTGCTGGGGTTGTCAGATCAGGTTCCGGCCAAAGTGGTCTTTTTGACGGATGGGCGCAGCAAGCGTGTCCGGCTTGGAAAGCTCGATATTTCCCTGAAACAAACCTCCCCACGCCTCATGGCGACGGCAGGAAGCATCAGTGGTTTGGTAATCCACGCGCTGCGTTATCTNNCGCCGACCGCAAACGATTATGGGCAGACGCTGCCTTCGCGCCGGCTTGGATTGCCGGCATCATGCGGCGTCTGGCCGCTGGAACTTGACACATGGACGATTTTGCAAAGTTGAAACCGGAGGAGCGGAGGATTTATTTCGAGGGCACAGCCACCGCGCGGAACATCCAGGCCCAAATCGTTGAGAAGGACTTTTGGGTTTGCTGGACTTTGCAGGAATTGTTCCGGCTGCCGACCATTGGCGGGCATCTGATATTCAAAGGCGGCACTTCGTTGTCCAAGGTGTTCAAAATCATTGAGCGGTTTTCCGAGGATATTGACATTTCGATTGACCGGGGATTTCTCGGATTTGGAGGAGCCAACGAGCCGGAGGCCGGCACCAGCAACAAGGAAAAGCAACGACGCATTCAGTCCCTTATCACCGCTTGTCAGCAAAAAATCTCAGGCGAACTACAGCCCAACTTGGAATCCGCCATCAAAGCAAAGATTGGCCGTCGCGAGCAATGGGCGCTTCGCCAGGATAATGATGACCCCGATCAACAGACATTGTTGTTTGAATATCCAACGACTTTCCCCCAGGATACATCCCGCTACATTCGCCGGGCGGTGAAAATTGAAATGGGGGCGCGGTCGGACCATTGGCCGTGCAAGACAAAAACCGTCACATCGTATGTTGCCGAGCAGTTTCCGAAGGGATTCCGGGAACCGAGTTGCGCCATTAAGGTCCTTTCGGCGGAGCGTACATTCTGGGAAAAGGCCACCATTCTCCACGCGGAGTTTCATCGTCCGGCAGAGAAGGCGATCCCCGAACGGTTTTCGCGCCATTACTATGATTTTTGCGAGTTGATTCGCAAAGGCGTCGCCCCGGAAGCCGTCCAGCGGCTTGACCTCCTGGACCGGGTTGCCAAACACAAAAGCCTGTTTTTCAGATCATCCTGGGCGAGATATGAGGAAGCGGCCAAGGGAACCTTGCATTTATACCCGCCAACTCAACGCATCGCGGCATTGCGAGAGGATTACGGAAAAATGCGGCAAATGTTCTTTG
>PLIU01000370.1 GCA_003140095.1 Verrucomicrobiales bacterium | reverse complement strand
GCCAACGGCGCAACACTCGCGAACTACGACTACGGCCCCTTCGGCGAACTCATCCGTTGCAGTGGCCCCATCGCCAAGCTCAATCCAGCCCGTGAAGGAAGCAAAATGTACGATGACGAGACGGATTTGGTGTATTACGGCTACAGATATTACAATCCCTCCACCGGAAGATGGTTGAGCCGAGACCCAATTACAGAGCTAGGTTTTGATCCGTCCGCGGCCAACCGAAAAAGACATCGTGCCTTGGTCAAAGAAGACTTCTTGCAAGCTACTCGGGGTAAAGCGGTTCGTTTCAAGAATGAGGATTTAGCGAAGCTCATGGATTCGTTCTATGAGCCGGATAATGTGGATGGCGGAAACACTGGGCAGGGAGCAAATGCGCTAGTTTTTGCTGGAAATGAACCTCTGGATCGCATTGATGCCTTGGGTTTAATAGAATACGCTGCTGCAACCTGTGAACTAGAAAAGAAATTAGGGAAAGGTCAGTGTCGTTATAAATGTACTTGTCCCAAGGGGTATTCTTTGGGCTTTGAATCATCTGTGGTAAATCAGCCATGCGATTGGGGAGCTCCGACGAAGACCTGCTTTAGGCTTGAATGTTGGGATTATGTCAAAGGTGCCTGTACAACCCTCGTTGTCGTAGGTGTGATCATATTATCAGATGGAACCGCGATTCCGATCCTTGCCTGCGCGGCACCCTGAACTAAACGGACTTCAGCCCCATGATCGATAAATCAGCCGCGCATTTTACGGTTGTTTCTGCGGAAACGAATCCAGACAAGATATGCAACAGTCTGGGAATTAAATGCGACTCTGCCGTTCTCAAAGGCTCGCGCAACCCGTCCGGGAATCCTACTACCCACCCACTGCACATTGCGATTTTTCGTTCAAGATTGGCCGATTCGGTTAGTATGGAAGATCATGTTCGGGATATTCTGTCTAGGATAGAGCCTGCTCGTAAAGCTATCAAAAGGTTACCGAAAGGCTGTATTCTAGCCATACACTGCAACTACCGAATGCGTCAAAAGGGGGGGTGGACCTTCACTCCACCAACGCTGAAATCGCTTGCCGCTTTAGCAGTGCCATGTGTATTCAGTTTGGACACCGAAATTGCGCCAAAGAGCGAGGGCAAGAAGAAGCCCCTTCAACGACGACCGAAATTGTGATTATTTTGGTTGGATCCGATTTGGCAGATTCCGGGAAATACTCGCTGGAGACTGGTGCGAGCGATGAAAGGGTGCTCTTCATTCGCTGTAATCCAAAAGCTTTGATTTTCGGCTTATTCCGGCCTTTTCCGGGCTTTTTCAACCTTTTCCTAGAGTTGGCATTTCCTGTTGCATTCCCCACTCCGTCCGAGACTGAGCCGTTTGATTCCCCTTGGCAGACGACGCCTCAAACGACTCAGACTCCGACTGCGCCCCGGAGTCGGCCTGGCCGTGAAGTCGCTGGCTTCCAGCTTGCGCCCTGTCCGCCGCCGCAACATGGAAGCCATCGCCATCACCGCCAGGGAAAATAAAGGCATGGGAAGGGGAGGCTTTTAAGGTGTCAGTGTGGGTTGTCCGCTGTCGCGAAGGGGGAAAGATCAGACGGGGCTTTTACTCGCTCTAGCCGCCGCGAGGTCTCTGGCATTGGGGTCGCATCTAAACATTCTACATTTGAACATCACGCTTCCCAACGGAGCCTGGATCACCAACACTTACGACAACAACGGCCGGATGCTGGGAACATGGCTCACCAACAGCTCTGGAAGCAACTTTGATTCAAGCGTTTACACCTCCAACGTCGGTGGCTCTATGTGGGTCAATGACGGTCTCGGTAAGTTGGCATTTCCTAAGGTGGTCGCAACGGGGCGGGTTCCTGACAATGCCGCAACTGGCGCGGCGCCTCACTCGGCTCAAGCGCGCATCTCACGCCGTCGTCGTCGCTTTTTCTAAAGCGTCATTCGCTGTTTCGCGCCGGCCAATTTAATCCACAAACACCAGCTCATCGGACATCAGCAGCACTTGCGCGTATTTCTGCCAGGCATCCAGCGGATGCAAGGCGTGGGCGGCGTCGGCGAAATCACTCGTCGCGCTCCATTCCATTCGCTCGCCCGGCGCGCTTTTGCCGTCCGGCAGGAATCGGATGATTGGGGACCACGTGAAGGAGTCAAAGTCCACGCTGCCGTTGCAGTCGGTGACGAAATCCATCGCGTCGCCTCGCCGCACGATGACGCGTTCAAGATGGGTCTCTTCCTTGCTATTATGCGCCAACCATTTGCCCAGCAATCCGAGCTGGCTGGAAACAATGCGTCCGCGCACTCCGTCACCCTTGGCTTCCGGATGGGCCAGCGTGCCGCTGATCGTGATAGTTCCGTCGCGGGGCGCAATCCAGCGCCGGATGGCGGCATGTTGGGGATCGTTTCCCGGATGGCCGCCGGCGTCGTTGAGCGTCACCCAGCCCAGCTTGGGATCGGGCAGGGCGGGTCCGCCCTGAAATGCGCGGCCATTGAAAAAAGGCAGCGCGTGAAAGGCCTGGACACGAGACGAAGCCTCATCAAACGCGCCATAACCGAACGCCCAATTCGTCGCTCCTGGCGCCACAAACCCCGCCGCCGGTGTGCGGATCAATTGCAAGGCCCACTCAATTTCCTCGCGGCTTGGATCACGTTGGAAGGCCAATTGATACAGCAGATCGAGCCGTCGCTGGTCGGTGGACCCGGCACTGAAATCCGCCCGCGCCACCAGATTTTTGGCCTGCTCGATGACAAAAGGGCTGTTCATCATAAACAACGCCTGTTGCGGCACAGTGGTGTAAAACCGCCGCGGGCTGCTGGAATCCGGACTGGCAAAATCAAAGGCGCGGAATAAATTGGGCAAGTTCTGCCGGTCCACGTAGCCATAGACTGTGCGCCGCGTGCAAGCCGGGTCCGTGATATCCACCGCGTGACCGCCCGCAGTCAGGTCCAGTTTGCCGGACACAGCCAGGAGCGTGTCGCGCATCGGCTCGAATTCCAGCCGTTGCCGGTTCATCCGCCACAGCAGTTGGTTATTGGGATCGACTTTGGCGCAGGCGGGGTTGTTCTCGCTGCTTTGTTGATACGCGCCGGAGAGCATGGTCATTCGGTGCAGGTTCTTGATCGACCAGCCTTCGTCCATGAAACGCGCCGCCAGATAATCCAGCAACTCCGGATGGCTGGGCGGATCCGAGCGCAATCCAAAATCGCTCGGCGTCGCCACCAACGCGCTGCCAAAATGATACAGCCAGACGCGGTTGACCAGGACCCGGGCGGTAAGAGGATTGTTCCGGCTGGCAATGGCTTCAGCCAGTTCGAGGCGTCCGCTGCCCTTGCGGAAGGGCTTGCGGTCGGGACCGCTCAGCACTTCCAGAAATTCGCGGGGAGCTTCCGGCCCTTCATTACCGCTGTTGCCGCGAATGAAGATATGCGTGTCATGGGGGTCGGACCGGTCCACCAAGGCCATGGCGCGGGGCGGCGCGCCGGGGGAACTCGCGTCGAGTTCCTCAATGTGACGCTGCAATTCACGCAACTTTTGCCCGGTGGGAACATCATACAACCGGTCAAACTCGCTGTGCGGCACGTTCGCTGGCGCATCCGCCGCGTACAGAATCTGTCGCAGCGCTTCGGGCGCGGCCTCAGGCAAGGCCCGGGGCGCCGGCCCATTCGTCTGCGCCAGGGCCTCCTCCCAGCGCTTGTCAATTTCCGTGAACAGTTTGCCGTACCGTTCCGCCACGTCCTTCATCGCGGCCGGCGGTTCGCCCGCAAAGGCGCGCGCCACCAACGGATTGATGGCAACATCCGCGTTTTGATTGGTGCCGAATTTGGCCGCGAGTTCTTTGGCCTGCGCGGGAAAATCATTCTCCGTCAATGCGGCAAAGGCGAACCAAGGCGCGAAAATGGCTTGCTGGCTCTTGCGCCATCCGTCCAGGCCGGCTATCCACCGGCGCAACACATCCGCATCCAATTTATGGTTGTGGGCCGCGGTCTCCGCGTCTGGCTTGCCGGCGGACCGCTGCGCCTCGTAAGCCGCCAGGAGGTAATCGCCAGCCTGGCTGCGCAGTTGGGCGGCCATCGCCCGTTCCTTTTCCTCCCGGAATTTATCCCGTTCCTCCAAGCGCTTTGTGTGCTCGGCAAGATATTCGTTGCGCGCCTTGGCCGGCGCTTCGATCCCCAGCAACGGTTCCTCGCCGGGCTCCGTCGAGCTGGCAAACACCCCGTACAACGAGTAATAATCCCGCGAGGGAATCGGGTCAAATTTGTGGTCGTGGCAGCGGGCGCAGGCGACGGTCAGCCCCATCATGCCCCGGCAGACCACGTCGATCCGGTCATCAATGATGTCATGGATATTGTTGACAAACCGGCGTCCCAGCGTCAGATAACCCAGCGCGGCCAGCCCACGCTTGTCCCCGGACTCCGGCAGCAAATCCGCGGCGATCTGCTCCTTGATGAATTGGTCGTAGGGCAGGTCCTCATTGAAGGCCCGAATGACGTAATCGCGATAGGTGTAGGCATAAGGATAGTGGCGATCCTCCTCGAAAACGTAACCCTTGGTGTCCGCGTACCGGGCCACATCCAGCCAATGCCGGCCCCAGCGTTCGCCGTAGCGCGGCGAGGCCAGCAACCGGTCCACCACCCTGGTGAAAGC
This sequence comes from Verrucomicrobiales bacterium, assembly GCA_003140095.1. GTDB lineage: Bacteria > Verrucomicrobiota > Verrucomicrobiia > Limisphaerales > Palsa-1400 > Palsa-1400. Next base: position 15,993 of record PLIU01000370.1, on the reverse strand, counting down.
CTCGGGTGACTTGTCGGCCTCGAACGCCGCCACTTCCTCGGGCGTCGGCGGCAAGCCGATGAGATCGAACGTGGCGCGGCGGACGAGCGTATGTTTGTCCGCCCTGGGCGAAGGCGCGAGATGGGCCGCTTCCAACTTGGCGAGAACGAAATTGTCCACCGGCGTCCGCGCGAAGCGTTTGTTTCTGACGGCCGGCACCTGGGGTTCGCGGATGGGTTGGAAGGCCCAATGCGAACGGGCCTTTCCCCGGATCGTTTCAGCCTGCGCGACTCCGGCTTGTGGGACGCGCGGGTCTGGCGCGCCCATTTTGACCCACGCTTCCAGCGCGGCGATTTGATCGGCGGGGAGCTTCTTGTTTTTGGGCGGCATCCGCAGATTCTCGTCGGTGTAACGGACCGCCTTGATCAAAAGGCTCTGTTCAAGGTCTCCGGGTTTTATGGCGGGGCCGCTATCGCCTCCTTTAAGCAGACCTTCGCGCGTATCCAGGAGCAGGCCGCCCTTGACTTTGACGCTTTGATGGCTGTGGCACGTGTAGCAATTGTCCACCAGGATGGGGCGGATCTTGCTTTCGAAAAACTCCATGCCCGCGGGATCGTCGGCGGCCGGGGCCGCTTTGGTCAACGCCCCCAGGCAAAGCGCGAAGCCGAAGGCGTTGCCCAACCGAAAATAGCGCGATGTCAGACTTCTTTTCACCTGGAAAAAATACCAACGATTCGCCAGCCAGGATGCCCCGCCGGCTCAGCTATCCGCGTGCTCACGCGATCAACTCCCGAACGACATGGCCATAGACATCGGTCAGGCGGAAATCCCGGCCGGAAAACCGGAACGTGAGCTTCTCGTGATCGAAGCCCAGGAGCTGCAGAATCGTGGCGTGCAAATCATGGACATGCACTTTATTTTCAACAGCGGCGAAGCCGAATTCATCCGTCGCCCCGTGGACGTAACCGCCGCGCACGCCGCCGCCGGCCAGCCACATGGTAAAGCCATGATGATTATGGTCGCGTCCATTGACCTTGCCGGCGTTGGCGCCGGGTTTGGCCAATTCGACCGTTGGAGTCCGTCCGAATTCCCCACCCCAGATGACCAGCGTATCTTCCAGCATGCCCCGCTGTTTCAAGTCCTTGAGCAAAGCGCCAATGCCCTGATCGCAAGCGCGGCCGAGTTTGCCGTGGTTGAGTTCAATATCGTCATGGCTGTCCCACGGCTGGTCCGCGCCGTGCCACACCTGCACGAAACGCACGCCGCGCTCGATCAGGCGGCGGGTGATGAGCAGTTGCCGCGCCTGCGTGCCCTCGCCATACATTTTGCGGATGTATTCAGGCTCACGGCTGATGTCAAACGCGTCGCTGGCATCCATTTGCATTCGATAAGCCAGCTCGAAGGATTGGATGCGCGCTTCCAACTGGGCGTCCTCCCGCCGCTTTTGCCGATGCCGCTCGTTGAGTTTTTGCAACAGGTCAAGTTGCTGGCGTTGCTCGGGCAGCGAGACGTAATCGCTTTTGATGTTCTGGATCAACTCCTCGATCTTGGTGTGCGCGGTGTCGATGTAAGTGCCCTGATACACTCCCGGCAAGAAACCCGCCTGCCAGTTTTGCGATTCCTGGATCGGATAGCCGCCCGGGCACATGGCGATGAACCCAGGCAGATTCTGGTTGTCCGAACCCAGTCCGTAAGTCACCCATGAGCCCATGCTGGGCCGGATGGAGCGCGCATCCCCGCAATTCATCAGCATCAGCGATGGCTCATGGTTTGGAACATCCGCCGTCATGGAGCGAATGACGCAAATGTCATCGATGTTTTCCGCCACGTGCGAGAACACCTCGCTGACTTCGATGCCGCTCTGGCCGTATTTTTTGAATTTGAAAGGGGAGGGAAAAGCCGCGCCGGTCTTGCGTTCCGTGGGCAGATTCTCCATGGGCAACAGTTTGCCGGCATACTTGTCTAGTGCCGGCTTGGGATCAAACGTATCGACGTGGGATGGGCCGCCGTTGGCAAAAATATGAATGACACGCTTGGCTTTGCCCGGAAATTGAGGCGTCTTGGGCAGGAGCGGGGAGACATAGCTTTCAGCCCGCGCGGAGTCCACGCCCCCCAGAGTGGACAGAAGCTCGGCCAGGCCGATCGCTCCCATGCCCATGCCGCAACGGCACAGAAAATCCCGACGCGTCAACGCGAGGTGCTCTGGATTAGGCGCATGGTGGTTCATGCAATAAAAGCTTCGACGTCTGGCGCGTCGAACGAATTCAAACTAGCTCCTGTGAGCGCCAGGTCAGGCTGCCGTATCAATATACCAAAGGCCGCCCTCGCGAACGTGCTTCGCGCCACAAGACTTCATGCTTAGTTTACTGGCAGTATAAGGGGTTTTGCGCGCTTTTCAAGCCCCTTTTTCAGGGCCCGGGCTGAAACAGGCACTCCTGAATCGTTCCGTCCGGCGTGCGGTAGATCAAGGCCGAGAGCGTTCCCTTTTTGCAGACCAGCAGGACGTTGGCCACTTCCATCCCGCCGCGCTCGGCTCGATTCTGGATTTCCGCCCGCACCGGCGCGCTGAGTTTCTTGAGCCGGACTGAGGCTTCGCGGACTTTATCCTCGCCCAGAAACCGGCTGAATTCCTCCCCCAGCCGGCCGCGGTCGATGCGCCCCGCCTGGAGGCTGCGCAAAAAATCCATGGCCGCTTGGCCGGCATCCGGCCGCGCAATGGTGGGGATCCATGGCGGGTCGGGCATGATGAGATTGGCCAAAACCGCCTTCAGACCGTCCACCGCGTCCCACTCCTCGCAATTGGAAAGGATGACCAGGGCGGAATGGGTCGCCGGGACCAGGACGTTCCAGGCCTGGAAGCCGCTGACCGCGCCTTCGTGAGTCAGAACCAGCGTGTGGGAAATGATCTTGACGCCGATGCCGCAGCCGTATTCCCGCACCCGTCCTTCCGCCAGCTTGCGCGGCTGGGTCATCAAGGCATAGGACTCCGCGTTCAACAGGCGGCCGTCGATCAAACCCATGTCCCACTTCACCAGGTCCAAAGCGGTGCAATGGAGTCCGGCGGCGCCGTCCAGCCAGCCTTGGGCCTCCGGCCGCGCCAGCGTCTGCGGTCCGAGCGCAAAACGCGTATATCCCGCGGCCATGCTGCTTCCCGGAACAGGCGGCCCGAAGAACGAATGGTCCATGCCCAACGGCTGCAAAATGCGCCGGGTCATAAAATCCCCCAGCCTCTGCCCGCTCACCTTTTCCACCACCCGTCCCAGAATCACGTAGCCGGTGTTGCTGTAGGACCATTCTGTCCCAGGCTCGAAATCCAGCTTTTCGCCGGCGTAGCGCTGAATCAAGTCATCGGGAGCGATGGGCGTTTCCATCCGGCGATCCACGAAATCCAGCGGGTAATAATCGGGATAACCCGAGACGTGATTCATCAAGTCCAGCAAAGTAATGTCCTGCGCGCGGGTTAGGTTGGGATAATATTTCGCCACCTTGTCCTGGACGGAAAGCTTGCCCTCCTGGGCCAGAAGGAAGATGCAAGCGGCGGTGAATTGTTTGGTCACCGAACCGATGGCGAAGACGGTGTTGGCGCTGACGGGCGTCGCGGCCGCCAGCGAACTTTCCCCGTACGTGCCAGCCCACGGTGCCGCTCCCTGCCGCGCCACCGCGACGGATAATCCTACTATCCCCTTGGCCTGGACAATGTTGGAGATGTAGGCGTCAACCGTCGCGGGATCGAACGCGGCCGGCGGCGCTGGCTGCCGGTCCTTGGCGGAAGCGGCGGCCGCCAGCAGAGTCAAGGAGAAAAATGCAAGGAGGCGTTTCATAATGATCCTGGGGCCGGCCCATGGCGCCGGCGGGTTGGGTTAGGGCTGCTGTCGTGCGGCCAGGGCGTTGCGCTGCCCTTGCAGCGCGTCTTGCGTGGCGGGATCGGTCGCTGGGATAACTTGTAGAAGTTGGTCAATAATGGCAATGCGCTGGGTGATCTGTGCCTGCGTCAACGTCCCGCTGGCATCGGAGGCCGAAAAATCCTCGTTCCCATTGGCCATGTGGAACGTCAGATACCCGCCGGCGGTCGGGTCTTGCGGCGGGCCTAATTCATATTCACGTCCCGCCAGGAAAGGTGCTAGTTGGACCAGGATGCTGTCGGGCAGTTGTTCGCTTTTGGCCAGGTCCAGCAAGCTACTGAGCGCCTGCGTGTTTTGTGGCGCCAGTTCCGCCAGCTCCTGCGCGGCGGCGGCCTGATTGCCCGGCACCGTCCCTTGCGCTAATTGGATCAGGCTGGGCACCCCGGCCCCGTCGGGCAGGGCGGCCAGGGCGATGGAAGAGTAATAAGGCCATTTTTCGGCGTATTGTGTCAGGTCCGTGTCGAGCTTGGCTCCGCTGGCGGCTTCAGTGGCCAGCACTTGGAACAGGGGCAGCACATTGGCCCCGCCCAACTCATCCAAAGCGCCCAAGCTCAATTGTTGACGTACAGCGTCAAGAATAGCCTGCTGATACTGCCCGGGCCCCTGCGCGTCTAATGTCTTGGCCAGCATGGCGATGTCCGTGGGGAAAATGGACGTCTGCAAGATTTGCAGCATGGCCTGAATGGATTCCGCCCCGCCGATTTGCGCCAGCGCGTCCAGTAAGGCGGCACGGAGCGAATTGTAGCCCAACGCGTCGGCGCCGCTGACGCCGGCATAGCTGGCGTCCAGGTTTTGCGCCAGGAATTGCTGGATGGCAGGGACCGAAGTCGCCTTCTGGAGGATCAATTGTTGGAGGCTCTCCTTCCATTTCTGGGCTTGTTCGGCAGCGATGGGTTCCTTGCCCGTCAGGGCGGCCACGATGGCAACCAAATCCTTCGGGTCCAAAAGCGGATCCACCGGCGAGGCAACGGATGGCCCCGGGGCCGGCGATGGGGTTGCATCCGCCGGGACGCCCGGCTCTTGGCGCGGTTCAACCGGCCCCAAAGTCGGTTGCGGCACGCGGAGGGAACCGGTGCTGGCACCTGTTGGAGTCGGCGCGGGTGGCGCCTTTTGGGGATTGGATTGCAGTTCCTTGTAAGCGACGGCGGCCACGATCACCAGGATGCCGAGCACTAGCGCGGGCATGACGGGCGACTTTTTCGGGGGAGCCTGCTGGTGCGCTGTATTCATTGCAAAATGTCACCGGCTACGGTTCGACCGTAATGGCGTCCCACTTCATTTTGTGGCGTTCGGCGTAGGCGGCGAAGACTTTTTCGTGTTCCATCAAAACGGCGCGCACCACAGGGGAATCGTTGATCTGACCGTTTTCAGGGAGGGCGCCCGGGATCACGTCCAATTGCCGGTGTGCGTAAAGCAAGGCGAAGACGGACGCGGCGACCGCCGCGTAAGGCATATCCTCTTCCACGCCTTCAGCGAAGTCTTCCACCACGTCGGCCAGGAACTCCAATTGGTCCGTCAAGTGGGGGTAGGCCGGGTCGTCCAGTTCTGTGAATTTCAATTTGAGAAAAGGCAGCTTTTTATGCACGCCCTTGAGGATATTGGGCGTGATGGCTGCGGTGCCGCGTTGGACCAGGTTCGCTATCTCTAGCATGTCGCCGAGCATGACCGAAAGACGGGAATTTGCAAGCCGTTATCTTGCCGTTTTCCCGCACTCTGGCGCTAGACCACTTCCACCGGACACTGCGGAATGGAGGCCAGAAAGGCCTGGCCGTATGGTTTGGTCAGAATTCGATTGTCCAGGACGGCCACGATGCCGGTGTCGGTTTTGGTGCGGATCAACCGGCCCATGCCCTGGCGGAATTTTAAGATCGCCTCCGGCAGGGAGAATTCCTTGAAGGAATTGCCGCCCCGTGCTTCGATGGCTTCCAGGCGCGCTTCAATCAGCGGATGGTCCGGCACAGCAAAGGGCAGGCGCGTGATGATGACGTTGGAAAGCGCTTCGCCTGGCACATCCACCCCCTGCCAGAAACTGTCGGTGCCGAAGAGGACGGAATTGACGTCGAGTTTGAATTTTTCCAGCATGAGCGAGCGCGGCGTGCCGGTGCCTTGCACGAAGCAGGCCAGGCCCAATTGCTCGAAAAACGGTTCCATCTGCTGGCCCACTTCCAGCATGAGCTTGAAGTTGGTGAAGAGCACGAAGGCCTTGCCGTGGCTCATGCGCACGAAATGTTCGATCCAATGGATCAGGCTGGATTGATAGCGCGGATCGCGCGGGTCGGGCATCTTGGCCGCGACGAAGATTTTCATTTGTCGCTCGTAGTCGAACGGCGACCCGGCCTGGACCAAACTGGACTTCTCCCCGCCGACTTGACTGGCGAAGTAATGCAGCGGCGGCGCTTTGCCGGCGGTTATCGAAACTTTGGGTTGATCGGGCGCCACGGCCACGGCCAAAGTCGCGCTGGTCATGACCACGGATGTTTCCGTTTCAAACAGTCGTTCGCGCAAGTAATCGGCCACGTTGATGGGAGCGGCATGGAGTGCCAGGTTGCGTTGCGTTTTTCCGCTCCGTTCCACCCAATACACGTGGCCCGGCGCGCCCTGGCTCAAAAAAACCGCGATCTCGGCCCGCAACTCCTCCAGGCGCCGGTTGCACTCGGTCAATTCCTGCGCGGTATCTTTGTCGTTGACGATTTTGATCAGCGCGCTGACCTCTTCCCGCACGCGCTGGAGGGAGAGCGTCAGGTTGTCCTGCACCAAATCACAATGGCGGACCCTCACCTCGGCCCACCACTTGCCCGGCCGGTCATGTTCGCGGGCGGCGGCGATCTGGTCGCAGGCCTGCTCGACCGCGGCGAAAAACCTGTCCGCCTCCTTCAACGCCTCTTCGACCAACTTTTCCTTGCCGCGGCGCAAAACGGTCAGGAGGCCCTTTTTCGTGGTGGGATGCCACAACCGTTGCAATCCGTAACGGACTTGCGCATGCGTCATGCCGATGCCGATGTGGCCGGAAGCGACCCGCTCGACCGTGTGGGCTTCGTCGAAGACGACGAAATCGTTCTTCAAGAGCACGCCGCCCTTGGGTTCCTCCTCCTGCCCGCCCAGGAGCGTGAAAAAGAGCGTGTGATTGAGCACCAGCACGTCCGCCGCCAGCATCTCGCTGCGCGCGCGCTGATAAAAACAAGGCCGCCCGCCCTCCTTGACAAAGTCCGAGCCATGCCCGCATTGCTTGGGGCTGCACAAGCCGCGTTCCGAACATACTTGCTGCCAGACGTTGGGGGACGGCTCGATCTCGAAATCCGAGAGGCTCCCGTCTTCGGTTTTTTGGGACCACTCATCCACGCGCGCCAACTCTTGCATGTCCGGGGAAGTGAAAAGGTGTTCGCCTTGCTGGCGGACCTTGCTCAGGCGCCGTGTGCAGAGATAATTGTGCCGGCCTTTGAGCATGGTGAAATGGAATTTCACCGGCAGTATGTGGGCCAGTATCGGCAAGTCCTTTTGGATCAGTTGTTCCTGCAAATTGATCGTGTGGGTCGAGATGATCGCCTTCTTGCGCCGCGCCACCGCGTACAGAATCGACGGGATCAAATAAGCCAGGCTCTTGCCCACGCCGGTACCGGCCTCGACGATCAGATTCTCTCCCGCATCCAACGCGCGGGCCACCTCCACGGCCATGTGCTGCTGTTGGGGGCGGTATTCGAAGTTGGGCGACCGGGACAATATCCCCGCCAGGGAAAAAATCTCTTCGACTTGCGCCGCCAGGCCGGCCGGGGGGCCGCCAGCTTGAGGATCGACCAGGCTGATCATAGGCCGGCTTCCTGGTCAACTCCCTCCGGGGCGGCGGTGAGTGACCTCCTGCGCCGCCTTGTTCTTGACGATCATCCGCTCCGGCAGAATGCCGCGCCAGACCACGTTGGGATAGATGACCGACGCCCGGCCGAGGATGCTGCCCGGACTTAGGACAGCGTTGCATCCGACCTCGCACTCGTCGCCCAGCAACGCGCCAAATTTCCGCAGCCCGGTGTCGAACGGCTGGCCGTCCATTTCGACCGTGATGTTGCCGGGGAAGATTTTGAAATTGGAGATTTTGACCCCCGCCCCCAAATGTGCGTGGAAACCCAGGATGGAATCGCCCACGTAATTGAAATGCGGCGCGTCGGCCTTGTTGAACAGGATCGAATTTTTGATCTCTGTGGCATTGCCCACCACGCAGTCATCGCCGATGATGACGTTTTGGCGAATGTAAGCATTATGGCGGATCTGGCAATTACGGCCGATGATGGCCGGGCCGAGAATCATCACCCCGTCCTCCAGTACCGTGCCCTCGCCGATGGAAACATGCTCGCCGATATACGCAGTGCCATCGCAGCGGTTGCGCAGTTGCGGTTGAGCCCGGCTGCCCAGGTAGGAGGCGATCTTTCCCAGCGCCTCCCAGGCGAATTTGCATCCGTCGAAGACCGCGGCATGCCCGGTTTGGGACAAATCAAACAATTCTCTCGGCTCAAACATCTGGCGTGCAGGCTACGCCGCAGGCCATCCTCTGCAAAGTTTAAAAAAACAACCATGCCAAGAGTTCAAAAAAGTTCAAAAGCCGCGTTTAGTCCTTTTATTTTGGCTGCCTGTTGCTTATTCCAAAGCTGTGCGACCATTCTTTGCTCCTGGCGCTCGCGATACTCGCCTCCGCGGCCGAGCCGATCCGCATTCATCCCAAGGATTTTCCATGCCACGATACAAACTGCTTTTGCCGATCTTGCTGGGGCCATTCCTGGCCGTAACCGCTTTGGGCGGCCTTTCCCTGCGCACACAGGCCAATGTCATGGTCGAACTGACCCTGACCGCCGCGCGCACTTACTCGGACCCGTTCAACCAGGTGCAATTGGACGCGGTTTTTGTGGACCCGACGGGAGGTGAGTTGCGGGTGCCCGCTTTTTGGGACGGAGGCCGCACTTGGAAGGCGCGCTACGCCTCGCCGCTGGTTGGGGCGCATCATTTCCACACGGAATGCTCCCAAGCCGATGATGGTGGATTAAACGGTTTGAGCGGGACGGTCAAAATCGTTCCTTACAAGGGAGAAAATCCTCTTTACAGTCACGGCCCCTTGCGGGTGGCGGCCAGCCGCCGCTATCTGGAACACCTCGACGGCCAGCCTTTCTTTTGGCTCGGGGACACTTGGTGGATGGGACTCTGCCACCGGCTTCATTGGCCGGAGGAATTCCAGCAGTTGACGGCGGACCGCAAAGCCAAGGGCTTCAATGTCATTCAAATCGTCGCTGGTCTCTATCCCGACATGCCTCCTTTTGATCCGCGCGGCGCCAATGAGGCGGGATTCCCCTGGGAAACCAATTACGCCCGCATCCGCCCGCCCTACTTTGACGAAGCGGACAAACGCATAGGCTTCCTGGTTGCGCAAGGCTTCACGCCTTGCATCGTGGGGGCGTGGGGCTATTTCATGCCGTGGATGGGGGTGGAAAAAATGAAGGCGCATTGGCGTTATCTCATCGCCCGTTATGGCGCGTGGCCGGTAGTTTGGTGCGCCGCCGGCGAAGCCAATCTCCCTTGGTACCTGGCCAAAGGCTTTCCCTACGATGACCGCCAGCAGGTCCACGATTGGACCACCGTGCTGCGTTACATTCGCGCCACCGATCCGTGGCATCGCCCGTTGACACTGCATCCGACCGGAATCGGACCACTGACCGCGCGCCACTCAACGGACGACGTCGGTTTGCTGGATTTCGACATGTTGCAAACGCCTCATGGCCGGCAGGCAGCGGTGCCCGTCGCGATCAACACCGTGCGCCAATCCTACGCCGCCAGCCCCGTCATGCCGGTCATCGACGGCGAGGCCAGCTACGAAATGCTCAGCGACAGCCTGCCGACGGAATGGACGCGTCGGATGTTCTGGATCTGCCTGATGAACGGGGCGGCGGGCCACACCTACGGTGCCAACGGCATCTGGCAATGCAATCGTCCGGGCCAGCCACACGGCAAATCCCCCCATGGCGGGTCTTACGGAATCCTTCCTTGGAACGAAGCCATGCACCTGCCCGGTTCGCAACAGGTCGGCTTCGGCAAAAAGCTCCTGCAGCAGTTTGCCTGGCAGGATTTCCAACCCCATCCCGAATGGGCCGCGTTCGGGCCGTCCTTGCTCGAAAAGGCCGCCTGGATTTGGTATCCCGAGGGGAATCCCGCAGTGGACGCGCCTGCGGCAGCGCGTTTTTTTGCGCGAACGTTTGTTCTACCTGCGGGCCGCGCGGTGGCGAGCGCCCGTTTGCGCCTCTCGGTCGATGATCAATTCGCCGCGCGACTCAATGGAACGGCGCTGGGCGGCGGCGACGATTGGCACGTCGCCCGAGAATTCGACAACTTCAGCGGTTTGCTCCAAGCGGGTACCAATCTGCTCTCTGTCAGCGCCACCAACAAACCCGCGTCCGGCGCGAATCCCGCCGGCCTGATCGCCGCGCTGGAAATCCAATTTGCCGACGGCGAAAAATTACAAATTGTTTCCGACACCGACTGGCGTTGCGCGACCTCCGACCACAACGGGGCCTGGACCAACGCGATCACCGCCGCCCGGTTTGGCGAAGGGCCGTGGGGCGAAATGGACGGCGGGAACGATGACGTCAATGGCCCGCAGTCGGCGGGCATCGCCGGCGTGGTGCGCGTCATCTACGTCCCGCGCGCCGCAGTGGTCGAAGTGCGTCACTTGGATTTGCGCGCGACTTACCGGGCGCGGTGGTTCGATCCCGTCACAGGCGTCACCACGCCCTTGGGAGAAACCCGTTGCGATGAAAGTGGTGTGTGGCGATGCGCGCCGCCCGCCGGCCTGGAGCATGATTGGGTGTTGATTCTTGAATTGAACAAAAATAAGAGCTGATGATTGAAAAGAATTGTCACGCGCCTTGAGCGGGTTACATTGCGCGCATGGCATTGACTCCTTCGACCATGCTTGGCCTGGGAACGACGGCGCCGGATTTCCGGCTGCCGGACACGGGCGGAAAAATGGTCGCGCTGGGCGATTTCAAGTCCGCCCCCGCGCTGGCCGTGCTTTTCATCTGCAACCATTGTCCCTACGTCAAACATATGCAGGCGGGCCTTGCGCAATTGGCCCGCGATTATCAGGCGCGCGGCGCCGCCATCGTAGCCATCAACTCCAATGACGCGCAAAACTACCCCGCCGACAGCCCGGCCAAAATGGCGCAAGAGGCCAAGTCCGCCGGATACACTTTCCCCTATCTTTACGATGAGTCGCAAGCCGTGGCCAAGGCCTACCGGGCCGCCTGCACGCCGGACATCTTTCTTTTTGATGCGGGCCGGAAGCTGGTGTATCGCGGCCAAATCGACGACAGCCGGCCCGGGAATGGCGCGCCGGTCACCGGCCGGGATTTGCGCGCCGCCATGGACGCGGTGCTGGCCGGCAAGCCGGTGACGGCGCGGCAAGTTCCGAGCGTCGGCTGCGGCATCAAATGGAAATCCGGCAATGCTCCGGCTTACTGAGGATTTTCCCTATTCCACCGCCCCGGACCGCGCCAAGTCGGAGGCGCCGGGTTTGACCTCTGCCTCGGCCGGTTGCACGAGGCGGCCAAAGCGGGGTATTTCCGGCCAAACCCAGGCCACGGCCGCCACCACCAAAATCGTCGCGATCCCGCCCGAAACCACCGAAAAGACCGGACCAAAATTGTGGCCCGGTCTCATCAGGTTGCCGCAATAGCTTGCCAGGCCGGATTCAAATGCGCCCAATTCGTTGGAGGTTCCGATGAAAAGATTGTTGACCGATGAGACCCGTCCGCGCATCGAGTCGGGCGTCAAAAGCTGCACCAGGGTGTGGCGGACAATGACGCTGACGTTATCGACGAAACCGCAGATAAAAAGCATCAGCAACGACAACCAGAACCACTTCGAAAAACCAAAACCGATGGTCGCCAGCCCGAAAATCACGACGGCCCAGATGAGGGATCGCCCGGCCTTTTGCATCGGCGGCCGGTGCGCCAGGATCATGGCGCACAGCATGGAGCCGACAGGCAACGCGGCTTGCAACAAGCCTAATCCTTGCGGGCCGACGCGCAGGATGTCCTTCGCATAAACAGGCAGCAGGGCCGTCGCGCCGCCAAAAAGGACCGCGAACAAATCGAGCGTGATCGCGCCCAAAATGATCCGGTGCTGGAAGACGAACCGGAATCCTCCCAAGAGCGTCTCCATCGAAATCGGCTCTTTGGGCGGAGGTTTGCTGTGGGCGCGCACCAGGCAGATCATGCCCAAACAAATTAGGGACGACACCGCCGTGGCGAAATAAACGACGGACGCAGCGTGTCTGAGCGCAATGAGGGCCCCTCCGACCGCTGGACCGGCCACGTTCGAAAATTGAAAGGTGCTGGAGGACCAAGTCAACGCCAGCGGAAAATCCTGGCGCGGCACCAATTGCGGCAGAAAGGAGGCGCTGGCGGACCACAAGAAGGTGCGCGCCGCTCCCGCCACAAACAGGCAGATAAACATCCACACCACCGGCTCCTGCTTCCACGAGATGAAGGCCAGGCCCGTCGACGTGCAGGCCAGCACGGCTTGCATGGCGACGATGACTTGCTTGCGTTCGCGCGTGTCGGCCACGTGCCCGGCGGGCAGCGTCATCAGCACCATGGGCACGAACGCGGTCAGGCCCACCAGACCCAGCAGCAGGGTGGAATGGGTCCGTTCGTAAAGCTCCCAGCCGACCGCCACGGTCAGCATTTGCTGGCCGAAGGAGGCGACGAACCGACCCGTCAAATAGAATAAGAAGTCCCAGTTCCGCAGAATGGCGTACGGGCTTGGAGCGCGCTCCATTACATTTCGATCCTTCCCTCGAACACAAACTCGGCCGGCCCTTCCAGGCCGACCTGGGTGAAGGCCCCGTTGTTTCGATCGAAGCTGATCTGCAGCCTGTCCCCGCTTTGCACTTGGACCTGGATGGGCGATGGAAAACCGCGCAGTTCCGCCGTGATCAGGGCCGAAGCCGTGACGCCGGTGCCGCAAGCCAGCGTCTCCCCCTCGACGCCGCGCTCGTAGGTGCGCACGCGGATTTGGCCCGGCCCGAGCACCTGCACGAAATTCACGTTGGTTCCTCTGGGCGCGAAATGCGGATGATTTCGGATTTCCGCGCCCAGCGGCAAGACCATCGCTTTGTCGGCGTCGGGCACCAAGAGCACCGCGTGCGGCACGCCGGTGTCAAGTGAATGGATCTCGGTCGGGCCGAGGCTCAACGGAACTTGCCGGCGCAGCCGCAATTCCCTCGGCGGCGTCAAGTTGACCGTCACGTCGTTGGCCTGAAAGCGGGCGGTGATGATGCCGGCGCGCGTGGCAAAGGAAAGTGGTCCGTTCGTCCCGGTCAGGCGGCGCACAAAACGCGCGAAACAGCGCGCGCCGTTGCCGCACATTTCGGCCGAACTGCCGTCGCTGTTGTAAAAGTCCCACGCCCAATCGGCGTTGCCGGATGGGCACGGCACCAGGAGAATCACGCCGTCGGCGCCAACTCCCTTATGCCGGTCGCAGAGGCGCGTGATTTGCGCGGGCTGCAGTTGCATCTGGCGCGAGCGATTGTCGATCAAGATGAAATCATTGCCCGCTCCGTTCATTTTGGCAAAGTCAACTACCACACCAGAAAATTAACCTGTCCGGACGGCGGGTTCCAAGTTGAAACTGAGCGGGCAGGGTTTCTCTTTCCACGGCCAATAAAGCTGCGATGGCGGAATAATAGGAGATTAAAGTTTGCTCGCGTTAGCCCAAGGCCGTGGTACAGTTTCCGGTAGCTATGAATCACTGTCCAAGGAGCGGGGTCTTTACGAAACGGATGGTGAGTTTCGATTTTCAAGTCAAGCCTATTATTGCTGCCGTCTGCGTGACGGTTTTCGGCGTTGCCGGCGCCACCGGGCAGGCAGAGCCGACACGAACGATGCCAGGGCAAGTGCCGGATGTCGTTGGCCGGTTGCGAGCGCTTTCAAACATTCCGGCACAAACCCAGCTTCGCCTCGCCGTCGGGCTGCCCTTGCGCCACAAAGAGGCGTTGACCAATCTCATTGAGGACCTCTACAATCCTGCCAGCCCCCGGTTTTATCGGTATCTAACCACGGCGCAATTCACCGAGCAATTCGGGCCGACCGAGGAGGATTACCAGAAGGTCATGGATTATCTTGCGTCGCACGGCCTCAAAGCCGCCGGCACGTATCCCAACCGCATGGTGGTGGATGTCGTCGGCAACGCGGCGGATGTCGAGAAGGCCTTTCATGTCCGCTTGCGGGTGTACCGGCACCCGACGGAAGAACGGAACTTTTTTGCGCCGGACACGGAGCCGTGGGTCGAGGCCGATGTGCCGGTGCTCGATGTCATGGGGCTGGATGATTACATCCTGCCACATCCGAAGGACTTGAAACGAATCAAGGCCGGCAGCCAGAACGGCACGAGTGTCACGAACCGCGCGGAAAGCGGCTCCGGGCCGGGCGGCGACTACATCGGGAATGATTTTCGCGCGGCTTATGTTCCGGGGGTGACCAATACCGGGACGGGACAATACATCGGGCTGGTGGAGTTTGGCGCTTACTGGACCAATGATATTTACGTTTATGAAACCAATGCCAAACTCTCCACCAACATCGTCGTTTCCAACATCTTTTTGGACGGCGTGACGGAACCGCCCGCGTCCGGCACCGATGCCGGCGAGCAGGCGCTGGACATCGAGATGTGCATTTCCATGGCTCCGGGAGCGACCGTGCTTTATTACGGCGGAGAAATCGTGGATGACATTTACAGCAGAATAGCCTCGGACAATCTGGCCAAACAAATCAGTTGTTCGTTCGGCTTTGGCATCGACTCGACGACCGAGCAACTCTACCAGGAGTTTGTGGCGCAGGGGCAGAATTTCTTCGAGGCCTCCGGCGACAGCGGTGCGGTGGTCGGCCCCGACGGTCCGCCCAATGCCGAGCCATATGTCACTGAAGTCGGAGGCACGGCTTTGTACACCGTCACTCCGGGGGGCGCGTGGCAACAGGAATTGGTGTGGCCGGGCAGCAGCGGCGGGGTGAGCACGTTTTACGCGATGCCCAATTATCAGCAAGGCATCGATATGGCGCCGCTCTATGGATCGAGCACGATGCGCAATTTCCCGGACGTGGCCATGATGGCGGACATCGTCATATTCATTGCCGCCAACAACGTGACCGGCACCGTCGGAGGAACCAGTTGCTCCTCGCCGCAGTGGGCCGGTTTTTATGCGCTGGCCAACCAGCAAGCCGCCATGCTGGGCCAGCCGCCTCTGGGCTTTTTCAATCCCGCGCTTTACGCCCTTGGCAAGTCCACCAACTACACCCATTGCCTGCACGATATCACCAGCGGCAATACGACCAACAGCGCCAGCGGGCCCGATAAATTCTTCGCCGCCGTTGGATATGACCTTTGCACCGGGTGGGGCAGTCCGACGGGCAGCAATTTGATCAATGCGCTGACGGGCATGGGCGCGAGTAATTTTATGCTTTACGCCAATCCGTCCGCGCTCAGCCTCATCGTCGGCGGCGCCGACGAAATCCTGCTCAATGCGCAGCCGATGAATGGTTTCAGTGGCGAGGTCAGTCTCTCTGTGAGCAACCTTCCCAGCGGGGTGACCGCTGCCTTCAATCCGGCTTCCATTTCCGGCACCGGCACCACCATCCTCACGTTGATGGCGGACAGCACGGCATCGGCGGGAACCAGCACCGTGACCTTGATCGGCGCCTCCGGCAGCATCAAGCAGACAAATGGATTGACACTGGCCGTCACGGGGGCGACACCCGGTACCTCGCAGCTCAGCCTTTCCTCCGCTTTTAATTGCATCGCCATTTATACCGACGGCTCCACCTTCAGCCACGGAGGCGGAGCCGATGGCGACGGCAACGCCTATTCGGCCAACCTGCTGGGTTCGGCTTTGAACTGGGACGGTTGCGTTTTTACTTTGGGATCGGCCAACGCGGACGACGCCATCGTATGCTCGGGCCAGATCATTACGCTGCCAGCGGGCGAGTTTTCGTCTTTGCAGGTGTTAGCGGCAGCCCACGATGGGGCGCAAACCGCGCAGGCATTCATCGTCACTTACACCGACGGCACCACTTCCACGTTCATG
>PLIU01000255.1:7687-10020 GCA_003140095.1 Verrucomicrobiales bacterium | reverse complement strand
TCCAGATGAAATGACCCTGGATTGGGGAAGACCATGCGAATTTGCGTTTTGCCTTGGCGCCATAAACGTGGTTGTATTCCAAGTGTACGGCGCTTATGCGCCTGTTCTTTGAAAGTTTGCAGTTACGAATTCGGCGTGGCCAAGGCTGCTCGCAGAAGCGGCTCCCGCCGATTGGGTGGAAGGTGAGTCAACGCACTTGGGTTATGGATGGGAATGGGGCGCGCGATGGGCCGAGTCGCCTGAAGGGGCGTTTTCCCCGTTGGCCTGAACGCCGGTTGGGGGCAACCGGCCTAAAACCAGATTCGGCAGGGGTTGCGAACTGCGTGGAATTCACGCATTACAGGGCCATACCAACTTTCGCTCAAGCCGATTCAAACCGAATCAAACCAAATCAAACCTGCGAGGGTGGGGTGCATGACAAGGATGAAGAATGAAGGATGAATGCTAAAGGCTGATGAATGAATCACCCAGGCCACGTCACAGCGGTCAAACCCAGTCAAACCGGTTTGACTCAGATTCGATTAAAATACTACCATCCTAGGCGAGATGCTTATGTTAGCACGATGGCCGAAATCGCAATCGGTCGGGCTAATCAAACCAAATCAAACCAAATCAAACCTGCGGGGAGACAAAAAGTTCAAAATTCTAGGTTCCCGGTTCCAATTTCAATGGTCAAAACACCACAATAAGCGGAGAAGGCAACACGAGGATGACCACTCAATCAGGGAAAGTACACTTGTGCGATAGAGATTAAGATTCTAAGATTCCGCCTTCGCCAAAGCTTCCGTCGTGCGCGCAATGCGCCTTGGCGGACAAGTCGGCAGTCAAGTCCGCCTTCGTTAAGGCTTTCGAGTTCCCAAAGAAGTCGCTCATGATGGGCGCGATCGTTGGGGTGGCGATATTTCACTTGACCAAGAATCCAACGATTCGCTTATCATCATTTCATAAAATGACATCGAGTTTCTCCTTTCCCACGAACATCCGCTTCGGCGCCGGTTGCCTGCAAGAAGTGCCCGGGTGTATGGCCGCTCTGGGGGCGAACCAACCGTTGATTGTCACTGATCCCGGACTGCTGACCACGGATGCTTTTAAGTCTCTGGAAAAGATTTCCGGCAAGCAATGGGCGGTGTTCGCCGGCGTCCATCCCAATCCCACAATCGAAGATGTGGAGGCGGCCACCGCGGCCTATCTCGCGGGCAAGTGCGATTCGGTGATCGCCTTCGGCGGCGGGAGCGCGCTAGATGTGGGCAAGGTGATTCGCATCTGCCTCAAGCGGCCGGAGAGGCCGCTGCTCCCGTTTGATTTTGAGGCGGATTGGAGCGGCTTGGCGCCGTGCATCACCATCCCCACGACGGCCGGCACCGGCAGTGAAGTGGGCCGCAGTTCGGTCATTATCAAGGAGGGCCGCAAATGGGTCATCTTTCATCCCTCATTGCTGGCCAGCCTGGTCATTCTGGATCCCGAACTGACGCGCGGTTTGCCGCCAAAGTTGACCGCAGCCACGGGCGCGGATGCGTTGGTGCATTGCGTCGAATCGTTTACTTCTCCGGTCTTTCACCCGCCGTGCGATGGGATTGCGCTCGAAGGCATTCATTTGATCGGGCAATCGCTGGCGCGCGCGGTCAAGAACGGAGACGACCTGGAAGCGCGCGGCAAAATGCAGGTGGCGGCGATGATGGGAGCGGTCGCTTTTCAGAAGGACCTCGGGGCGATTCATTCGCTGGCCCATCCGCTTTCCACCTTTTGCGGGCTGCACCATGGCACGGCCAACGCTCTTTGCACACCGTTCGTCATGAAGTTCAACGCGGAACGCCTGCCGGGCCTTTATCGCCGCGTGGGTATTGCGCTCGGATTGGGCCAACCCGACGACGACGCCACCATCGACCATATCAGCGGTCTCTTGCGGGAGATCGGCCTGGCGCCCGGCTTGCGGGCGTATGGGGTGAAGGAATCGCAATTGGATGCCATGAGCGANNAGCGAGCAGGCGTTTGAGGACAGTTGCCATCAAACCAATCCTGTCCCTGTCACACGGAATGATCTGCGTTCTCTCTATCAACTGGCGCTTTGAATTCTATGCAATTCCCGACAGAGCTGTTTGTGGACGGTAACTTTTGCGCCGGCTCGGAGCATCGGACGCTGCCCATCATCAATCCCGCCACGGAAGGGCTGCTGGTGGAAGTCGCGTCGGCGTCGGCAGGCGACGTGGACAGGGCCATCATCGGGGCGCAGCGGGCCTATGAGCAAAGCTGGCGCGATTACACGCCCGGCCGGCGGACGGAGGTGATGTTTGAAATAGCGCGGGTGTTGCGCGCGCACGCGGAGGAATTGGCGC
>PLIU01000255.1:0-7674 GCA_003140095.1 Verrucomicrobiales bacterium | reverse complement strand
GTGGCGGCCATTGTGCCGTGGAACTTCCCTTTTCCCATTGCGACGTGGAAAGTCGCGCCGGCGCTGGCGGCGGGAAATTGCGTGGTGCTGAAGCCAGCGCGCCAATCGCCACTGACCGCCTTGCGACTGGGAGAACTGGCCGCCCAAGCCGGTCTGCCGGCGGGCGCGCTTCAAGTCTTGGCCGGATCGGGCGAGGAGATAGGCGATGCGCTGGTGCAGCATCCATTGGTTCGCAAGATTTCATTTACCGGCTCGACGGTCGTCGGCTCTCGTATCATGCAATTGGCGGCGCTGGACGTGAAACGCGTTTCGCTGGAACTCGGCGGCAAGTCTCCCAACATCATTTTCGCCGATGCCGATGTGGAAAAAGCGGCCGCCACATCGCCGATGAGTGTGTTTGCCAACACCGGTCAGGACTGCTGCGCGCGCAGCCGTGTGTTCGTGGAGCGATCGGTGTATGAAACATTTGTGGAATTGTTCGTGCAAGCCACCGGCAAAATCGTGGTCGATGATCCCGCCAAGGTGGAAACGCAGATCGGACCGCTGGTCTCAAAATCGCAGCGCGAGAGCGTGGAGGCCTTTTTGCAAACGGTCAAATCGCCGCATCTCAATATTCTCCGCGGGGGCGACCGGCCCGCGCGCAAGGGTTATTATCTCAACCCGGCGGTGGTGGTGGGATGCGAGACTTCCGACCGCGTCTGGCGCGAGGAGATTTTTGGGCCGGTCGTCTGCATTCGCCCCTTTGAGCGCGAAGAGGAAATGCTGGCGGAGGTCAATGCGTCGCCTTACGGCCTGAGCGGTTCGCTCTGGACGAACGATCTCAAGCGCGCCCTGCGAGTGTCGCGGCGCGTGGAAAGCGGCGTGCTGAGCGTCAATTGCCATAATAGTCTCCACGTGGAAGCGCCCTTCGGCGGGTTCAAGCAGAGCGGGCTGGGCCGCGATTTGGGCCTGGCCGCGATGGAGGGTTACACGGAACTCAAGAACATTTACATCGCGGAATAACCGAGCCCTCGCACGCGCCATGAACCTGCCCGCGCTCAAAGCCAAGATTGCCCGCAAAGAGATCGACACGGTTTTGATGGTGTTTCCCGATGGGTTTGGCCGGTTGATCGGCAAGCGATTGACGGCGCATTACTTTTCGGACTATGCGTCAAAAAACGGAACGCATGGATGCAATTATCTCCTGACGCTGAATATGGAAATGGAGCCGCTGGATGGCTTTGCGCTGGCCAATTGGGAGAAGGGATTCGGTGATTTTGAGATGCGGCCCGACCTTTCCACGCTGCGGCTTCTGCCCTGGCAGCCCGGCGCGGCAATGGTCATGTGCGACTTGCATCATCCCGGCGGAAAACGGGTGGAGGAAGCGCCGCGCTCGGTTTTGCAGCGCCAACTGGAAGCGCTCGAGGCCAAAAGCCTGATCTGCAAGATCGCCAGCGAGTTGGAGTTTTTCTTGTTTAACGACACTTACCCCGCGGCTTTTGCCAGCCATTATGCCGGACTGACCCCGGCCAGCGATTATCGAATCGATTATCACACGCTGCAACCGGCGCGCGACGAAGCCATTTTCCGCTCCTTGCGCAATTTCATGGATGCGGCGGATGTGCCGGTGGAATCGTCCAAGGGCGAATGGGGTAAAGGACAGCACGAGGTGAATTTTATTTACGCTGAACCGCTGGCCATGGCCGACCGGCACATGGTCTTCAAGCAAGGGGCCAAGGAAATCGCCCATCAAAACGGCAAGGCGATTACCTTCATGGCAAAAATCAACGCCGCCGAGGTGGGAAGCAGTTGCCATATTCACCAGAGCATTTGGCAGAAGGGAACATCTCTTTTTTGGGACGCAAAGAGGCGCGCAGGGTCGAAGTTCTTCCGGCAGTTTCTCGGCGGGCTGATAAAGTATTCTCCCGAACTCAGTTACTTCTACGCGCCAACGGTCAACTCCTACAAACGCTATCAGAGCGCGAGTTGGGCGCCGACCAAAATGGCTTGGGCCTATGATAATCGCACGGTAGGTTTCCGCGTGGTGGGAGAAGGAAGTTCTTTCCGGCTGGAAAACCGCATGCCCGGCGCCGACGCTAATCCTTACCTCGCTTTCGCGGCCATGATTGCGGCGGGCCTGGCCGGCGTGAAGGAGAATCTGGACTGCGGCGAACTGTATGAGGGCAATGCCTACACGGACCCCAAACTTCCCTCCTTGCCGCGATCATTGCGCGCGGCGGCTGACCTGCTGAATAACAGCCAGCTCGCCCGTCAGGCCTTTGGCGATGGAGTCGTTGAATTCTACGTCCATACCGCGCGGTGCGAAGTCCAGGCCTTTGATGATGCGGTGACAGATTGGGAACGGGTCCGGTATTTCGAGAGAATCTAGGCATGACCAAAGGCAGGCCAGCGCGCGAAGAGGTGACTGCGGTTCCAGACACAGGTTGGAGAGCGTTTATGCAGTCTGCGCTCTCTTATGGCAGACAGGTTGATTTATCCACCCAGTGGGTCGCAAAATGATTGACTAGAAACTCCATAAGTTCCTATCTATGCGATCCTTGTTTTTGTGTGGCTCATAACAATCAGCGATTGGATCCGGCGGCAGTGCGACTCGACCACGGTTCACGTTTTCCGGCGTAGACTGCGCCTCCGTGATCGTGGTGCTGACGGGAACGGATACGGTCGGCCGCTGCACATCCGAAGCAGCGCGTGGAAGCGCGGTCGCGGCCTTCGCGTAATGAACCACATTGAAGACACTCCAGGAACTAGCCGGCAGAGACGGCATCGCCAGCCGCACCACCACCAGCAGCCAGAGGGCGTATTGCCAGCGGGCATTCAGGCGCCGGCGAAAAAGCCATTGAACGGCCAAAACGAGCATGACGAGAATGGAGGCTTGCCAGGACGTTCGCAGCAACCAGTTCAAAAAAGGTGAGACATTCATTTTTCCTTTTCCGACAGCAGTTTCTTAAGTTCCCTGATGTCCTGGGGAGAGAGTTTTGTTTCCTTCACCAGGTGGAGCAGCAGGGACGCCGGCTCGCCGCCGAAGACCCGATCAACAAACGACCGGCAATCGCTCCGGACGCAGTCCTCCAGGCTCACGAGGGGATCGTAAAGGTAGCGTTTGCCTTCACGCGTGATTTTAAGCGCGCCTTTGCGGGCCAGCCGGTCCAACAATGTGCGAATCGTGCGTGAATGCCAGCCCGTTTGCCGCGATAATTTGTCCACCACCTCTGCGGTGGCGACGGGAGGATGATCCCAAACCACGGCCATGACCTGCCATTCCGAATCGGAAATGCGAATCGATTTCATGCTGTCTGAACCCGTTTATGCTACATCTGTAGCCGATTGTCAAGTCCGATTTTCGGCTTTTTTTCGCAAGCTTTCTGGAGGCTTTGTTCAGGAGATCCTGCGCTCTAAAACCGAACGTTCAACCCGAGCAAGACGTAATGCGCTAGACCGAATCTTACGATGTCATCAAGGGGAAATAATAGATCTCCCGATTGCAGCTGACTCGTAATGGATCGAAGAGAAAAGATGTTCTCAGAGCATGCCTGAAAATTCGCACCCAGCGCCGCGTGAGGGAACGCGGCGGG
Source organism: Verrucomicrobiales bacterium (assembly GCA_003140095.1). Classification (GTDB taxonomy): domain Bacteria; phylum Verrucomicrobiota; class Verrucomicrobiia; order Limisphaerales; family Palsa-1400; genus Palsa-1400. The sequence continues at coordinate 4,102 of PLIU01000255.1, read as the reverse complement.
GGTTACATGCACAATTACTTATGTCGCCATGTTTAGAACACCAACTGCATGCGGGTGAAGAACACTTCTTCCGGTTGTTTGGTCACGGTGGCTCCGGGGCCGGTCCCGCCGTCGAATTTTGTCCTTGAATAACTGGTGTTGACACGTAGGTTGCGGTTGAGGTACCAGTTCAAACCGACCGACCAGGCGCTGGCCTCGCTAGCGGAAGTCGCCGGATTGGCGTAATCACTGAAGGTATTCTGATCCAGGTCCAACCGGGCGTAACGGCCCACTATTTGGACGGCGCCCCAACGCCCGTTAAAGGGCGAAAACGGATGGTACGGCGTCACACTATAATAGGACGCGTTCTCTCCGGTCAACATCCAGCCGCCGGAGACCTCCCAGGCCGTGTTTTCCAGGTTGGCCGAGGTTTTTTTGGCAAAATTGCTGACGTGATCGGTGTTCGCGACGTACTCTCCCATCAACCCCAATGGCCCCCAATAATAATAGGCTTGAGGCGTTATCCGGGTATGAACGCCCGTGCTGGCATCGCTGCTGGAATAGGTGAAGAACTTTTGCTGGCCGTCGGTGGTAAAGCCCTGTGTCAAACCAGTGTTGTTGACGCTATTGGTCGCGCCGGCATCCAATTGATACGTGCCCGCCACGCCAACTCCCAGTCCCTTCAAAGGTGAGTTCGACTTGTTGATGTAAGGTTGCACAAAGATTCGGCCATCGAAGCTTTTATTATTTTGAAAGTTGTTGTTGGTCGTGGTCGTCTGGTAGTCTGGTGAGCCATTGAAGAGGCCAGCCGCGTAAGTGATGGCGCCGCCATAGAGATTGCCGTGCAGTTCCACGCCAATATCTCGATAGGGAACCAGATCGGTTGCCAACGACCGTTCGTTGAACAAAGTGAACTCCTCGGCTTGCAGCGCTTCCAACCCGACCGGGGGTTTCATTTTGCCGATTTGCAATTGTAGTTCCGGCATCAGCCGGTAATTGACTTCGGCATCCAAGATCTGCACCACGTTGCCGGCAAATTCGGGAGTAAACAGAAAGTCAAAGTCATGATAGACGGTGCCCGAAAGAATCGGCCGGGCGCGCCGCAACAGGAAACTGTCGTTGCCCAGGGCTTTGTCGTCGGAAAAGAACGTTCGGCTGTCCACTTGCAACAGTCCGTGCAGGCCAATGACGAAGTTGCTGTCACCCGAATTAAACATGAACCCATCGGAGCCCGCTGAAATGAACGCCGTTGGTTTAAGAGCCTGATATTGGTTGGTGCCGGACGGTGCCGTGACTATGCCGGGCTGCACGGCCACTGCGCCGGGCGGCACAGCAGGTGTTTGCTGTTGTTCGACTTTGGCTTTGAGATCTTTGATTTCCTGTTCCAAACTATTGATGCGCTGGAGCAGTTCCTCCGTTGTCGGAGGCGCATCTGCCGCATGCAAGCAAGCAATGGGGGTTGAGAAAAGAAACGCCGCGCTGGCGATTAAACTAAGCGCGGTCCGATGGCCGACAGATGTTTTCATTATTGATTATTTGGCAGTTGACTGCATCAAATCCGAAATATTACGCGCTCGATATTATCAAAATACCATACTATGTCAATAGACTTTATAGACTTTTCTAGAAATAATTACAACATGCTGTAAACAAGCATCTTGCAAATGACATGGATTCGTTTTGAGGAGCGTAGGCTCGAAAATGGTGTGTCACAGTAGAATTTCGCGCGAGCATGACCTGAAAGCATGGCCCATTCCTTCGACAAAGCCCCAGGGAATAATTCGCCCTTGTTCGGACAGGCTCGAGTTCGAGCTGGGATTTCCTCAACCGCCACGAGCGGATGCTCGATTTGTTGATCTCCGCCGAGGACGCGGATTTGGAGTCCAAGCGGAGGAAGGATTGAAGAAACTCAACTCTTGGGCAAAAAGACGAAGCAGGCGGCGCCGATCATGCAGCCGAAGGCGGCCAGGTGATTCCACTTGATCGCACTGCCGAGATAGAACACGGCGAAAACGCTGAAGACCGTCAACGTGATGATCTCCTGGGCGACTTTAAGTTGGGCGGCTGAATAGACGTTGCTGCCCCAGCGGTTGGCGGGCACCTGCAGGAGATACTCAAAAAAGGCAATGCCCCAACTGGCGGCAATGACCAGCCAGATGGGACGGTCTTTGAATTTCAAATGGCCGTACCAGGCGAACGTCATGAAAACGTTGGAAAAAGTTAACAATACAAATGGAAGCCAGCGCGATTGTGTCGGATTCATCATTGGGGAAATTAACGGCTCCCGGCGCGCGGCGGCAAGTCACTTCGGGACGGCGTTGGTGGCGCCCGCGGCCTTGTTGGAACCAAGAATCCATTGATAGCTTAACGAGCCGGTTCCGCTCGCCTGGACGGAAAAGGCGGGTATCATACCGGCGTTTTGGATGACGTTCGTGACGGGAGGCATATTCAGTCTTTGCAGCAAGCCTGCCGCTGATTGTCGGACGCCGGCGTCCGGATCACTGAGGAGTTTCTGAATGGCCGGAATCCAGGGCTTGATTCCATCCCTAAAGCAGCCGTCCACCAGGGCGTAGGCGGCCGTCTCGCGGACATAGGAGTACTTGTCTTTTAGCAACTTCACCAGCGGCGGAATGAGCAAGTCTGGCTTGGCGTCCAAGGGTGGCAAATGACAGCTTTGGTGCTGCGCATACATCATCAAGGCATTAGCCGCGGCCAAACGGACTCCATCGTCCTTGTCTTTCAGGTTTCTCACGAGCAAGGGCAATGCCGTTTCCGCGAAGCTGTTTGATTCAGTGTTAAGGCAAAGACCAATGCCGTGGCTGGCCGCATCCCGGACAGCTTCCGGAGAGTCCATCAGGCTATTGGTTAGAATCGAGAAGGCCTCGGGAACAACTGGCGCGCTGGAGGCCAATGCTTCCGCGCCCGCATTTGCGCTTACTCGCTGGCTGGATTGTAACAAGGCCACAAAAGCCGGGAGACTCGATTTCAAACCAGGACCGATGAATTTCAACGCTTGGGCTGTGAAGAAACGGCGCGTGTCGCCTTCGCTGGGCGAAACGTTGGTTTCGTTCAAGACTTTGAGAATCTCAGGCAGGCTGTTCGTTCCCATATCCATCATGGCGGTCTCCGCCATTTTCCTGACTTTCTGGTCGGGGTTTTGAAGGTCGGAAATCCAACCAGCCAACGATTGAATCTTCAACCACTCGATGCCTTTGGCGGCGTCTTGGCCCGCGGCTTGAGCCGACTCCGCGTTCGACGCCAAGTCGAAGCGGACTTTCTGGCCTTCGCCCAAAGAGTTAAATCTGCTACTGACCACAACTTCCCCCGGCGACAAACCACTTTGAATCTCCGCCCAGTTTCCGTCAATCGTCCCAACGCGCACGGTGCGCCGCTCCACTGTCTGATCCGATTGAATCACCCAGACGAACGCGGATTGCGGGTCGCGCTGAATATCAGCGGTCGGCACGAGCGTGACCCCGTGTTTCATTTCCAACAACAAACTGATGTTTAAAAACAGGCCCGGCACCGTCAAATTCTCTCCTTCAGGGAACAGGGTGGCCTTGCATTTCAGGGTGCCGGTGGTTGTGTCAATCAGATTATCCACCCTTGACAGGATACCATGGCCGAACTTTTCCCCGTGGCCGGTGGAGGCCTCCACCGTTAAGGCCTGATGGGCGTCGAACCTCCGGATCACCGTCTGGCAGTAACGCTGATCAATCGCAAACATCACGGAATTTGACGACTCCACCGTGCCCAGGGTATTCAGCCGTACTCCAATGTCACCTTGGCGCGCCGTCGTCGCGGAGACCTGTTTCGCCTGTCCATTGCTGGTGGCGGCCAAAACATGCATCCGCGCTTCCATCGCAGCCTTTCTTGCCATTCCAGCACGAAAAGCCCACCACACCCAAAACGCCAACATCAGCAGAGCCAAAACGCCCAGCACTTTCCAGATGGGAATAACTGATTTTAGGTAATCCACGCCTTGATTGGCCCAGTGGCTGCAAGCGGTGGACGCGTGCGCGTTCGATGGCGTATTCGCAATCGTCTCCACTTTCGTCTTGAGGTCGCTGGCTTGCTGGTAGCGGAGTTCAGGTTTCTTTTCCAACGCGCGCAAAACAACTTC
>PLIU01000071.1 GCA_003140095.1 Verrucomicrobiales bacterium | reverse complement strand
GCAAAGCCGCCGTAGATGACGGCAGCGATGCCGAGGACGAAGCCGAACATCATGATGACGGCAAGGCTGTTGCTAATGCCGGTTCTCAAGTCCGTGGAACTGAAGGTTGTGGACTGCGCAAGCGCCGGGAGGGTGTTGAGGGCGAGGACGGCGGCGGCCATGAGGAGCGAGGGCAGCCGCGAACGGATTTTCGGATGGATGTGTTTGATGATCTTCATACGCGTTTTTATTTTAATTTTTCTTTCTTCTCAGCGGCTTTTCCGCCGAACACGCGACGACAATCTCACAAACGCGGAAAGCGAAGATGTAATTGCTACACAAAATGCAATGAAGTCCCTGCTATGGGTAGTCGTATCCCGTTGGGTTTCGCTGAGGGCATGGCACTTATTACAGCGGCCCTTGGAATTGAAGATCTCCCATCCGCGTTTGGCGGAGTCATTAATGGCGTTTTGATCACCTGCAACGAACTGGTCGAACGGGGAATCGAATGACACGAGCGTACGTTCATATGCGGCGAGGGCCCGCATCAGATCAGGGCCGTTTATCGGACGACCGAATGTGCTGAGAAATGCACGTCGATATTCTTCATCCTGGGAAAGGTTGGCCACGGCGGCCTCAATTGTGGGGTTGCCCATCTCTAATGGATTCACGATAGGTATAGCTGCTTGATCTTCTAGGGTCCTGGCACGGCCGTCCCAAAACTGTGTTTCATTAAAAAGCGCGTTCAAAATCGTTGGAGAATTGCGTTGGCCGACCCGTCCGTTAATACCGATTGAAGCCGGGCGACCGTCGGTAAAAGCGCGCCCGGGATCGTGGCACGTGGCGCATGCCACCGTACCGTCGGCGGACAATCTTCCGTCGAAGAACAGTTTAAAACCAAGTTCGATCTTGTCGGGAGTTGGAGAGTTGTCCGGTGGGATGGCTGCCTCGATGAGCATCTTAGTAAGGCCAGCCTGGCTTTTCGTCCTCGGCTGCGCCAGAAGGGCTGCCATGGGTATTGGCGGCGCCTTGCCTGGGGTGTTTTGGGCTGGCGGCCCCGCCATAATTTCCTGCCCAGAGATTGGCTGTAAGCACCCGACCGTGAGCATAGCTGACAGGATTGTGACACGCAGATTATTTTCTTTTAACATCTGTCACCTTCGGTAGCGCACAAATCGAAAATTTTCTACCATGGCTGGAAGCGACCTTCCGATATCGGAGCGAACAGCAATTCCGGATGCACCTCCAAGAACCGTGGGCTGGTGGCAAGCGCACGGTTCTCCGCCAGTTTGGCCAGATGCTCCCTGCTTCGCGCCCATTTAGCCTCCGACTCATCGATAGTCTCTGGAGTGCCCAAAAGTTCCTGGTAGACCTCAATAAACCGTGGGCTGGAGGCAAGCGCGCGGTTCTCCGCCAGTTTGGCGATATACTCCCTGCTACGGGTCCATCGGGCCTCCGATTTCTCACCAGTGTCCGGCATGCGCAACAATTCCGGATGGTCCTCACGGTATCGCGGACTTGCGGTCAGCGCTTGGTTGATGGGAGCGCGCGCGGCGTCGCCCGGATGAGGGCTGCTAACACAGGCATCCAGAGCAAACGCAGCAACCGTGGTTGCCACGAGAAGAATTTGATGTTTCGTTTTCATACAATTAATTGTTCTTGTCTTCACAATTCGCCCCCAGCTCATGATTCGTGCCGAGTTCCTCCAGCATTACACGTTCGCGGTTCAATGCGTTATCGCTCAAGCTATTCCACAGGCAGCAAGTCTTGTCACAGGTCAAGCCCAACAGGAGTCCGATCTTGCCGGGAAGTCTTCGGTTCGACGGCGTGTCGAAGTTTCGACATATCGGCGCATTCCATCAAGCGTTGCTGCGTGGCACCAAGGCATTTAATCGCCAATTCTGCGCTTCGCTTCATGAGCTGATAACCCAGTTCGTGGTCTTGTTCGCACTGCTCCCGCAGACGAGTCCCATAGAAAAATATCGTTCTGGTTGGCTCCAACGCGCGGGCATTCAATTTCAGGTAAAAGGGAGGGAAGAGCCAGGACCAGCCCAAGCCATCGCCCGGCCCAAGCGTTTCAATGGCGATTATGCCTCGACTCGCCGCTTCCGATTCCAGCACAACTTTTCCTTCCAATATTAGATGAAATCGATTGGCCGGACTGCCTGCCTGAAAGATCGATTGCCCCGCGTTAAATTGCATCTCCATGGCTGAATCGGTGAGCAAGTAAATTTGACGGCCAGTTAACCCGTCAAAAAATGGCTGTTGTGCGATTAGACTACGGAGGTCGCGATACTCGCGCGTGTCGCAAGAATCCGAGTTTCCAAGCTGTTTTGGTATCATCTGGTTTAATATTTTTGCTTTCATAATTTCTTTCCTCGGCACACGGGTGCCAAATTCTCAAGTCCTCTTCATTACTCTTTCGCTTCCTGCCAACCGCCACCGAGGGATTTAACCAGGGTGACTGCGGCCACGAGCTGTTGGCCACGCAGTTGCACCGTGCTAAACTCAATGTTCAACTCGGTGCTCTCCGCCGTCGCCA
>PLIU01000375.1:9716-24128 GCA_003140095.1 Verrucomicrobiales bacterium | reverse complement strand
CAGTACACGCTGGAAGACCCCGATCCGCGGTCGCTGCAACAATGGACCGACAAACTGATGGCCAAACTCCAGGCCGTTCCCATCCTGCGCGACCTGGCCACGGACCAGCAATTGGATGGCACGGCCGTTTCGCTCGCCATTGACCGGGTCACCGCGGCGCGCATGGGCATCACCGCGGAACAGATCGATGAGACGCTCTACGACGCCTTTGGCCAGCGGCAGGTTTCGACGCTTTTCACGCAATTGAACCAGTATCATCTGATCATGGAGGCCTCGCCGTCCTTTCAGAAAACCCCATCCAAGCTGGGCGACATCTATGTGCAATCCGCGTACGGCGGGGCGGTGCCTTTGAGCGCCTTCACCCATTTTGTAACGACAAACGCGCCACTCTCCGTGAATCACCAGGGACAGTTTCCTTGCGTGACCATTTCCTTCAATCTGGCCCCCGGCGCCTCGCTGGGCGCGGCCACCGATGCGATCGAAAACGCGCAGAAAGAACTGAATATGCCCGCCTCGGTGCAGACGGCTTTCCAGGGCACCGCCGCCTCCTTCCAGGCATCGCTGGCGAATGAACCGCTGTTGATTCTGGCCGCGCTGATCACCGTTTACATCGTGCTCGGCGTGCTCTACGAAAGCTACGTCCACCCCATTACCATTCTTTCAACGCTGCCTTCGGCCGGGGTGGGAGCGATCTTGGCGCTGATGCTCTTCCACCAGGACCTGAGCGTCGTCTCGCTCATCGGCATTATCCTGCTGATCGGCATCGTCAAGAAGAACGGGATCATGATGGTCGATTTCGCCCTGCAAGCCGAGCGCGACGAGGGCAAAAACACGGTCGATGCCATCTACCAGGCCTGCATGCTGCGCTTCCGCCCCATCATGATGACCACCATGACGGCGCTGCTGGGCGGCTTGCCGCTGGCATTAGGCTCCGGCACCGGCTCGGAGTTGCGTCGTCCGCTGGGCATTTCCATGGTCGGCGGATTGATCTTGAGCCAGGTCCTTACCTTGTACACGACACCCGTGATTTATATTTACATGGACCGGTTTGCCAGCAAAAAGAAGCAGGCAGAACCGGCTGCCGAACCGGCCGCCGCGCCGGCGCCGCCGGCTAACGCGCTTCCAGCCACGTCATGAGCTTTTCGTCGGTATTCATTCACCGGCCCGTGGCCACGACGTTGCTGACGGCGGCGGTCGCCCTCGCAGGGGGCGTCGCCTTCCGCTTGCTGCCGGTGGCGCCGCTGCCGCAGGTCGATTTTCCCACCATTTCCGTTGGGGCCAGTCTGCCTGGCGCCAGCCCGGAAATCATGGCTTCGGCCGTGGCCGCGCCGCTGGAGAAGCAATTTGGCCACATCGCGGGGGTGACGGAAATGACCTCTTCCAGTTTTTTGGGCACCACCGGCATCACGCTGCAATTTGACCTGACCCGGAATATTGACGGCGCGGCCCGGGATGTTCAGGCCGCCATCAACGCGGCCCGGACTTATTTACCGGCCAACCTGCCCAGCAATCCGACCTGGCGCAAAGTCAATCCAGCCGACGCACCCATCCTGATCATCGCCTTGACCTCGCAGATTTACTCCAAGGGGGATATGTATGACATTGCCTCGAGCGTCATGCAGCAGAGACTGTCGCAGGTCGATGGCGTCGGTCAAGTCGGCGTCTTCGGAAGTTCCTTGCCGGCCGTGCGGGTGGAAGTCAACCCGGTGCGATTGGAACATTGCGGGTTGAATTTGACCAACGTGCAGAATGTTCTCAACCAGGCCAATGCCAACCTGGCCAAAGGGCAATTGTCCGACGACAAAAGCACGGCCGACATCCTGGCCAACGACCAATTGATGAAAGCCCAGTATTACCGGCCCCTGGTTATTGGTTATCACAATGGCGCCGCGGTCCAAGTGCAAGACGTGGCCGAGGTGGTGGATTCCGTGCAGGATTTGCGGAACGCGGGTTTCGCCGACGCCCAACCGGCGGTCATGCTGGTTATTTTCAAACAACCGCAAGCCAACGTCATCGATACAGTGGACCGCGTCCGCAAGGCCCTGCCAGGGCTGCAGGCATCGGCGCCCCCTGGGATAAAGATGACCATCACGCAGGACCGGACGACGACCACTCGCGCTTCGGTGCATGACGTCGAAATCACGCTGCTGATTTCCGTCGCCCTGGTCATCCTGGTCGTGTTTCTCTTTTTGCGCGATGTGCGCACGACGCTCATTCCGAGTGTGGCGGTTCCAGTCTCGCTGATTGGGACCTTTGGCGTCATGTACCTGCTCGGCTACAGCCTGGACAATCTGTCGCTGATGGCGCTGACGATTTCGACTGGCTTCGTGGTCGATGACGCCATTGTCGTGATCGAAAACATAACGCGCCATCTGGAAAATGGCATGCCGCCATTGCAAGCGGCCTTGCGTGGGGCTGGGGAAATCGGCTTCACCGTGCTCTCGATCAGCGTCTCGCTGGTCACGGTGTTCGCTCCCATCCTGCTGATGGGCGGAATCGTCGGCCGTCTTTTTCGGGAATTCGCCGTCACGCTCTCGGTGGCCATTATGGTCTCCCTGGTGGTTTCGCTGTCAACCACGCCGATGATGTGCGCGGTGCTGCTCAAGCGGGAAAGCGAACACCAACACGGAAGAATCTTTCAGGCCACTGGCGCGGCCTTCGATTGGCTGCACCGCCATTATGAAGGGAGTTTGCGATGGGTGTTGCGGCACAAGTTTCTCGTGCTGTGCGTCTTGCTGGTGACGGTGGCACTCAACTTCTATTTGTTCGCCATCGTGCCCAAAGGATTCTTTCCCCAACAGGACACCGGTGTGCTCAGCGGCACCGCGCAAGGAACGGAGGATATTTCCTTTCAATCCATGTCGAACAAGTTGTTCCGCTTTGTCCAGATTGTCCAGGGGGATACGGACGTTGAGCACTTGGGTGGTTTTACCGGTGGAGGAGGAGGCGGCGGCAGCCCGACCGATCAGGGCCGGTTGTTCGTCACGCTCAAACCACTGGCGCAACGGACCAATCACAACTCTGCTGACGCGGTGGTCGCCCGGCTGCGCGCCGAGTGCGCGCGGGTGCCTGGGGCCACCTGCATCTTCAGCGCCAACCAGGATTTACGCATCGGCGGCCGCATGAGCAGCGCCCAATACCAGTACACCATTACCAGCGACACGCTGGATGATCTCGTCAAGTGGGGGCCGATCCTGTTGGAAAACATGAAAAAACTGCCCGGCATGAAGGACGTTAACACCGACCAGCAAAATGAAGGCTTGGAATCGACTTTGGCGTATGACCGTCCGACGGCCATGCGCCTGGGCTTGACGGCAGCGGGTTTGGACAACGCGCTCTACGGCGCCTTTGGGCAGTCGTTGGTCTCGACCATGTACACACCGCTCAATCAGTATTATGTCGTCATGGAGGTGGCGCCCCGCTGGTGGCAGTCGCCCGCGGGGTTGAATTCCATTTACCTTCAGGCCACCAACGGCGGGGAAGTGCCGCTCTCGGCCGTGACGAGCCTGCGCACTCAGACCGCCCCCATCCAGGTCAACCACCAGGGCCAGTTTCCCGCCGTCACCGTCTCTTTCAATCTGGATCCCGGCGTGTCGCTGGGCGAAACGGTCAATAATATTACCGCGATGGAGCAAAAATTGGGCATGCCCGCCGCCGTTCACGGGAGTTTTGCCGGCACGCTGCAGGCCTTCCAGTCCTCCCTGGCGGGGGAGCCGTTCCTGATTGTCACGGCTCTCCTGGCCGTTTATATCGTGTTGGGGATTCTTTATGAAAGCTACATTCACCCCATCACCATCCTTTCCACGCTGCCCTCCGCCGGGGTGGGCGCGGTGGTGTTCCTGATGCTCTTCAACATTGATCTGAGCATCATCGCTCTCATCGGGGTCATCCTGCTCATTGGCATCGTCAAGAAGAACGGAATCCTGATGGTCGATTTCGCCATCGAAGCCGAGCGCAAGGAGGGCAAGAGTCCCGAGGAGGCCATCTTGCAGGCCTCGATTCTGCGGTTCCGTCCCATCCTGATGACCACCATGGCCGCCGCTTGTGGCGCGTTGCCGCTGGTGTTGAGCCACAGCACCGGCTCGGAGTTGCGCCGGCCTTTGGGCGTGGCCATCGTCGGCGGCCTCTTGTTCAGCCAGGTCTTGACTCTTTACACCACGCCGGTGGTTTATCTCTATTTCGACCAGATGAGCATTTGGTACCGGCGCGTGCGTGGAAAATCCAAGAGCGCGGAAACCGCCCCGCAACCGGCCCCGGCATGAGTGGACAAAGCGTTATGTCAAAGCCAACATTGAAGGCAGGTGCTTGGAGTTTGCTGGCAGTGCTGGCGCTGGCGGCGGGCTGCAATTTCGCGCCCAAATACAAGGTTCCTCCGATGGCCACGCCCCCGGCCTACAAGGAAACCAAAGACTGGACAAACGCCGAGCCAGCCGATGCCGTCATCAAGGGCAAATGGTGGGAGATGTTCAACGACGCGCAACTCAACGCACTCGAAGACCAGGTCAACGTTTCCAATCAAAACATCGTCGCCGCCCTGGAGAATTTCCTGGCCGCGCGCGCCGTGGCTAAACAGACCTACTCTCAATTATTCCCGACTGTCTCCGCGAACCCGTCCGTCACCAGAGGGAAACTTTCCGCGAATAGCGGCGGCGGCTCCGTTAGCGGCGCCTCCGTCGGCGGCACGAATGCCGTCGGCTCTGTCGGCGCCGCGCCGGGCGTTGGCAACCTCTACTCGGCCTATGCTTTGCCGGTGGACGCGAGTTGGGAACCGGATTTGTGGGGCAGCATCCGCAATACTGTGGCAGGCAGCACTTATGGCGCCCAAGCCACCGCCGCGCAACTGGAAAACATGCGTCTGACCCTCCAGGCCGAAGTGGCCGTCGATTTTTATGAACTCCGCAGCCAGGACGAATTGATCGAACTCTACGCCAGCACCATCCAGGGCTACAAAGATTCACTCGCTTTGACCAAGACTCTCTTTGAAACGGGCATTGACTCGGATCTGGACGTGGCCCAGGCCGATTCGCTGCTGGAAACGACGCTGGCGCAAGCGACGGCCCTGGGCATCCAACGCGCCCAGTACGAGCACGCCATCGCGTTGCTGGTGGGCCAGCCGGCTTCCACTTATTCCCTCAAACCCGCGCCGCTGGCGTCTAAGCCGCCGCCGGTGCCGCTGGGGGTGCCGGCGCAACTGCTGGAACGCCGGCCGGATATCGCTGCCGCGGAGCGGAGCGTGGCCTCCAGCAACGCCGCCATCGGTGTGGCCAGGGCGGCCTATTATCCCACCATCAGTTTGACTGGCGCGGCGGGCCTACAAAGCTCGACAATGGCCAACTTGCTGGAATCCTCCAGTTTCTACTGGACGGCGGCCGCGGCGGCTTCGGAAGTTATATTTGACGCCGGCAAGCGCAAGGCCGTCACCCAGCAAGCCTGGGCCAACTACCGCGCCGGCGTGGCCAACTACCGGCAAACGGTGCTGGCGGCCTTCCAACAAGTGGAGGACAACATCGCCGCGTTGCGGATTCTGGCCACCGAACTCCACCAACAGGATGTCGCCGTCAAGGCCGCGCAAAGGAACCTTGATCTGGCCTTCGAACGCTACAGGCTGGGGATCAACAGCTATCTCAACGTCATTACCGCCCAGGTTTCCTTGTTGAGCAATCAACAGACCTACGTGACCATTCACATGCAACAAATGACCTCCAGCGTGCAGTTGGTCATGGCGCTGGGCGGTGGCTGGAACGCCAACGATATGCCCTCCCCCAAAAGCGTCCTTCACGAAGCCGCCAGCCATTGAATCTCCCGGCCCGCCTTGCTTCCAGGGCAGTCAATTCTTTGGCCCAGTAAGCGGGAAGCTTAAAATCCGGCGCATGACTGTGGTTTCCGTGTTGGCCCGTTGCGACATGCCTTCGAACGAACACTCCGAAGCCGCCGCCTTTTTGTCGGCCGGCAGGCAAATCGCCCGCTTTTGCCACTGCGGGCTTTCGAATTTAAGCGAGTAGGTTTGTGACCTTTGCATAGGTTAAATTAGCACGTATTCGCACGGCCGTCACTAAGGCGAAAATTGGCAAAGGATTGCCCTTTATTGCCGGGGGCGCCGGCTTACGGTCAATTCAAGAATCCCCGGGCCTTCCTGCCGCAATTATGCCTGGCCAGTCTTTTTTTCCAACGCCTGAATGGTTTCGATCAAGATATGCGATTGGAAAGGCTTCCAGAGCAGCAGGCCCCGGACTTTGCGAATAAATTCATCCACTTTGCGATTTCCTTGATGGCCGGTCATGAACACAATGCGTCGGCAAAGGTGGGGCTTGACCCGCTGGATCGCCACGTAAAACATGTCTCCGGCCAGATTGGGCATGATCATGTCGCAGAGGATGATCGCATAATCGCCGGCCATGATCTTCTTGATGCCCTGCACCCCGTCGGCGGCCACATGCACTTCGTAGCCATTTGTTTCCAGCAGCAGCCGGATCAGGTCGGCAAAATCAGGGTCGTCGTCCAAAATGAGTACTTTCTTGCGCGCCTCCTTGCGGACCGCTCGATCCAGGTTATGTACTCTCTCTCCGTACAGCCCGTAGATAGGAGTATGGGTTTCCCTTTTCTGGGTTTCACTTTTCATATCCGATTGCCACAACAGATCAAATAAACACATCCGCGGCCAAAACTCAAGACGCGGTCGCGTGCCATTCCTCTTCATCGGCACTTTATGGCTAATTTTGAGCGTCGTTCGCATCTTAATCCCAATCCTAATCTAAATCTTAACCCAAACTGATTATTGCTGGCGTGAACGAAGTAAGGATGACGCTGAGGATGCGTGGAGCAGGAACCCCAAACCCCGCCCGCGCGCCAATCAGATCTGGCCACCAACCGCGAAAGCTGCTAGACGGTTGAGATGCGTTCGCCTCTGACCGCCCAGGATTTGGCCTTCCTGAAAATGGCCATCGAACTGGCCTCCCAACACATGCGCGTCAGGGATGGCGGCCCATTCGGCGCCGTCATCACCCGCGGCGCGGACATCCTGGCCCGGGGATGGAACCAAGTCCCCTCCACCAACGATCCCACCGCGCACGCCGAGATGACCGCCATCCGCGCGGCCGCCGCCGTGGTGGCATCGTCTCAATTGCACGGCTGTGTGCTTTTCACCAGTTGCGAGCCGTGCCCGATGTGTTTGGGCGCCGCCTATTGGGCGCGATTGGACCGGATCGTCTTTGCCGCCACGCGCGCCGACGCCGGCGCGGCAGGTTTCCAGGACGCGCACATCTACGAGGAATTGGCCAAGCCGCCGCGCGCCCGCAAGCTGCCCATGCGGCAAGCCTTGCGGGAAAAAGCGGTGGAAGTTTTCTCCGAATGGCGCCGCCTGCCGGACAAAACGCTGTATTAAAAAGAGCCATGCGGCCTTGGAGCGTGTCTTACTGGTTTCCGGCGCGCGAGGGCGCGGCCGCAGTGGCGGCCAGTTCCTCCTCGCATTCCACGATCTCTTCGATCTGCGCCAAAAACCAGCGGTCGATCTTTGTCAATTGGAAAATCTCCTCCAGGCTGAAGCCGGCCCGGAAGGCGTGGCGGATGAAAAAGATTCTCTCGGCGTTGGGCCAGATAAGCTTTTGCGTAATGATGTCGCGCGGCAGGATGTCGCGGTCGCCATAAACTTCTCCGCCAATGCGCCAGGGCCGCCCGTCGCCGCCCAATCCATGACGGCCAATTTCCAGCGAACGCAACGCCTTCTGCAGCGATTCCTTGAAGGTGCGCCCAATGGCCATCGCTTCGCCCACCGATTTCATCTGCGTGTTCAAGGTCGGGTCGGCCTGCGGAAATTTTTCAAAGGCAAAACGCGGCACTTTGGTGACGACGTAATCAATGGTCGGCTCGAAGCTGGCCGGTGTTTCGCGCGTGATGTCGTTGCGGATTTCCTCCAACAGGTAGCCAACGGCCAGCTTGGCGGCGATTTTGGCGATGGGAAACCCGGTTGCCTTGGAGGCCAGCGCCGAAGAACGGGAGACGCGGGGATTCATCTCGATGATGACCATGCGACCGCTGTCCGGATCGACGGCGAATTGGATGTTGGAGCCGCCTGTCTCCACGCCCACGGCGCGAATGACGGCGAAACTGGCGTCGCGCATGATCTGGAATTCCTTGTCCGTCAACGTTTGGGTCGGCGCCACCGTGATGGAGTCGCCGGTGTGGACGCCCATTGGGTCAAAATTTTCAATCGAGCAAACGATGACGCAATTGTCCGCCTTGTCGCGCATGACCTCCATTTCAAATTCCTTCCAGCCCAAGAGCGCTTCCTCGATGAGGATTGCCGAGACGGGGGAAAGCTCCAGGCCGCGCCGCGCCATGACTTCAAATTCCTCTCGATTGTAGGCGATGCCGCCGCCGGTTCCCCCCAAAGTGAAAGCAGGCCGGATGACCAGCGGGTAACGGCCGATCCTCTCCGCGACAGCGCGGGACTCCTCCGGGTTGTGCGCCGTGCCGCTGATGGGAACGTCCAGGCCGATGGACAGCATCAGATCCTTGAAAATCTGCCGGTCTTCGCCCCGCTCGATGGCGGCGGCGTTGGCGCCGATCATTTCGACGCCGTACCGCGTCAAGGCGCCGCTTTTGAAGAGAGCCATGGCGGTATTGAGGGCGGTTTGGCCGCCGAGCGTGGGCAGCAGGGCCAGCTTGCCCTGCGCGCCCCTGCGCCGCATCTCCTCAGTCTCGCGCGCGATGATTTTTTCGACGCATTCGGGAGTGATCGGCTCGATGTAAGTGCGGTCGGCGAATTCCGGNNGTCATGATGGTGGCCGGATTGGAGTTAACCAGAATGATGCGGTAACCCTCCTCACGCAGGGCCTTGCACGCTTGGGTGCCGGAATAATCAAATTCGCAGGCCTGCCCGATGATGATCGGACCGGCGCCAATAATAAGGATCGCATGAATGTCAACGCGCTTGGGCATAATTCGCGGCTCGAAACTTAAGGGCGCACCCGCGCGATGTCAGCGATTTTCTGGCCGGGCGTTGGGCGCGGGGACACGCCACTTTATTTGGTGAAGGCTTGCACTTGCCGCCAAGGTTGGGCGCACGATCAGGAGTCAGGCGTCGATCCCGTACATTTTAATTTTATTGTACAGAGTCTGGCGGCCGATGCCCAGGCGCTTGGCGGTTTCCAGCTTGTTGCCGTTGGTGTCCTTGAGCATTTGCAGAATGGCGTTGCGTTCCATCGCCTCCATCAACGTCAAATCAGGGCTTCCTTTCGCCTGGGTCGCGGCCGTGACGGATAGGTCGTGGTCGTCGATCTGGCTGCCTTCGCACATGAGGACGGCGCGCTGGATTTCGTTCTGCAATTGGCGGACATTGCCCGGCCAGTCGAAGGAGCGCAGCGCCTCGGTGGCCAACGGGGTGAACCCGGTCAGATTGCGGCCGGCCTGGGCGTCGTAGCGCTTGAGAAACGCGTTGGCCAGCGGAATGATGTCCTCCCGCCGCTCGCGCAAGGGCGGCAGATGGACGGAGATGGCGCTGATGCGGTAGTAAAGGTCCTCGCGCAGTTTGCCCGATTTGAGGGCCTCCTCGGTCGGGCGATTGGTGGCGGCGATGATCCGGCAATCGGTCTTGTAGCTGGCGCGGCCGCCCACGGGCCGGACTTCCTTTTCTTGCAGCACGCGCAGCAGTTTGCTCTGGGTGTCAATGGGCATTTCGGAAATCTCATCCAGCAGCAGCGTGCCCCCTTCGGCCTGGCGAAAGAGCCCCTCGCGATCGACATTGGCGCCGGTGAACGCGCCCTTGACCGAGCCGAACAATTCGCTCTCGATCAATTCGCGCGGCAGAGCGGCGCAATTGATTTTGATCAGCGGCCCCTTGTTGCGCGGGCTTAGATTGTGGATCAAATCCGCCACGACTTCCTTGCCCGTGCCGCTCTCGCCCGTGATGAGAATGGACACGTCGCTGGGGGCGACGCGTTCGATGGCGCGCACGACCGCCTTCATGCCCGGGCTTTGGAAAATGGGGGAAGAACCGCCGCTCATCGTGTCCAGCGCCTTGCGCAACGAACTGGCTTCCTGGTTAAGCCGGCGGTGCTCCAGTGCCCGTTCGACCGAGAGCAGCAGAATCTTCTGGTCGAAAGGTTTGTTCTGGAAATGGTAGGCGCCCCGTTTGGTCGCTTCCACCGCCACGTCAAAGGTGGCGTGTCCTGTCAATACTATTACTTCCGTGTCCGGCCAGTGCTTCTTGATTTGCGGCAGCAGTTCCATGCCGTCGCCGTCCGGCAGCACCAGGTCCAGCAGGATGACGTCGGGCTGGGCCTCGGTGAACGAGGCCAGCAATTGCGCGGCGTTGGCTTTGGGCAGCGGCTCGTAGCCGTTGCGCTGCAAGATCGTGCCGATCAGATCGCGCACCCCTTCGGTATCATCGACCACCATCACCTTCGGTTTCATAGATTCCTTTGTCGCCGCCTTTGACAGGCAGCCACGAAACTGTTGAATAATTGTAGGAAAAGGGCCTGGCTGTCAATGAGGCGTTCAGGATGAAATTGCACCGAAAGCAAAAAAGGCAGCCGCTCCGGCTCCTTCAGCTCCACCGCCTCAATGACTCCGTCGGCGCTTTCCGCCACCACGCGCAGGGGTTCGGCCACCGCGCCGATGGCTTGGTGGTGCGTGCTGTTGACACCCAGGGTTTGCCGTCCAATCACTCGGGCCAGCAGGGAGTCCGGCGCAATCTTGACCTCATGCACCGGCTCGGCTTTGCGGTCCATGCGCCGGTGATTCAAGGCGCCGGGCACCTGCGTGGCGATGTCCACCAGCAAGGTTCCGCCAAGGGCCACATTCAGCATTTGATGGCCGCGGCATATGCCAAAGAGCGGCTTGTGTTGCTCGAACACTTCGGCGATCAAGGCCCGCTCCCAAGTGTCGCGATCCGGTTCCAAAGGCCCCACCGTTTTCGCCAGTTCCGGCGCCAAATCCCCGGCGTAGAGCTTTGGGTCGATGTCGTCTCCGCCGGTCAACAGGACGCCGTCGCACCGTTGCACAGCCTCGGCGATGACCCAACGGGCGGTGGTGGCTGGAAAAATCTGCGGCAGCCCGCCGGCGGCAATGACCGCGTCGGTATAGCGATTGGAGAGGCTGATGGAGGCGTCGGCAAACTCCTCCCCTTTGCGGGCGGTGCTGGGCATGATCAAAATGACGGGCCTGCTTTTCATTTCAAAAGGTCGTGCCGGGAAATCGTTCCACAATGGCTCGGCGCACCCGCGTTTCCACTTCCGGCGGCAAGAGCCGGCGGTTGATCCGGCGCCGCACTGAGTCCAGCAAGGCCAGCCAATCTTCTCGCGGAGGGTCTTTGACCTGCTGCCAGCAGTCGAAGCGTTTTTCGCGCTGGTAAAACACCCATTGCTTGCCCACGTGCTGCGCGTAGCATTGCCAGGCCGCGCCTTCGGGCGCGGCCCGCTTCCAACTGATTTCGGCTTTTGGCATTATGTTGCATCCGGCAAATCCACGCTCGCCACAGCCATGGCCGCGATTCCCTCCTCGCGTCCGATAAACCCCAAAAGTTCATTGGTCGTGGCTTTGATTCCGACTTTCTTCGGGTGGATGCCAAGCGCCTGCGCGATGTTAAGTTTCATCGCCCCGGCGTAGGACATCAACTTGGGTTCTTGCGCTATGACGGTCGCGTCCACGTTTATGATTCTGCCGTCACGGAATATAACCTGCCTGGCGGCTTCTTGCAAAAAGAGTTTGCTGGCCGCCCCCAGCCAGCGCGGGTCGGTATTGGGGAAAAAGTGCCCGATATCGCCTTCCCCCAGCGCCCCCAGGACGGCGTCGCAGATGGCGTGCATGAGCGCGTCGGCATCGGAATGCCCCTCCAAGCCTTTGCGGTGCGGGATCTCCACCCCGCCCAGCACCAGCTTGCGCCCCGCTGTCAACGGATGCACGTCGTAACCAATTCCGGCGTGAATCATAATCTAAACGGCCTCCAATCCTTTCGCCGGAGTTTCGACGGCGGCGCGGATGATCTTCCTGAACTGGGCCAGGCCTTGGTCGAATGCCGCCGAGATCGGCAGCACCTTCAGGCCGCGCTGCCGGCGCTTGAATTTTTTCAAGTTGTCCTCCGCCACAGGCTCGTCCATTTTGTTGGCCACCACCAGCCGGGGCTTTTCCAGCAGCGCCGCGTCGTGCAAGGCCAGTTCCTCCAGCAATTGCCGGTAGTCCTCCGACGGGTCGCGCCCGTCGGTTCCCGCCATGTCCAGCAAAATAACCAGCAGCCGGCAGCGCTCCACGTGCCGCAGGAATTGATGCCCCAGGCCCGCGTCGCGATGCGCCCCGGCAATTAGTCCCGGCACGTCGCACACCGTCAAGCGGAAAAAATCGGGATACTCCAAAATCCCGACTTGCGGATGCAGGGTGGTGAAGGGATACGGCGCGACTTTCGGCCGCGCTTGCGAAATGGCGCCCAGCAATGTCGATTTGCCGGCGTTGGGAAAGCCCACCAAACCCACTTCGGCGATGACGCGCAATTCGAGCAGGAATTCCCCTTCGCCTCCCGGCTCTCCGGGCTGGGCAAAACGGGGCGTTTGCCGCCGCGCAGTGGCGAAATTCCGATTTCCCAAACCGCCGCGCCCGCCTTTGCATAAAACAAACTGCTGGCCGTCCTGGGTCAGGTCCGCGACCAATTCACCTTTGGGCGCAACGCGGGCTTGCACACTCTCCTCTGTCAGATCGATTTCCATGGCGCGTTCGGTGCCGGCGTGGCGAATCATGGGACGGCCGGCCGAGGCGGGTAAAAAGGTGGCCGGCTTGGCTTCCGCCTCGTCCTCCGCCACAGGCGCCGCGGCGCTCTCGACGCTCCAAACCAGGGTGCCGCAGGGCACCTTGACGATCAAATCCTTGGCCGACACACCGTCCATGCCCTTGCCCAAGCCCGGCTGGCCGTCTTGGGCCAGGAGACGGGAGTTGTAAAATTGCGCGACAAGATTGTTCAAATCGTCGTCGGCCTGGAGAATGACACTGCCGCCGCGCCCGCCATTGCCCCCGCTGGGGCCGCCTTTGGGGCGATACGTCTCGCGCAGGAAGGCAACGCAACCTTTGCCGCCGTGTCCCGCGCGGGCATAGACTTTTATTTCATCGACGAACAGAAAAAAATCAGTTGCTGGCCAGTTTGGCCTCCGTCACCGGCTGCACATTGATGCGACGGCTCTGTTTGTCGAACAGAACCCGTCCATCCGTCAATGCGAACAGCGTCCAATCGCGTCCGGTGCCGACGTTCTTGCCGGCGATGAACTTGGAACCGCGCTGGCGGACCAGGATGCTGCCCGCAGTAACAAATTGACCGCCAAATTCTTTGACTCCGAGGCGCTTGCTGACGCTGTCGCGTCCATTGCGCACACTGCCTTGACCTTTTTTATGTGCCATATACTCTTAAACGCTCAACCTTTGATTTCTTTGATCCGCACCACCGACAACTCCTGGCGATGACCGGTCTTCTTGTGGTAGCCTTTGCGGCGCTTCATTTTAAACGCGACCTTCTTTTCCCCGCGAATATGTTCCACCACCTCGGCCTCCACCGTGGCTTGGGCCACCGTCGGCGCGCCGGTCGTGATTTTGCCCTCGTTATTGACCAGCAGCACGCGCTCAAACGTGACCGGCTTGCCCGCTTCCACGGACAGTCGCTCTACTTGCAACGTGTCGCCTGCGCTGACGCGGTATTGTTTGCTTCCACTCTCGATTACAGCATACATAGGACCACTTTCAAAAAAGGAGTGCAATCCAATCAAAGCGCCTCCAACATGTCAACCTTTTCTTCGGCATTTTTTCCAATCTGCTTGAGTTTAAGTATGTTACATACTGGCTATCAACACATTACCACAAACTTGGACGCCGCGCAAGCGGGCCGGATTCGATTTTTCCATTTTGTCACAATTTTAAGGATGGCGGAAGCCGTCTCAGCGGCGGCAGATTTTTCCGTACCCTTGGCGGCAGCGAACGCGTAGCAACGGCGAGCCGACACAAGAGATCCTCCTTCGCCTCCTTCGCGAGAGACCGCAAAACGTCCACAAGGATTAGTTGTTCTTATGGGTAGGCCGCCGTTTCTGGTTTGACTGGGTTTAACCGGGACTGCATCCCCTGTCCTCTTCCTTCTTTCAAAATCATAAGCATAATCTCCACCGCACAAGTGTACTTTCGCCAAAGGAGTGGTCATACTTGTTTTGCCTTCTCTGCGGATTGTGGTGTTTTGATCATTGAATTTCAAACATTGAACTGTGGGCTGTGAACTTTTTGACGCCGCGCAGGTTTGATTTGGTTTGATTTGGTTTGATTAGGCCGACCAAGTGCAATTCCGGCCATGGCCCTAACATGAGTATCTCGCCTAGGATGGTCTTGTTTCGGCTGCAACCTGAGTCAAATCGGTTGGAGTGGGTTTGACTGGGTTTTCCTGTGCCGCTGTGA
>PLIU01000375.1:0-9645 GCA_003140095.1 Verrucomicrobiales bacterium | reverse complement strand
CTGGGTTTGACCGGGTTTGACCTGTTTGACCTGTTTGACCTGTTTGACCGGTTTTGATTATGCCGCCGTAAAGTGTCCTCGCCGCTTCTGCCTTCATAATCATAATTCATACTGGCCAGATGCCAACACCTCCATCCCGGCAGCCATGAGCATAAAAGTCTCATGCACAACAATCTTACGAATTCCGATGCGCGTCAAGTGACGTTCTGACTGTAGCTAAAATCCCGCTTGACATACGTAGCTTGGCAATGTATCCTGCGCGCATGATTGAAAAAGAACTCGTAGCCGCTTCGACCGAACCGTTGATTCTGTCCCTTCTCACAAACGGTGAAAACTATGGCTACGAACTGATTCAGGAGGTCAAGCGCCTCTCCGGCGACAAAATCCAATGGTCGGACGGGATGCTCTACCCGGTCTTGCACCGGATGGAGGATGCCGGCTGGATCAAATCGCGCTGGGTGAAGATGGAGAGCGGGCGCAAGCGCAAATACTACTCCCTCGAAAAAGACGGCCGCCAGGCCCTCAAGAACAAGCGCGCACAATGGACCGTCATTTCTTCCGTCCTCGGCGGTCTATGGAAAGAACAAAATGTTTAATCTCGAACAGGCCATCGCGGAATGGCGCCGGCAGATGCTGGCCGCGGGCATCAAAGCACCTGTCCCGCTGGAAGAATTGGAAAGTCATCTGCGGGAGGAAATCACACGCCGGATGCAATCGGGATTGGACGCGCGGGAATCTTTCAATTTTGCCGACCAAATCGTCGGGCCGGCACAGGCGCTCAAGAATGAATTTAAGAAAGTTCGAAAAACAAAAGCAGGCCTTATGATAAATCACAACAGATTGTATTCCGCGGTGCTCGCGATATTCGCGCTCCGCAATGCCATCACGGCCATCGTCTTCCTTGATTGGCAGCGGGCCGGGGGCGGGCCGATGCGGCATCTTTCCGAGCGGTCTCTCCCTCCGATGACAGCACTCTGCCTGGCCTATGCTGTGGCGGTGGCCGCCACCCTCCTCGCCCGGCGATACCGCCCCGCGACCGGGCGCCGGTTGACTCGGATTCTGAACTGGGCGCTTCTGCCGGTTTTGCCTGGCGGGACGGTGCTTGGCTTTTACGGTTTGTGGAAAGTGGACAAAGAAAAAGAGCAATATGTTTGACCTCGAAAGAGCCATTTCGGACTGGCGGCGGCACATGCTGGCCGCCGGCCTCAAAGCCCCCGCGCCGCTGGATGAACTGGAAAGTCATTTGCTCGATTTGGCACCCACAAGATTCACGTTCTCTCCGCCATTTTCGGCCGGAGAATCTATGCGGCGGTGGTGGAGGGAGATTTGCGAATAACTTTTTATATTGATGGGGATACGGTGGTGACCACCAACGTCGGGACGCACTCCATTTATAGGTCGTGAAGCGCATAGTGGAGAAGAATCGGGCAAGCGCGCCCAAACTTTGATCTTTCCACCCGCCCGTCATGGCGTTTTAATCCGCGCCATGAAAATTGTCTTGGCCTACTCGGGCGGGTTGGATACCTCGGTCCTGCTTTCCTGGATCCAGGAGAAATATGGCGCCGAAATGATCGCCTTTTGCGCCGACATCGGCCAGGAGGAGGAACTTCACGGCTTGGAGAAGAAGGCCCTCAAAACCGGCGCGGCTAAAGTTTATATCGATGACCTCCAGGAGGAGTTCGCACGCGACTTTATCTTCCCCATGATGCAGGCGGGAGCGATTTACGAGAACCAATACTTCCTGGGCACCAGCATCGCCCGGCCCCTGATCGCCAAGCGCATGGTCGAGATTGCGCAGCGCGAAAAGGCCGGCGCCATCGCCCACGGCGCCACCGGCAAGGGCAACGACCAGGTCCGCTTTGAGCTGACCGCCGCCGCCCTGGCCCCGCAGTTGCGCGTCATCGCTCCTTGGCGCGACGCCGCCTTCCGCGCCCAGTTTCCGGGCCGTGCCGAAATGATCCTATACTGCGAGCAGAAGGGTATTCCTGTCGAAGCCACTTCCAAGAAGCCTTATTCCATGGATCGGAATCTCCTGCATATTTCCTTCGAAGCCGGCATCCTGGAAGACCCATGGCTGGATGCCTCGGCACCGGAACACAAAGGCATGTACAAGCTGAGCGTCTCCCCCGAAGACGCCCCGGACAAAGCCGAGCGCGTCACCCTGGATTTTGAGAAAGGCGACTGCATGGGCGTCAATGGCAAGAAGCTCAATCCGCTGGGCGTGATGAAAACGCTGAACAAACTGGGCGGCAAGCACGGTGTCGGGCGCGTGGATATGGTCGAGAATCGTTTCGTCGGCATGAAGACCCGCGGGGTCTATGAGACTCCCGGGGGCGCGATTTTGCATTTCGCCCACCGTCAGATGGAAAGCCTGACCATGGATCGGGAGGTCATGCACTTGCGCGACTCGCTTATTCCCAAGTACGCGGAGTTGGTCTATTACGGCTTTTGGTTTTCACCCGAGCGCGTTGCCTTGCAAGCCCTGGTCTCCGAGAGCCAAAAGAACATCACCGGCACGGTGCGGGTCAAACTTTACAAGGGCAATATCATCAATGCCGGGCGCAAGTCTCCGGCCAGCTTATACAATCCGCACATCGCCACCATGGAGGCCGACCCGACCCAGGCTTACAACCAGGACGATGCCACCGGCTTCATCCGTTTGAACGCCTTGCGCTTGAAAGTCGCCGCGCAAGTGCATCCCAAGACCGCCGGCGATTGATCTCCCCAACGGCGGCCACGTCCCATGAAAAACCCGCCTTTCTACGACACGCACGCGCATTTGGGTTTTCCCCATTTTGCCACCGACTTGCCCTGCGTCATCGAACGCGCGCGCGAAGCCGGCATCGCCAAAATCGTCTGCATTGGCACCGACCTGGAAAGCAGCGCGCGCGCGATCCAAATCGCCGAGGCCCATCCCCACATCTACGCCGCCGCCGGGTGGCATCCGACCCACGTGCTGGACGCGCCGGAGGATGTGCGGCCGGCTTTGCGGGAATTGGCGCGGCATCCCAAGGTCGTGGCAGTGGGCGAAACAGGGTTGGATTATCATCGCCGGCCGGGCGCGGGCGGCCCGGAACCGGATTTCGAGCGCTACAAGACGCGCCAGGCGGAAATTTTCCGGCAGCAATTGGAAGTGGCGGCGGAGCTTGGGCTAAATTGCATCATTCATCAGCGCGATTCGTTTGAGGACACATTGGCGCAGTTGACGCCCTTCGCCGGCAGGACGCGCGGCGTGTTTCACTGCTTTTCGGAGAGCGTCGAAGCCATGCGGCGGGTGGTGGATCTGGGTTCATTGGTCAGTTTCACGGGCATCGTCACTTTCAAGAACGGGGAAAACGTCCGGCAGGCCCTTTGGGCGGCCGCGCTTGGGCAATTCATGTTCGAGACCGATTGTCCATACCTTGCGCCCATGCCGCATCGGGACAAACGTTGCGAGCCAGCCTACCTCAGAGACATCGCGGAACTGGCGGCCAGCGTCAGGCATTGTTCCCTAGAGGAACTCAGCGAGGCGACGTGCGAAACCGCGCACCAGTTTTTTCCAAAGTTGACGGTTTGATTCTTTTGGGCTGTGATGTTCGTAACATGTTTACACATAGAAACTTGCAATTGTTCTAACACATTCAAGAATTAGGATGCGCAAAAACCGGGTTGCGGCCCTAAATTTTTTTGAAGATTTTTCTTGCAAAGTGGGGTTGGATTTGGTTAATTAAGTAAAAATACAGCAACTGAACTCGGCCACACAAAGACCAAGCGAGTTGCGACATGAGCTGTTGAGATGGAATTTATAAAAATGAAAACATTGAAAGCGTTGAAAACATACGATACCGCGAAGCAAAAATCCATGCCTTTGGGCAGCGCCGCAGCAGCGGCGGGGAACTCCCAGCCATGGGGCTTCACGCTCATTGAATTGTTGGTGGTGATAGCCATTATCGCCATCCTGGCCGCGATGCTGCTTCCTGCATTGGCCTTGGCTAAACAGCAGGCCGTGTCCACCCAATGCATGAGCAACGAAAGGCAGCTCGTCCTCGCATGGAAGATGTATTCCGATGACAACAGGCAGGTTTTTGCTTACAACGAAGAAGGCGGGAATCCACCCGCGTGGGTGTATGGCAATGAAGATTATTCCGGAGCGGCTTACAATTATGATATACAGTATGTTATAAACGGAAAGTATGCACAGATGGGGCCGTACGTGCTCAAGCAACCCGGTATTTACAGGTGTCCGGCGGATCGAAGTCTCTCGCACGGCCTTACCGGACAGCCTCGGATACGAAGCATTTCGATGAATCAAGCGATAGGTTACAACTCTGGAGGACTGCCCAGCGGCCAAGGCGCATGGCTTCCCTCCATCTATGGCAACAATGGCGTCAGCGGTGGACCCTACTTGTGTTACTTCAAGGAACAGGATTTGGGGCGCCCCAGTCCTTCCTCGTTGTGGGTCCTTATTGACGAGGACCCGGATACCATTAATGATGGTGCTTGGGCGATTACGATGCCGGAGGGCGACAACACCCACTGGGTTGACATGCCCTCCAAAAACCACGGAAATGCGGGTGGCTTTGGGTTCGTCGATGGCCATGCAGAAGTGCATGCTTGGGCAAATCCTCGAGGTGTTCCTACCACGGTATATAATGATAATTGGCAGGATCCTCCCGTTCTCAGCGCGAACAGAGATGTCTATTGGGTGGCTAATCGCACTTCAGCCACCATGAACGGTGCATACAATCCATTCCCTTATTATTGATAGGGTCGTCAAAGGGGTCAGCTAAAGGGAAAGCCAAAGCCAAAGGGTAGCGGCCAACGCCTGTGGGGGTCACGCCGCAGACTGGGTGAGCAGGCTGACGAGTCTGCCCCCATGTTTTCTCCAACCGGAGCCCGTGCTGGAGCACCATTAGATTTTCATTTTTAAGCGTGCTTTTTTTCATTGGACCTGCAGAATCGGCGGGGCTGTTGGCAAATGCCCAATGAAGCAACGTTAATGAGCACAGATATATATGTTCCGACCGGGTCGCAACGTCACCACGATCCATGAGTTCGACTTTCCCCCTCCCTCCATCCCAAATCCGTTATAACCGCTTTCTTCTGCTCGTAGCCGGCTTAGGAGGATTGCTCTATGGGGTCGATGTCGGGATTATCGCCGGAGCGCTGCCTTATCTTCAGGATACTTCCGGTCTCGATGCGGGCCAACTCTCCTTCATCGTGGCGGCGGTGTTGCTGGGCAGCGTGATTTCAACCTTGTTCGCGGGCCTGCTGGCCGACTTGATGGGGCGTAAATGGCTGATGATGATCAGCGGCGCGCTTTTCGTCATCAGTATTCCGGTCATCGCCTTGGCGCACGGCTACCATCCGCTGGTTTGGGGCCGGTTGTTGCAGGGAATCAGCGCGGGGTTAATCGGTGTCGTGGTGCCGCTCTACCTGGCGGAATGTCTGGATGCCTCCAGTCGCGGCAAAGGCACCGGGATATTTCAGTGGCTGCTGACGCTGGGCATCATGGCGGCGGCCCTCATTGGACTCTACTTCAGTCACCGGGTTGAGGAAGTGGCCAAATTGGGTGATGCGGCCAAACTTCTGGTGTTTAAGGATCATGCCTGGCGGGGCATTTTCTGGGTTTCGCTGCCGCCGGGAGTTTTGTTTGTGGTCGGGAGTTTTATGGTCGCAGAATCGCCGCGCTGGCTCTTCCGCCGGGGCAACGCGGAGGCCGCGCGCACGGCCCTGCTGCGCTCCAGAAGCGAAGAACAGGCGGACGTGGAGTTGAAGGAAATGGAGGCGACCGCGGTGGCGGAAAACGCGAAATCAGGCACCGGAGGTCAGGCGAGGCGGGAATCGCTGTGGCATCGCAAATACATTATTCCCTTTGTTTTGGCCTGCGTGATTCTGGCCTGCAACCAGGCCACCGGCATCAACTCGATCATTGGTTACAACCCGACCATCCTTCTCCAAGGCGGACTTTCGGATTTTTGGGCGCACGGCGGCTACGTCATCCTGACCATCGTCAATTTCGTCGTCACCATGGGCGGCGTCGCGCTGGTGGACCGCAAGGGCCGCAAGTTTCTCCTCAGCCTGGGCACCGCCGGCATCATCGCCTCGCTCCTGTGCGTGGGGATCATGTTTCGCAGCGTGGAAAGTCACCACGTTGACTGCCGGGACGCAGCGCAAGCAATGGTGACACCAGACCAGAAGCTGACGCTCTCCTATAACGTGGAATCGGCCGACCGTCTTTTGCCCGTCGGCAGCCCGGCGAAGACGCCGACAACTCTGGTCATCATTTATTCGTACGGCGACTTTCGGAAAGCGACCGCAGCCGTGCGTTCCGACGACCCTGGTGCCAAGCCGATTGAAATAAGGCGCGGCGATTGCGTGCCCGACACCAAGGTGGCCGCGTTCTTTGCCAATCCGTTCGCCAGCCTGGACGCGGCGGAGAGTGCGCCGCTGCACATTGACAACGCCTTGATCACCCCCGTGCCCAGCACCGCCAACGGATGGTTGGTGGCGGGTTGCCTTTTTGTTTTCATGGCCTTTTACGCCGTCGGCCCGGGTGTGTGCGTCTGGCTGGCGCTCTCGGAATTAATGCCGACGCGCATTCGCTCCAACGGCATGAGCATCGCCTTATTGCTGAATCAAGCCGTCTCGACCACCATCGCGGCGGTCTTTCTGCCAACGGTCGGTAAATACGGCTATTCGACCATGTTCTTTTTGTTCGCCGGCTGCACCGTCTTTTATTTCATTACGGCTGCGTTTTTCCTGCCGGAAACCAAGGGCAAAACCCTGGAGGAAATCGAGGCTCACTTCGAACACTCGTGAGTTTAATTTAATCATTTAATTTTATGAGATCCATTCTGATACCCATCCTGTCCATTGTGTCCGGTCTGGCGGTCGCCGCGCGCGCTGCCGAACCGGCGCTCATTCCGAAGCCCGAGACCATGACTCCGCGGGAGGGCGCCTTTGTCCTTGGCCCTGAAACACCGATTCTCGTGGACGCGAAGTCCAAGGTCACGGGCCAGTTTTTGGCGGAACGGCTGCGCGCGGCCACAGGCTTCAAGTTCCCGGTCAAATCGCCCGGCACTACGACCGCGGGTGCCATCTGGCTGACCACCAAGACAAGCGATCCCAGCCTCGGGTCGGAGGGTTACGAATTAACGGTGGACCCGGATTCGGTGGTGATCCGCGCGCCGGCGCAGGGAGGCGTCTTTTACGGCGTCGAGACCTTCCTGCAATTGCTGCCGCCGGAGGTATTCGCCGCCCAGGCAGCCTCCGGCGTGAAGTGGGAGGCGCCGTGCGTGGAAATCAAGGACCGCCCCCGCTTTCAGTGGCGCGGCATGTTGCTGGATGTCAGCCGCCATTTCTTCACCAAGGAGGAGGTCGAACAAATTCTGGACGCCCTGGCCATGCACAAGATCAATACCTTGCATTGGCATCTGACCGACGACCATGGGTGGCGCATCGAAATCAAAAAATATCCGCGCCTGACGGAAGTGGGCGCCTGGCGCAAAGACATTGGTTTGGATTGGGGCTTGGACCCCAAAGCCAGCACGGCCTACGGGCCTGATGACCGCTACGGCGGCTATTACACGCAGGCCGATATCCGCGAGGTGGTTCGTTACGCCGCCGCGCGTCACATCACCATTGTGCCAGAGATTGAAATGCCCGGGCACTCCGGGGCGGCCCTGGCCGCCTATCCGCAATTCAGTTGCACCGACGGCCGCGGGCAGCCCAGCAAGGACGGCGACACGGGCAATGCCGACGACGTCTATTGCGCCGGCAATGACGAGACGTTCGAGTTCCTGCAAAATGTCCTCAAGGAGGTGTTCACGCTTTTCCCCGGCAAGTATATCCACGTCGGCGGTGACGAGGTCTCCACCGGCTTCTGGTCCAAATGCGAAAAGTGCCAGGCGCGCAAGAAGGCGGAAGGGTTGCAGAAGGATCAGCAACTGGAGAGCTACTTCATCCAGCGCATGGAGAGATTTATCAACGCCAACGGGCGTTCTCTCATTGGTTGGAGCGAAATCCGCGAGGGCGGTCTCGCCAAAAACGCCGCCCTCATGGATTGGATCGGCGGAGCGACCGAAGGCGCCCGAGACGGTCACGACGTGGTGATGACGCCCGAGGCGGATTGCTATCTGGACCATTACCAATCAAACGACCATGCCAAGGAGCCGCGCGCCATCGGCGGCTTCCTGCCCCTGCGCGCGATTTACACCTTCGACCCGATCCCCAAGAATCTGGAGCCGGAATTCCAGCCGCACATCCTGGGTGCGCAAGGCAATCTATGGACCGAATATATTCCCAATCTGCGCCACGCCGAGTACATGATCTTCCCGCGCGAATGCGCCCTGGCGGAAATCACATGGTCGCCCAAGGAGGCGCGCAACTTTGACGATTTCCTCCGCCGTTTGGAAACCGACGAGCGCCGCCTGGATCAAATGGGAGTCAACTATAGGCGCAACCCGTTGGACATCGGGCCGGGTCAATGAGCGCCGCGCCCACCCTGCGGGAGAAGATCGGCCAGATGTTGCTGGTGGGCTTCCGCGGTTGCGAGATCACGGACGCTGATCCCATTGCGCGCGAGTTGCAGGCGGCCCACGTCGGGGCCGTTATTTTGTTTGACCAGGAAATGGCCGATCCGTCCCGGCCCCTCCGCAACATCCAATCGCCCGAACAAGTCCGCACGCTGACGCAATCCTTGCAGAACCGGGCGCGGAACACTTTGTTGATTGCCATCGACCAGGAAGGCGGGCGAGTCAACCGATTGAAAGCGGAGTATGGTTTTCCCGAAACATTTTCCCAGGAAGATTTAGGCGCGACCAACGATCCATCCCGCACTTTTGCCGAAGCGGAAAAGATCGCCCGGACGCTGGCCGGCGTGGGCATCAACATGAACCTCGCCCCGGTGGTCGATCTGGACGCCGGCCCGGACAACCCGATCATCAAGGGGAAAAAGCGCAGCTTCGGCCCAGACGCGGAAGCGGTCGGCCTGCACGCGATGGAATTCGTGCGCGCCCATCGCCAACACGGCATCCTGAGCTGCGCCAAACATTTCCCCGGGCACGGCAGCGCGCGCGGCGATACTCATTTAGGATTGGTCGATGTGACCCTGCATTGGACGGAGAACGAATTGACCCCGTTCCGCCGCCTGGTGGAGGCGAATCTTTGCGACACCGTGATGACGGCCCACGTCTTCAACGCCCGCCTGGACCCCGATCGTCCCGCCACCCTTTCCGCCGGCGTTGTGACCGGCCTGCTGCGGCGCCAGATTGGTTTTGAGGGGGTGGTATTGAGCGACGACATGGAAATGAAAGCCATTGCCAGTCATTACGGATTGGAGCAAGCCGTGCAATTCGGCCTCGAAGCCGGATTGGATATGTTCTGCTTCGGCAACAACATGGAGTTCGACCCGCACATCGGCGAAAAAGCGGCCGGGATTATTTACCGTCTGGTTGACTCCGGCAAAATCAGCGAAGCGCGCATCGACGAATCCTTCCAGCGCATCCAAAAGCTGAAAGAAAACCGGCGCTGTCAACCATTTTAGCCGGAACCATGCAGTTGAATTGAGGGAGCGCGGGCGTCTCGCCCGCCGTTTTCGGCCTCTGGCCGAAAACATTTGCGCCGGGCGTGCAGACACACCGAATGGTGACTCCTATGGGGGCG
>PLIU01000417.1 GCA_003140095.1 Verrucomicrobiales bacterium | reverse complement strand
GGCAGCGAGCGATTGCCGGCGATGATGCCGATGGTGTCCAACTGCTGATCCACCCCAAAAGCGTATCTGTTCCACCCTGGCCGGGCAATCCGTTTCGAGAGGTATTCGCGCCTTTTGCCAAAAAATCAGAATTCAGAAAAGTAGTTGACACCATCCGGATTCAACCGGATGTTCCTGTCCCGGTAATCTTCTGGCGCCATGAATGTCGCCCGATACCGCTAAGAGCGTGTCTGAAAATTCGCACCCAGAGCTGCGCGAGGGCACGCGGCCATAAGCGTTAACCTTATTTCAGATCATTTTTCTGACCCCATTTTTCTGACTTTGTTTCACCTAGTCCCAGGCCGAAGAGGCTCTCCCGGAAGGCTTGATCGGCCGACTCCGGCTCCTGCCAGTTATTCATGTCAACAATAATGCAAGTGGATGAAGAAGAACGCCGCGGGAAGTGTGACGGTTGCAGCGGTGGAATCGGCACGGTCATCTCGCCTTTTCGGGAGACGGTGCGCTTCGGGGACTTGCTTTGTTCCACGCCAAAAACCCCCTCTCGTTGCGCTCGTTTTGCGCATCTGGGCCCAACCGGGCGAGCGGTCCACTTTGCAGCTTTCCGTCTGAGAGACAAGCATTCGCCCCTCGCGTTGCTGAACACCGGCTTTCGGGTTTGCTGCGGAAAACTGACTCGCGAATTCCATGAACACGGTGGGGCAAACAACGGTCTCATTTCGACCCATGGCGCTGAAACTGAGGCAATTCTTGCACTCAGGGCAAAGCTGCCAACGCACGCGCAATGTCTGGCTCTGTCCAAAATCAGCCATGAACTTTCGGTAAAGCTTTCAGTGCCTTGGCGCCGGCGATGAGTTCGTTTGGTTTCAACGCGAAAAGTGTCAGGAATGATCATACAAGGTGGTGATACTTTGGAGGGGGACTAGATCCAGTGGCAGCCGGACGACCGAAACATCCCGAAACAAAACTGAACCAACGGATACCTGTGACTACTCGAAGGCCGTCGTTTCTTGACAGTCGATGAAAGCCCTTGATATGTGGTGCATCCGGAGGGACTTGAACCCCCAACCTTCTGATCCGAAGTCAGAAGCTCTATCCAATTGAGCTACGGATGCCGCCTTGGAACTGACACCGGCTACCCCCGCTATCGTAAACGGCAAAACTTAAATCGCCAGAACTTTAAACTTTTATCTCCGCCCTCAACCCGCCATGCTGGCCTCTTTGAATGGTAAATGAATTGTCCATATTCGCAATCGCCGGCCGGGTGTTCCGTTCCCGCTTGCTGCTGGGCACGGGCAAGTTCTCTTCGCCGGGATTGATGCGCCAAACGCTCGCCGCCAGCGGCGCGGAGATCGTCACGGTGGCCTTGCGCCGGGCGGATTTGAGCGGGAGCCGCGATCCGTTCGCCAATATCCTGGAGTTTATTGATCCGGAGCGGTATTTGATTTTGCCCAATACCAGCGGGGCGATCAACGCCGCTGAAGCGGTGCGTCTGGCCCGTCTGGCCGCCGCCGCCGGCCTGCCGAAATGGATCAAATTGGAAATCCACCCCGACCCGCGCTATTTGCTGCCCGATCCGGTGGAAACCTTGGCGGCGGCGGAAGTGCTCGTGCGCGAAGGCTTTGTCGTGCTGCCTTACATCAATGCCGATCCCGTCCTGGCCAAACGGTTGCAGGATGCCGGCACGGCGACGGTCATGCCGCTAGGCTCGCCGATCGGCTCCAGCCGCGGCCTGGAGACGCGGGAGCAGATTCGCATCATCATCGAGCAGGCCACGGTGCCGGTAGTGGTCGATGCGGGCCTGGGCGCCCCGAGTCACGCGGCCGAGGCGATGGAGTTGGGGGCTGACGCGGTGCTGGTCAATACCGCCATCGCGGTGGCCCAGGATCCGTGCCGCATGGCCCGGGCTTTTGCGGAGGCGGTGCATGGCGGACGGGAGGCGTACGAAGTTGGCGTGGCCCAGCCACAAGCGGCCGCCAGCGCGACCAGCCCGATAACGGCGTTTGTGAACTAGATCTTGGAGATGACTGCCGACAAGGTGACAAGAATTCGCACCATGAAGGGCCGCGAACGCATCGCCGCCCTGACGGCGTACGATTTCGCCATGGCCCGAGTGCTGGAGGCCGCGGGCTTACCGCTGCTGCTGGTGGGTGATTCGGTGGGGATGGTGGTTCTGGGTTATCCGGACACCACCTGCGTGACGATGGCGGAAATGGAACATCACGTTCGCGCCGTGGCCCGCGCCAGGCCGCAAGGTTTGCTGGCGGCCGACTTGCCCTATGGCAGTTGCGCGACGCCGGCCATGGCGGTGGAGAGCGCGCGCCGTCTGATCGCAGCCGGGGCCGAGGCGGTCAAAGCCGAGGGCGGCCGAAGCATCCTGCCGCAAATTGAGGCGATCCTGGCCGCGGGCATTCCGCTGCTGGGCCACTTGGGCATGTTGCCGCAAAACGCGGTCGTCGAAGGCGGCTACCATGTCAAAGGCAAAAAGGAGGACGAGCGGCTGGCCTTGATCGCCGACGCGCTGGCTTTGGAGCGGGCGGGCGCGTTCGGCATGGTGCTGGAATTGGTGGCGGCGCCCGTGGCCCGGGAAATCACGGGCCAGGTTTCTATTCCCACCATTGGCATTGGCTCCGGTCCCTATTGCGACGGCGAGATATTGGTCACGACGGATTTGCTGGGAACGTCGCCCGGATTCATTCCCAAACACGTGAATAAAAACTGGCATCTTGCGGAACAAATGCGCGCGGCGGTGGTTGAATGGAAGCAGAGCGTGGTTCATCCCGGCCGGCCATGAAGAGATTTTCTCATTTGAATGCGCGTGGAGAGGTCAGAATGGTGGATGTCTCCGCCAAACCACCCGCGCGGCGTGAGGCGGTGGCGCAAGGGGTCATCCTTTTGCAACGGGCCACGGTCGCGGCCATCGAGAAAGACAAGGTGGCCAAGGGGAACGTGTTCGCCTGCGCGCGCGTGGCCGGAGTTCTTGCCGCCAAGAAAACGGGCGAGTTGATCCCTCTCTGCCATCCTTTGAACATCACTCATTGCTCCGTCGAGTTTGAAATTCCGCCTGCCCGCGACCGCGTCGTCATCACGGCGGCGGCCAGCATCACGGCCGCCACCGGGGTGGAGATGGAGGCGCTAACGGCCGTGAGCGTGGCGGCGCTGACGATTTACGACATGTGCAAGGGGCTGGACAAAACCATACGCATCACCGACATCGTCCTGGTGTCGAAACTAAAGAAATAATGCAAATCGAAGCGGGCATCATCACCATTTCCGATCGCGCCTCGCGTGGTCAATACGACGATCTGGCCGGGCCGGCCTTGCGCCAGGCGGCTGTGGCCCGCGGTTGGAAAATCCTGGTTGAATCGCTGGTGCCGGATGAAAAGCGCGACATTCAACGAGCCATCCGCGAGCAAATCGAAAAGGGCTGCCATGTCATCCTGACCACCGGCGGCACGGGTGTGGCTTTGCGCGACGTCACGCCGGAAGCAGTGCTGGAGATCGCCGTGCGCGAGCTGCCGGGCTTTGGCGAGGTGATGCGGATGGAATCCATGAAGATCACCCACAACGCGATCTTGTCCCGCAATCTGGCGGCCGTGGTGGACAAGTCGCTGGTGATTTGTCTGCCCGGCAAGCCGAGTGGAGCGGTGGAATGTCTTGGCTTCGTGGCGGCAGCGGTGCCGCATTGCGTCGATGTGTTGCGGGAGGCGTCAACCGGTTGTTAACTATGCGCACGGCTGTTCTTTGCCAACTGCTTGCCGTCGTGGCCGGCATGGGGTGTGTCAGCCAGAAAAAGGCGCAAATGGAAGCCCGGCAGGCCTATCTGGCCGGCCAGGAACAAGCGACGCAAGGGGCCATGCAGGCCCGGCTGCAGCAGCAGCAGGGGCCGGTTGTCTTTGTGCAGGGGCCGGTGCGCCATGCAGTGGTGGAATGGCAGGCAGGCATGAAATTGAGCCAGGCCATCGTGGCGGCGGAGTACACTGTCTTTATGAATCCGCAACTCATCCGCGTCCTGCGCAACGCGCAGGTCGCCGGGGAATTCAAGGGCGTTGATCTTCTGCACCGCGAGGATATGGATTTGGAGGAGGGAGACACCGTCCTGATCGTCCCGTAAAAGATGGATCGGACTCACGTTGAGGGAGCGCCGCGCGTTCCGATTCGAGCCATTTCTGAAGTTCATGCACCATGTTCTCAAATTCCTTGGCGCCGAGCGGCTTGGTCAAAAAGGAACGCGCTCCAAGGGCATAGGCACGTTGGGCCAGTTCGATTTCACCGCCGGCGGTGAAAACGACCACAGGGATGCGGTGGTAGGGCGGATGATTCTGCAGCCACTGAAGGATATCGAATCCATTCATGCCAGGCATCCTCAAATCAAGCAGCACCAGGATTGGAGCCGGCGACTTGGTTCGGCCGGAAAACCTTTCCTCACCCTGGAAATAGGAGATCAACTCCTGGCCGGAATGCAGGGCGGCGGTGGAAAGTTGCGGGCAGATTCTGGCCAGCAGTTGTTGCACGAGTCGCACATAATCCAGATCATCATCAACTATTAGAATCGTCCCACTCTCTAATTTCATCGCGTCATTGTCTTTTGAACCCTCGGATATGTCCATCGGGGTAAGACTGAAACATAAATCCGGTTTTTGCCGATTTCGCGTGAATCGCTAATAGCCTGAGCGCCAAAGGTTTCAGGCACGCGAGCGCGCGTGGAGGGCATCGTCCAAACCAGTCCGCTCGTTTTCGCTCCCCTTTCTCAGGCGTTGACAACTGGCGGCGCTGGCCTATGCTGGAAGCGGACTAAATTCGTCCGATTATGGATGCCACGAGTGATACAATCGAGAGTTTTGTCAAATCCGAATACAAATACGGGTTTGTCAGCGAGATCGAAACGGATGCCTTTTCACCGGGGCTGAGTGAGGAAGTCGTCCGCCGGATTTGGCAGACCAAAGGCGAGCCGGATTTTATGCTGGACTGGCGCCTCAAGGCCTACCGCCATTGGCAGACCATGGAAGAGCCGCATTGGCCCAACGTAATTTATCCGCCGATCAATTATCAGGACTATATCTATTACGCCGCGCCCCGACCGAAGAAAAAACTCTCCAGCCTGGATGAGGTCGATCCGGAAGTGCGGGCCACGTTCGAAAAACTCGGCATTTCTCTCGATGAAACAAAGCGCCTCAACAACGTGGCGGTCGATGCGGTGCTGGACAGCGCGTCGGTGGCCACGACCTTTCGGGAGGAACTGGCCAAGGTGGGGGTGATCTTTTGCTCCTTCACGGAGGCGGTCAAGCATCATCCCGAACTGGTCAAGAAGTATTTGGGCACGGTGGTGCCGCATAACGACAATTTTTTCGCGGCCTTGAATTCGGCCGTTTTCAGCGACGGCTCATTTTGCTACGTGCCCAAGGGTGTGCGTTGCCCGATGGAGCTTTCGACATATTTCCGCATGAACACCGCCGGCGCGGGGCAATTCGAGCGGACCTTGATCATCGCCGAGGAGGGCAGTTACGTCAGCTACCTGGAAGGCTGCACGGCGCCCATGCGCGACACCAACCAGTTGCACGCGGCGGTGGTGGAGTTGATCGCGCTGGAAAACGCGGAAATCAAATACTCGACCGTGCAGAATTGGTATCCCGGCGACGAGCAGGGCAAGGGGGGCATTTACAATTTTGTCACCAAACGGGGCAAGTGCGCCGGGCGCAACTCCAAGATTTCCTGGACGCAGGTGGAGACCGGCTCGGCCATCACTTGGAAATATCCCAGCGTCCTGTTGCTGGGCGACAACTCGGTCGGCGAATTTTATTCCGTGGCCCTGACCAACCACCGCCAGCAGGCGGACACGGGGACCAAGATGATTCACGTCGGGCGCAACACCACCAGCACCATTGTGTCCAAAGGGATTTCCGCCGGGCGCGGCCAGAACAGTTATCGCGGGTTGGTGAAAATCCGCCCGAGCGCCGCCCATGCGCGCAATTACTCGCAGTGCGATTCTTTGCTCTTGGGCGACAGGTGCGGCGCGCACACCTTTCCCTACCTGGAGGTGGCCAACAGCACGGCCACCGTCGAGCACGAGGCCTCCACCTCCAAGATCGGCGAGGACCAGATTTTTTACTGCAACCAGCGCGGCATCTCCACCCAGGATGCCGTCAATATGATTGTCAACGGGTATTGCAAGGAAGTCTTCAACCACCTGCCGATGGAATTCGCCGTCGAGGCGCAAAAGCTTCTCGGCGTCAGCCTCGAAGGCAGTGTCGGTTGAGGCCGGCCCGGCGCTTCCGGGAGAACGAGAAAGAGAGCAAAGAATTGACCACACACATGCTTGAAATTCGCGATTTATCCGCCGGCGTGGACGGCAAGGAAATCCTCAAGGGCCTGAACCTGTCTGTCCAGGCCGGGGAAGTCCACGCGATCATGGGCCCCAACGGCAGCGGCAAAAGCACGCTGGCCCAGGTCCTGGCCGGACGCGGCGAGTATGCCGTCACCTCCGGCACCGTCACGTTCAACGGCGTCTCCCTGCTGGAACTGAAGCCGGAGGAACGGGCGCGGGCGGGGATCTTTCTCGCTTTCCAATATCCGGTGGAAATTCCCGGCGTCAACAGCACCGTCTTCCTCAAGGCCGCGTTCAACGAATGCCGCAAGGCACGCGGTGAAACAGAGCTGGACGCGGTCGAGTTCCTGGCGCTGGTCAAGAAGAAGACCAACCTGCTCGAGCTGGACCCGGCGCTGCTCAGCCGCGCGGTCAACGAGGGTTTTTCCGGCGGCGAAAAGAAACGCAATGAGATTTTTCAGATGGCCGTGCTGGAACCCAAACTGGCCATACTCGACGAGACCGATTCCGGCCTGGACATCGACGCGCTGAAGATCGTCTCCCGCGGTGTCAACAAACTGCGCCGCCCGGACAACGCCACGCTCGTCATCACCCATTACCAACGGCTGTTGAATTACATCGTCCCCGACCACGTGCATGTGCTGGTGCATGGCCGGATCGTCAAGTCCGGCGGCAAGGAACTAGCCCTGGAACTGGAGCAACGAGGTTACGATTGGATCCTTGAAGGCGCCGCCGCCAATGGAAAACCATGATGGACACGCTGACACAAACGGACCGTGAACCTGCCACCGCCCCTTTTCTCGCGGGCGAGCTTGGGCCTGGCCCGGCTTGGCTGCAATCGCTGCGCGAGCAGGCCCGGACGCGGCTGGGTGAAATCGGATTTCCCACTACGGAACAGGAAGAATGGCGCTTCACCAACATGGCGCCGCTGCGGCAGTGGCCCTTGCATGCCGCCGAAGCCGGCGCGCGCCAGGTCGGCCCCGCGGACATTGAACCGTTCCGCCTCGCCGGCAACGGCTATTGCCTGGTATTCGTCGATGGGCGGTTCCGTCCTGAATTATCCACGCTGCCCGGTCCCGGCGCTGCTCTGCGCGCGGGCAATTTGCGGGCGCAATGGGACGGCGATGGGCGCGAGTTGCAGCCGCATCTCGCCCGATACGCCGATGAGAAGGCGAACTTCTTCACCGCCCTCAACACGGCCAGCTTTGAGGATGGCGCCTTCGTCTCCGTGCCGGCCAAGGCGGTGGTCGAGCAACCCGTGCAACTGCTTTATCTGGCCGCTTCCGAGCGGCCCGGGGCGGCCGTCCATGCGCGCAATTTGATTGTGGCCCACCAAGGCAGTTCGGTCAAAATCATTGAAACTTACGCTAGCCTCACCAGTGCTCCGCACCTGACTAATGCCGTCACGGAATTGGCCCTTGGCCTCGAGGCGCGCGTGGAACATTGCAAGCTCCAAAACGAGAATGAGCGCGCGTTTCACATCGCGGCGGTGCAAGCCGCGCAGAGCAGGAACAGCCATTGGCTCTCCCATTCCATTGCCACCGGCGCGCGCCTGGCCCGCAACCAGATTCAGACCTGGCTCGTAGAGGAGGGCGCCGAAGCGATCCTCAACGGACTCTACCTGGCGCGGGGCGAACAATTGATCGATCATCACACGGTCGTCGATCACGCCCAGCCGCGTTGCGAAAGCCACGAGTTCTACTACGGCATCATGGCCGGCCGCTCGCACGGCGTCTTCAATGGAAAAATATTCGTCCGGCAGGACGCGCAAAAAACCAACGCCAAGCAGACCAATCGCAACCTTGTGCTCTCGGAGCAGGCGCTCATCAACACCAAACCGCAATTGGAGATTTTCGCCGACGATGTCAAATGCACGCATGGCGCCACGGTAGGCCAGTTGAATGACGAGGCGCTTTTCTATCTGCGCTCCCGCGGGATCGGCGCCGGCCTGGCCCGGCGGATGCTGATCCGCGCGTTCGCCAACGACGCGGTCGAGCGCATCACGCTGGCGCCGGTGCGCGCGCAACTGGAACAATTGTTGACGGAGTGGTTCGAGAGCCTGGACACTTCTCTTTCTTCCCATGACCGATGAACTGAGCGAACTTTACCAGCAGGTAATCCTGGATCACAGCCGCAAGCCGCGCCATTTCCACGTCCTGCCCGAGGCCAATCGCAAGGCGGAAGGCAACAATCCGCTCTGCGGCGATCGTTACACGGTCTTCCTTCAGCTCGAAGAGGGCGTCATCCGCGACATCAGTTTTCAAGGTTCCGGCTGCGCCATCTCCAAGGCCTCGGCCTCCATGATGGCCGATGAACTCAAGGGCAAAACGGTCGCCGCCGCGCGCGACTACTTCAGTCAATACCAAAACATGGTGACGACCGGGAAAATGGACGAAGAGGCCATGGGCAAGCTGTGCGCCTTCGCGGGCGTTCACCACTTTCCCATGCGCGTGAAATGCGCCATATTACCCTGGCACGCCATGCTCGCCGGCCTGGATGGCCAAACGAGCGTTTCCACGGATACCCATTAAACGGCCATGAGCGATGAGATTATTTTAAAACGCGATTGCGAGGCGGTCCTGATTCCCGCCGGCACCAAGATCACGCTGCAGGCCGGCGAACCGGTGGCCATCACCCAGGCGCTGGGCGGCAGCTTCACCGTCGTCATCCACGGCAACATGGCCCGCATCGACGCCCGCGACGCCGACGCGCTGGGCCACGCGCCGCCCACCCCCGCGACCGCGGAAACCGCCGCCGCCCCGGACAGTTCTGCCGTCACCGAGGAGCAAGTGCTGGAAAAACTTCGCACCTGTTACGATCCGGAAATTCCGGTCAACATTGTCGATCTGGGCCTGGTTTATGATTTGCAAATCCAGCCTCTGCCGGGCGGCGGAAACCGGGTCGAGATCAAGATGACGCTGACCGCGCCCGGTTGCGGCATGGGACCAGTCTTGCAACAAGACGTGGAGTCGAAAGTCTCCGCCATTCCGGGAGTCAAGGAAGCTGGCGTGTTCCTGGTGTGGGACCCGCCTTGGAGCCGCGAGATGCTTTCGGAGGCTGCGCGGCTGGAGCTTGGCATGATGTGACCCATCACCTTCCAGATTGGTCCGCGCTACGGGAGGACTTTCCCATCCTCCGGCAGAAAGTCCACGGGCATCCGCTCGTTTATCTTGACAACGCCGCCACCTCGCAGAAACCCCGCGTGGTGCTGGAGGCGCTGGACCGGTTTTACCGTCATGACAACAGCAACGTCCATCGCGGCATTCACGAATTGAGCCGACGCGCGACCGTGGCCTTCGAGGCAGCCCGCGAGCGCGCCGCGGTTTTCCTCCACGCCCGCGAGCCGGCCGAAATCATTTTCACGCGCGGAACCACCGAGGGCATCAATCTGGTTGCCCATGCCTGGGGCGGTAAGAACATCCGCTCCGGCGACACCATCCTGTTGACAGAGATGGAACATCACAGCAACATCGTCCCCTGGCAGTTGCTGGCCGAACGCACCGGCGCCAAGCTGGCTTATGTGCCCATCACCGGGAACGACGGGCTGCTGGAGTTGGGCGGCTTGGATAATTTGTTGGACAACACGGTCAAGCTGTTCGCCTTCACCCACGTTTCCAACACGCTGGGCACGGTCAATCCTGTCGCCGATTTGTGCGCGCGCGCCCGCCGGCGCGGCATTGTGACGCTGGTCGATGCCGCCCAAAGCGCCGGCCACCGTCCGGTCGATGTGCAGGAGATCGGCTGCGATTTCCTGGCCTTTTCCGGCCACAAAGTCTGCGGCCCGACGGGCATCGGCGTGCTCTATGGGCGGCGCGAACTTTTGGAAGGAATGCCGCCATTCCAAGGGGGCGGCGACATGATCTCGAGCGTGGATTACTTCCACAGCACTTGGAAGGAACCGCCGCACAAATTCGAAGCCGGCACGCCTGATTTCGCCGCGGCTATCGGCTTGGGCGTCGCGCTCGATTACCTGGCCGCCATCGGCTGCGACCACATCGCCCGTCACGACGCGGAACTGGCGGCGCGGGCGATGGATCAACTCTCGAGCCTGCCCGGCCTCCGCCTCTTTGGACCGCGGACGGGACACGCGGGCGTGGTCAGCTTTTTGTTGCAAGACATTCACGCCCACGACGTCGTCACCGTGGCCGACCAGCGCGGCGTGGCGTTGCGCGGCGGGCATCACTGCAACCAGCCGTTGATGAAAAAGCTGGGGGTGGAATCGACGGCGCGCGCCAGTTTTTATTTCTACAACACCGCGGCCGAAGTGGACGTCCTCTGTGAGACGTTGCGGGAAATTCAGAAATTTTTTGGCGCATGACCGA
This sequence comes from Verrucomicrobiales bacterium, assembly GCA_003140095.1. Classification (GTDB taxonomy): domain Bacteria; phylum Verrucomicrobiota; class Verrucomicrobiia; order Limisphaerales; family Palsa-1400; genus Palsa-1400. Next base: position 11,585 of record PLIU01000417.1, on the reverse strand, counting down.
TTCCATCGATCCGCAAACCACCATGACGCGCGTGCTGGAGATGTTTCCCGGCGCGCAACGGGCCTTGTTCCGCCGTTATCACATCGGCGGCTGCGCCAGTTGCGCGTTCGAGCCCGGGGAAACCCTGGCCGGGCTTTGCGCGCGCAACAACCTTGACGTGGCCGAGGTGAGCGGGCACCTCCAGAGCAGCCACCAGCAGGACGAAGAGTTGCAAATTTCCCCCGCTGAATTGGCCGCTTTGCGCCAGGCTGGCGGCGTCCGCCTGGTGGACATTCGCAGCCGGGAGGAATTCGAAGCCGCGCGCATCGAGGGCGCGGTGCTGCTCGCGCAGCCCGTGATGCAGGAGATATTGGGACATTGGCCGCGCGAGGATCTGATGATCATTTACGATCATCGCGGACGGCAAAGCCTGGATGCGGCGGCCTATTTCATGGGCCAGGGTTTTGGCAAGGTCCGCTGCCTGCGCGGCGGCATCGACGCGTGGTCGCGCGAGGCCGACGCCCAAATCCCGCGTTACCGATTGGAACTTTCCGCATGAACCCCGCCCCGGACTATCAAAAGCGAATTGAGGAAGCGTTGCGCGACCCCAAAAACCTCGGCGAGCTGGCGGGGGCCGACGCCGTTGGAACCGCCGGCAGCGCCGCCTGTGGCGACATGATCCGGTTGTGGATCAAATTCAAGGAAGAGGCGGGGAAAAAAGTGGTGGACCGCGCCACGTTTCAAAGTTTCGGCTGCGAGACAGCCATTGCCGTCGCAAGTCTGGCGACCGAAATGATTCGCGGCAAGACGGCGGAGGAAGTGCTGGCCCTGTCTGCCGAGGAACTGGCCCCCGGCCTTGGCCCTTTGCCGCCGGTGAAAATCCATTGCACGCAACTGGTGGAAAGCGCGTTGCGCTCGGCCCTCCAGCCAGCCGCCGCCACGCCGCCGCCGGCCGCCGCCACGCCCGCCGCCGCACCCAGCCTGGTTGATAAATTTACCCAAGCCAGCCAGCCCGCCGGCAAGTTGAGAGTGATTTTGTTGACGGAGGACAAGTAGGCCAGACGGGGCCGCGAAGCGGAGGTCAAGGCACGACGTTCAGGCCGATTGTAGCGGCCAGTTTCCGTTGACGTTCATCGAACGAAACAAAAGTCTTCGCGCGCAAAGATTTCGCCGTGGCAACATGCAAGACATCCAGGCTTCGGGTTCCGGTAAGTGACGAGTGTCGTTCGCTCAAGTGAGAGGCGAGGCGGAAAGCCATCGGCCATTTTACGGTTTTCTTGACCAAGCGCCCGCTCTGCAATTCCCGTTCGAGATTGGCCCGAGCCGAAGTGGCGTCTGCTGCCGACAAGAGGCCCTGAAAACGCCGAGTTGGAAGGCGTTCCTCACTTCCAACGATTGCAAGGCAGTGAACACCAACTGCAAACCGACACCAAGCAGATCAGCCTTGGCGCGGTGGGTGTTCGCGTCGCTTAAGTAACATGAGGCAGAAAACTGCTCTCCGCATACTGGCTCATCCGTGCCACCAGTTTTTTTCCGAACGCTCCAGCAGCACCAAATTGGGGAAAACACGCCTCCCGAAAATACGTCTGGCTCGCGCCAGGACATCCGGCCATTTTACTCGCTTGCTTCTTCCCGCGGGCGGCCTCAACGCAGACTCCTCATCGTCGAGCAGCGCAAAGAGAAATTGCTCGCGCTCATTTGCGGGCAGCGCCCAAACTTCTTGGAGTAACTGTGCGGCACTCACATTGGCATCATGCGCCTTTTTCTTCCTGGTTGCAAGATAAAGCCTGACAGATAAAGCCTGAGAGATTCGCGGCGTGCGCGGTCGGGACCACGTCTTCAGATGTTGTTGTTGGCCGACGGCGTAGGCTTCGGCCAGCCATCCTTCGACGTCCTCATTAACATCCGATAACGAAGAGAGACGGAAATGGTGGGCGTGGTTTCTGGTTGAAATGGTGTCAATGCGCCGGAAGCGCGGGTGCTCCATTCGGCGCGCCAGAACCACGTGAGCGTCAACCCATCGCAAACGAGGTGTCACTTGCGCGAAGGACATGCGCACTTGAAACGCGATGCGTGTCTTTTCCGGCAGCACGATCACTGGTCCGCAACGCCGAACGGCCGCGAGCACCGCATCAAAGATCGCACGGATGACCGCAGTCTTGCCTTCAAAATGAGTCTTCAAATTGTGCCTGCCGCAGAAGTGGGATTGATTGCGGTTGGCGAACTTTCGCTGGCAACGAGGACATCGCCAAAGTGGGCGCTTAGGATGCTTGGCCATAGAGCGCCGGCCTTTACTTTACTAACGGCTTTAAGTCCATAGCTCGCCTCTCTACTTTGCCACCTCAACAATCATCGGATGATCGCTCAAGCTCAAGGGAACTGAACGGACGTTCGTGAGTGTTTGAGCCGGCGAGGTGGCGATGGTTGGATCGTAAACCTTTACCGAAGACCGTGTGCCGCCCAGGTTCACCGAGACATCATCCGAGCCTTTGAGGCGTTCGCCCCACACTAACAACTCAAACGCGCCGTCGCTCCGTTGCAGGAGCAGGTCGTGCATGGTGGCCGGTTCTCCTGGGATGGAATAGTCCAGTTTGCCCGGTTTCTCAAGGAAGCCCCTGTCGGCGAGAATGGTCGTGAGGTTGTGGAGATAGACGGCGGCTTTTCGAGGAGTGTAGTCGGGCCGGTAAAACCCAAATTTTTGATTGCCGCCCTCATCCACACGATCCCTGAGCAGATAGACCGCCGTGTAACTCCAGCCCCGCTTGAACTGGTCCAGATACATGCTCATGAGGTTCAAGGCCTGGATCTCCTCCGTTATTGCATCACCAACGGTCGTGCCGGTTTCGGTGGTCACGCGCGGCAACGTCAATAGATCGGCGCCAGAATAACCAGGGTAATGATGCGCCCATGTCGAACCGTACTCGCCATAGAGTCCGTCCACCTTGCAGGCGGAGGTGGGATCGGCGGCATTCCAGGTCTTATTGTCCTCCACGCCCGATGAGTTTGGATGATAAATGTAATTATGGACATTGGCATAATCGCCAAACTTCGTGCCGGCTGGCATGACGGTGTCAGCGCCCTGCGGAATGGTCAGGAACTGCAGCCCGACGTTATCCGTTTCGGCGCCGCCCTCGGAGATGGACCAGACGGGATACGACTTCAACGCCGGATCATTCCCGACGGTCTGGCAAAGATCGTGCATCAACTTTGCCACGGGCATCCACGTCAGGTTTCTGCCGCCTGCTTGGCCTTGATAGGTGATGCCCCAGTTGTTGGGTTCGTTGGGTCCTTCAAAGGCCAGCAGAGCACCGGCGGCTTCGATCTGGCGAGCGGTCTGGATGAGTTTAGCAAGGTCCGCGCTTCCGCTGCCAAAGCCCCAGCTAAAGCGCAGGCCGGCTTGCCGATGGAGTTCAATGAACTGCTGCAAGGGAACATCGCCCTCTATGCCGGCACGGAGCCAACGAATGCCAAGATATTTGGCGCACTCGATTGTTTTCTGCAAACTTTCTCCACGAACCGAAATAGCGGAGAGCGTGCCGATGCTGTTGAGAAAATCCGCGGCCTTGACGGCGGCGGTTGCTGCTGCCTCAGCGGCCGGCGGCAGGCATGTCAAGCACAAAATCGCGAGGATGGAAAACCGGGCCAAAAGACGTTTTGGATTCATAACCACCCTCACTGAATCAAACTGATGGATGGGCTGTCAATAACGCATGTCGGCCACGGTCCGCCCTGCCGGGATGAACGGCATGACGTGCTCGGTGTAGGGACAGATCACGTCCAACAAATAGGGTTGGTCGGAATCGAGCATTTCCTGCACGGCCCGGCGCAGGTCTTTCTTGTACAAGGCGCGCTGGGCGGGAACGTTGAAGCTGTGCGCCATGGCCACGTAGTCGGGATAAATCTGGCGGCGATGCTCCGGGTCGCCCAAATAAGTGTGGCCGCGGTTGCCGTCGTAGAAATTGTCCTCCCACTGCACGACCATGCCCAGGTGCTGGTTGTTGAGGATCATGACTTTGGCCGCGATCTTCTCGATGTGGGCCGTGGCCAGTTCCTGGACGTTCATCAGAAAGGAGCCGTCGCCGTCGATATCGACCACCTGCTTGTCAGGCCGGGCGACTTTGGCGCCCAAGGCGGCCGGATAGCCAAAGCCCATCGCGCCCAAACCGGCGCTGGTCAGGAACTGGCGCGGGGAAGTGAACTTGTAATACTGCCCGGCCCACATCTGATGCTGGCCCACGCCGGTGGTGATGATGGCTTCGCCCTTGGTCAATTCATACAGCGTCTCGATGGCCATTTGCGGGAGAATCACTTCGCCCTCGCGGCCCTGGAGATGGTCGCGCATGTGCTCGGAACGGGTGACTTCCTCGGTCACGCCGTAGCGGAAAGGGGCGCGCGCCTTCCACTCCTCGATCTGGCGGTGCCAGGGGGTGAAGGTCTTGCGGATGGGCCGGCGGCGGATCATCTCGTTGAGCCGATGCAAGGCGTAACGGATGTCGCTTTGGAGGGCCAGATGCACCTTGCGGTTTTTGTTGTGTTCGGAAGGATCAATGTCAATATGAACAATCGTGCCGGTCTTGCAAAACTCCTCCACCTTGCCGGTGACGCGGTCGTCAAAGCGCACGCCGAAGGCCAGGAGCAAATCGGCTCCGGCCTTGAGCTTGACCATGGGCTGGTCCGGGCTTTGGCGGGGCTGAAATTCGCCGCTGACGGCCCAGTTGGCGTAGGCGGTGCCGTGCATGCCCAGCCAGCGCAGGGACAACGGATGCGTTTCGGGGAACGCCCCGCAACCCATGATGGTGGTCGCGACCGGAATTTGGGTGGCCTGGACAAACTGGCGCAATTCATCGGCCGCATTGCCGGTGATGATGCCCCCGCCGCAGTAGAGCACGGGGCGCTCGGACTTCTCAATCAAGCCGATGATTTCATTCAACGCCAGATCGTCGGCCCTCGGCTCCGGGTCGTAACCGCGCAAACAAACTTCCGTGGGCCAGACCGGCTGGGTTTTGGCTTGCTGGATGTTCTTGGGAAAATCGATCACCACTGGGCCGGGCCGGCCGGTGCGGGCGATGTAAAAAGCCTCCTTGACGATGCGCGGGATTTCGTTGATGTCGGTGATGAGGTAACTATGTTTGACAACTGGGAGGGTCATGCCGAAGAAATCGGTTTCCTGAAAGGCGCCCTTGCCGATCATGGCCTGCGGCACCTGGCCGGTGATGGCCACCAGCGGCACGGAATCCATGTAGGCGTCGGCGATGGCGGTGACGAGATTGGTGGCGCCGGGGCCGCTGGTGGCCATGCAGACACCGGGCCGGCCGGTGGCGCGGGCGTAGCCGTCGGCGGCGAAGGAACCGCCCTGTTCGTGGCGGGGCAGGATGGTGCGCATGGTCGAGCGGGTCAGCGATTGATGAATTTCCATGCTGGCCCCGCCGGGATAGGCGAACACGCACTCGACCCCCTCGCGTTCCAGGGCGCGAACCAGGATGTCGCGGCCGGCCATGGGCTGGCCGATTTCAGCCTTGGGAGTTGGTATCTTTTTTGGGCGGACTTTTGTGTTCATATCATTTTTGGCTGGCGGGCCGGGGCCGAAAAAAAGACCCACGACCGCTTCCAGCCGTGGGTTCTTGTCGAAATTAGCGTCAGACGCGACAAGTCTCCACGGCGCAGCCGGCGAGTGCGACGGCGACGCCTGCCAGAATAACTTGCAGCGCTGTTGCTTGCATGGAAGAACACTTAGCGCATTGGCCGCGCGGAGTCAAGCGCGGAATGGCGCGAAAAGGGGCGGCGTTGGAGCAAGTCTTATTTGCCGCCGGTAAGTTTGGCGATTTCCCGGGCGTACCGTTCGGCCCGGCGGGTTTGACCCAGCTTGGTGGCCAGCGTTTCCATTTTGGTGTAGAGATCCATAGCGTCCGAGTAGTCCGGGCATTTTTTTAAGAAATCATCGTAGAGCGCCAGCGCGTCCTCCTCGTGGGCGGAGGCTACGAGCCGGTTGCCAAGACTGAGAGTCAATCGGACCCTCTGTTGCGGCGTTGGACCAAGCTTCAGGGCGCGGCGGAAGGCCTTGATGGATAATTCGTCTTGACCTTCCATCAGATAGAGATCGGCCAACTTTTCCGCCAGCACGGCGCTGTCTTGGGGCACGTCAGGGCGGAGAAGGTATTGCACGACCTCGCCGGGTTTGAGGCCGAGGACCAGAGATTCGTCCGCGTAGCGGAGGTCGGCCCACTCGAGCAACTTGCTGTGGCGCTGCGCCAACGCATCGTGCTGTTCTCGGGGCGTTTTGCCAAAGGGCCGGTAGAGCGGGTCGCCAATGACCGTCGTTTGCCACGATAAAACTCGTTGGGACGCATGAGCCGCCTCGCCAAAAGTGTATCCACCCGGCAGCCAGCAGGCGAAGAATACTCCGATGTTGGGCGTGCCGTCCAGGAACGGCTCGTCAATGCTCCCCATGGTGGCCGTCGCGCCGGCAGCCAAGAGCGGGCCGCACCAATTTTGGGTGGTGGAGCGAAGGGTGTGTGCGCTGAATGACTGGAGGTGGTAGGCGAAGGCTCCCGGCATGAACTCGACTTTGGGCCGCGTGAACGGCCCTGACGCATTCAGGTCATACCAACCGGCGTAGAGAGCGATCTGGCTCATGGGAAACGCGACCGGAAATGTCTCCGGCTTGTCATCCACAACCGCTTCATAACCAAAACGGCGCGTGATGTCAGCGGCGGCCCTGATCCAGTCGTCACCTTCCTTGTAGGAGCCATTGGTGAGGCCGCGGAGGTCAAAGTAGCCGCGGCCCCAAAGCCCGTTGGTTTCCGCCTCTAGCGCTTTGTCCACCAAGGCGCGCGCCACGGCCGCGCTAGGCCCGTCCAAACGCGCCACCAACAGCAACCCGTTGGTTGGATCCAGCCAAGACGGGTGGAGGCAGCCGTAAAGCGGATTAGCCTGTGGCCCGGCCAGGGGCACGCTCAAGTTTAGGACGGGCAACGTGGAAAGTTCGGAGTCCACTGCCGCGCCATTGCGCCGCAATACCTCGCGGATCCCTTCCGCGCCTGGATCGGCCAACGAGGGGTCTTCGGCGATACGCAGCGGCACGCCGTAGGCAAGAACAGCGTAACGGATGCTGGCGGCAATGGGCTTTAGGTCCTTTTGCTCGCTGCCGGCCGCCGAAGGCGGATAGACGAATAGCTTGTTCTGCTGCAGAAACTTCAGCAACGGCTGCTGCAGTTGCTGGCGATACTCCGTACGCGACATCGTCTCGCCGGTGGGAAGGTCCAGGCCGATAATCTGGCTGGCGGGAACGTTGCGCCGGGTCGCGTAATGGTTGGCCACGTTTTTGGATTCGCGCATCCGGGCATTGTAAATCAGAACGACGGATGCCCCCGGCTCCGCGCCGCGCAACGCGACCACAAGCGCCATGCCACTGAGCGTCCCGGCCAGGAAAGTTTTGAACATGCCATCGTTCAGGTTAAATCGACCCGCAAACCGTCGAAAGCAAATTCCACCTGCGGCGGCAATTCGGCCTGGGCTTCGTCGTGATCGAAGTCATGGGTCAGATGCGTGAAGCAGGTTCGACCGGCCCCGATCCGGCGCGCTGTCGTCAACGCCTCATCCAGGCACATATGGGTCGGATGCGGCGCCCGGCGCAAAGCGTCCAGAACGGCGACCTCGACGCCGCGCACCTGTGCGAGCGCCGCCTGCGGCACTTCTTTGCAATCGCTCAGGTAAGCCAGACGCTTTTTGCCCTCTTGCCGGAACAAGAAGCCGGTGGTGGTGACGGGCCCATGCGGCAGGTCCATCGGCGTGATTTCCAAATCGCCCAACATAAACGGCGCCTCCAGGATGTGCGGTTCCGGCTTGAAATAGCCTTTGGGGATGATGGTGGCGTTGAAGGCGTAATCAAAAACGCGGCGCAGATGGGCCATGGTCGCCGCGCTGGCATAGAGCGGCAGGGCGGTGCCGCCGCGCAAATCGCAAAAGCGGCGGCAATCATCCAGGCCCATGACGTGGTCAGCATGGGCATGAGTGAAGAGCACCGCATCGAGCCAGCGGATGTTTTCGCGCAGGATTTGCAAGCGGAATTCCGGGGTCGTATCGACCACCAATTTGACTTGGTCGGTGGCGACATAAATGGAAGGCCGGGTGCGGTGGTTCTTGGGATTGGCCAGAAACTTGGCCGGATAGTCCTGGCCAATCATCGGCACGCCTTGGGAAGTGCCCGAGCCGAGAAAAACGAAGAAAAAAGACATGGCGAAATCTACCCGCAATGAGGCGGCTGACCAGAGGAAAGCAACATTTCTCTGGTGTCGCGCGGGACGGCGGGCCATGCTGAAGACCTATGACAAAAGCTAATCGTCCGCCGGCCCGCCTGAGCCGCCGGAGTTTCCTTAAAGTGACAGGAGCGGCCGGGGCCGCTCTGGCGTTTCCAACCTTTATTCCCGCCTCGGCCTTGGGCCGGGACGGCCGGCCGGCCCCTTCCGAACGGATCACCATGGGTGTGGTCGGCTGGGGCATGCAGGCGCCGGGAAACACCGATGAGTTTATGAAGCTCAAGGATGTCCAAATCGTCGCCTCCTGCAACTTGGACAAAATGCACCTCAAAAAGTCCGTCGAAGTCATCAATAAATTCTACAAGAAGAAGGTGGTCAAGACTTACCACGATTACCGGAAAATGATGGCGCGCCACGACATCGACACAGTGATGATCGCCGTGCCGGATCACTGGCACGAGTTGGTGTCGGTCGAAGCCGCGCGGCACGGCAAGGATATTTACGGGGAAAAACCGCTGGCCAAGACCATCGGCGAACAGCAGCGCATCGTCCAAGCGGTGCGGGAGCATGCGCGCATTTGGCAGACCGGTTCCTGGCAGCGTTCCAGCGGCAGTTTTCACAAAGCGGCGGAAATTGTGCGCAATGGGATGATCGGCAAAGTCACGCGGGTGGAGGTGGGTCTGCCGGACGGGCACACCGACTTCGCCAACACGGGCAAATTCACCCAGATCACGAAACCGCCGGGCGAGTTGGATTTTGACAGATGGATTGGGCCGTCGCGAATGCAGCCTTACATCAAGGCCCGGGTCCACATGAATTGGCGCTGGAATTACAACACCGGCGGCGGACAACTCATGGACTGGGTCGGCCATCACTTGGACATCGCCCATTGGGGGCTGGGCTTCGACCTGAGCGGCCCCTACGAAGTGGAAGGTCACGGCCAGTTCCCGCCGCCGGAGGCGATGTGGAACACCGCGACCCAATTCCGGATCGAGATGAAATATCCCAACGACGTGAGAGTCACGATGGCCGGCGGGGACGACGACATCAAGCACGGCGTCAAATGGATCGGCGCCGACGGCTGGGTTTATGTGGATCGCGGCAAATTCGACGCCTCCAACGAGGATTGGATGGACATCAAAGAGCTGCCCGACGACGAGGCCAAGATCAAACTTTACCGTTCCAGCAATCATCAACGCAATTTTATTGACTGCGTGAAATCGCGCCAACCGACCATCACGCCGGCCGACGTGGCCCATCATTCGGCCACGCCCGGCCATCTGGGTTATATCTCCATGATGGTGGGACGCAAACTGAAGTGGGACGTGGCGTCGGAGCAGATTCTGGACGATCCTACCGCCTCCAGGTTGATGTCGCGCATGTTTCGCGCGCCTTACGAGGATTGGTGACGTGGATTACATCAGATTCTGAAGGAGGCCGAAAACGTCCGTCGAATCAATCTGCGGCGGCAGGGAAGGGTCGGGGCGTTCGCACAGGAGAACCGGCTGGTCCGCCGGCTGGAGGGGACGGCGGCCATGCGAACCTTTGACCAGGCTGGCGTCAAGTGGAATGACGTCCATGAGCATGCGGAAACCGAGTTTCTTCCGCAGCAGCCGCCAGAGAATTTTGCCTTTGACCAAGGGAATTTTCGGGTCCAAAAACAATTCCACCGGATCGTAGCCGGGCTTGCGATGAATGTCCACGCAGCGGGCGAAATCAGGCGCGACCGCGTCGTCCAGCCAGTAATAGTAGGTGAACCAGGCGCGTTCGGAGGCGACGGCGATCAAATCGCCCGCGCGCGGATGGTCCAGGCCGAGTTCGATTTTTTCCTTTCGGCCGAGAACGGATTCCACGCCGGGTTGGCGGGCGAGCAGGTCGCGCGCGCGGGATTGGACCGAAAGGTCGTTGAGGTAGATGTGCGCGATTTGATGGTCCGCGACGGCGAAGACTTTGCTGGCGCCGCAGTCCAGCAATTCCAAGCCCAATTCTTCCTTGATGGCGACCCAGCCTTCGCGCCGGAAAAGACGATTCAAATGGACAGGCGTATCCACCGCGCCAATCCCATATTCGGACAGCAAAACGACGCGCACGCCCCGGGACCGGAAGAAGACCGTGAGATCGCCCACGATGGCGTCGATGCTTCTCAGGTCCGCGGCGATGGCCGCGCCGGCCGGCCCGTGCCGCTGCAAATTGTAGTCAAGATGAGGAAGATAGACCAGGTTGAGCGTGGGCGAGTATTTTTGCTCGATCCAGCGGGCCGCTTCCGCGATCCAGCGCGAAGCCGCGTCGGCGCTGCCGTGCGGCCCCGCCACGCCCGCCGCCGGCCCCCAGAAGGCCGGGAAGGGAAATTCGCCCAGGTCCCGCTTTATTTCCGGGCGGATGGAGGGCGGCCAGCAATAGATATCGAAAATTTTCCTGCCGTCGGCCGGATAGGCCGGGCGCGGGGTGATGGAGAAATCGGCGCTGGAATACATGTTGAACCACCAGAACAATTGCGCACAGGTAAAGGCGGGGTCGCGCGCGCGCAGTTGATCCCAGATTTTTGGCCCGGCCACCAGGTGATTGGACTGTTTCCAGAAATGGACCTCCGCCAGCGCGCGGTCGTACCAGCCGTTACCGACAATGCCGTGGCGGCTGGGATGCGTTCCAGTCAAGTAGTTTGATTGCGCCGTGCAGGTGACCGCGGGGAAGGCCGGCTGAATGCGCGTGTGCGCTCCCTGGTCGCGGAACCGTGCCACGTTCGGCATGTCCCGGCCCATCAGCGAGCCGGTCAGTCCGACGACATTGATGACAGCCATGCGGGGCAGCACTGCGCTATTATCTCTTTTACAGCGGGTTATGCCATCTTTTTTGGTTCTTCGCTGTTTTCGGCACGATAAGAACGGCTTGTTCACCAAGGCGCTTCTATGGCTCCTCCTCCAATCTTGAAGGGATTGAAGCATCGGCCTTTGCGGCGCATGGATGAACAAGCCGTTTTTATTCTTTTGATAACAGCGAAGAGCCAAGATCGAGATCAGGAACCTGATCCAGCAACCGCGATGCCTTGCGCTTTGAAGTGAAAATCCTGTTCCGCCGGTGCCACCACCAGCGTGCCCATGTCCGGCCTTAATCGGCTGATCGCTTCGTGACCCTCCATGCCCAGGACCAGCAGGGCGGTGGAAAGCGCGTCGGTTTCCGTGGCGGACGGCAGCACNNCGACAACGCATTGTCCCGCAGCACGACCGCCGTCTGGCGGGGCGGCTGGTCCGGAACCGGAGCGATGGCGATTTTCCAGCCGCCGGCGCCGGGCGGGGCGCCGATGCCGCAGACCGTGCTGGTGCCGCCGTGAAGCAACGCGCTGGTCACGCCGGC
>PLIU01000421.1:16972-17282 GCA_003140095.1 Verrucomicrobiales bacterium | reverse complement strand
TTTTGGAGTTCACGGATGTTACCCGGCCAGTCATGGCTGGCGAGTTGTTCGGCATGAGCCTTGCTCAACCGTAGCGGGGCCTGGTTCATCTTCTTTGCGGTTACTCGGACAAAGTGCGACGCAAGCTGTGGAATGTCCTCGCGCCGTTGGCGCAAGGGTGGGACTTCAATGGGGAACACGCTGAGACGATAGAACAAGTCCTGACGAAAGCGCCCGGCTTCGACCTCGTCTTTCAGATCGCGATTGCTGGCCGCGATGATGCGGACATTTACCTTGCGCGGGCGGGTTTCCCCCAAGCGTTCAATTTCAT
>PLIU01000421.1:16683-16877 GCA_003140095.1 Verrucomicrobiales bacterium | reverse complement strand
CCGCTTTCGCCGGTGATGAGCACCGCCGCATCCGTCGGGGCGACGAGCTGAACCTGCTGTTTCACTTTCCGCAGGCCGGGACTTTCACCTATGATGTCGCCAAAGTTGAGCTCGCTTCGGATTTCTTCCCACAAATAGGCGTTTTGCGCCTCGAGTTGAATCTTTTCCTGCTCCATCAGCACGCGGTCGGTGAT
>PLIU01000421.1:0-16624 GCA_003140095.1 Verrucomicrobiales bacterium | reverse complement strand
TTTCCGAATTTGCCGACGACATCTTCGGATTTGATGCCCAACAAATTCATCGCAGCGCGGTTGGCCCGAATAATCCGGGAATCAAGCCCCTCGTAAACGTAAGCGATCGGGGCTTCCTCGAACAGATCGCGGAAACGCTCGTCGCTCTCCTGCTTTTGAAGATGGACACTATCGAAGGCCCGCACACGCTCCAGTTCCGCACCGGCGCGACTCGCGAATATTTCCATCACAGATAACACTAGCGGGTCGCTCGACATCGGCTTGTCGTCCATGATTACGAGATGGCCAATAATGCGCCGGGTCGAATCCCGAACCGGCACGCCCAGATAACTTTCCGCCGACATTTCAACTAACGCCTTATTTACAGGAAAAAAAGTTTGCAGGTGCCGGTCGTAATGCACTGTGCGGCCTTCGATGACCGCCAAGCAAGGCGTCCCGCTTAAATCATACTCAAAATTATCGGTGAAGGCATTGGTGTTCCAAAACGCCAGCGATCGCGCGCGATTTTTCGCTAGGCACTCCGAGACGAATGAGTAACGGACGCCTAAACCCTCGGCAAGATGTTGGACCAGTGAATAAAAGAAATCCTTTCCGGTGACGGCTGAAGTTCCCTCAATGATCGCGTGCAACAACTGATCGGAACGCTTCCATTCGGTCACGTCGCGTGATACGACCAAAAGTTTTTCCGATTTGCCGTTTGCGTCGAGAATGGGGCTTACAAGCACGTCCCACCATTTCGGAGTTTTGGTTAGTGTCGTGGCGAAAAAACCGATGAATCTTCCAATGCCGCCATTTCGCGCAGTCGTTACCGCCTTGCGGGCATTTTCACGATCTTCGCCCTGCCAGAAATCAATCCAGGAAGAATCCAGAAGCGACGCAAGATCGCAAATCTCCAGCATTGCCATCCCACCCGCATTGATGGAGAGCAATCGCCCATCAAGATCAAGCACCTTGATGCAATCCGAACTGCCTTCAATGAGGCGCGTTTTGAAATCATCGTCCTGTGCAGCGGGTATCATCTTTGTGTTAATTTAGAGGCGCAACATTGACTTCTCGTTGAATCAAACCTGAAAATCTCATATCCAGCGAGGATGTCATATCGTCGCAACGCCTCCAAGCGTTCTGGTTCGTTTTCTTGTATTATGGCATCCATAAGAGGTAGCGACAAAACACTGCGACGACAAGTCGTAGTTTCACACCGACGGTTCGTAGTTTAACGACAGTTCGTAGCTACAAGCAAGCAGATATTTCGCCGCCTTTCTCCTGATGTTAAAGGGGTTGTGACGTTTGTTGGAGGTTGGCACAGATCTTGTAATAGGAGCTTATGCCGGTGGAAAACACGCCGAGCTTGAAACGAAATCAATTTAACAGAAAGCCGCATACATATGTCACGCATCACCGCCATAAATCCGGTTCAAGCGACAGGAAAGGCGAAGCAGCTCCTTGACGCAGTTCAATCCAAGCTCGGCCTTACCCCGAACCTGACACGCGCCCTGGCAAACTCGCCTGCCGCGCTCGAAGCATACCTGAACTTTAGTGGCGCGCTTGCCAGTGGTGCACTTCATGCATCCGTCCGCGAGCAAATCGCGCTTGCCGTCGCGGAGATGAATCTCTGCGCTTACTGCCTTTCGGCGCATACCGCAATCGGGGCGATGGTGGGTTTGAAGCCCGAGGTGATTACCGGGGCTCGCAGTGCCAGTGCCGCCGACCCGAAAACCGACGCGATTCTGAAACTCGCGCGGGCTATCGTTGTCCAACGCGGTGAAATCTCCGAAGGCGATTTCGATAGTGCCCGGCAGGCGGGCATAACCGATGGCGAGGTTGCAGAGGTAGTCGCGAACGTCGCCCTGAACATTTTCACCAATTATTTCAATCACGTTGCCCAAACGGACATTGACTTTCCAAAAGTCGAACCGGGCGTGGAGAGCACTGCTGGCACGACTGCCATCCGATGAAGAGACCGGCCGACCCGTCGGCCGAATCTGATTTAATTGATCCGGGATAAAACAAAGGCCCAAACATCATGGACAGGCAAGAGTTGAACCGCGAAAACATCAATTCCTCCCTCGCCAGTAGCCCCACAGCGGAGTCTGGCGGCTCCCAGGCGGAAGCGTGCGGCACGGGCAAAATGCCCGCCTCTGTTCTCGAAAACGTCAACGCTGTGGCGACAAATTGGGTTGAAACCCACGGCGATTACCTTTTCAACTTTGCGGTTGGCCAGATGCGAGATGCGAATATTGCCGAGGACCTCGTGCAGGAGACATTTCTTGCCGCCCTTAAATCACAGAATAATTTCTCGGGGCGCAGTTCCGAGCGCACATGGCTGGTGGGCATTCTGCGCCACAAGATTTACGATCATCTGCGCAAGGCGTGCCGCGAGCGGCCTATGCGCTTTGACCCGCCGTCAGCCCACAACGACAGCGAGGCGTTGGACGAGTCCCTGGTCTGGATTCATCAGATCGCCGCGGAGTCAACGTCACCGAGTCGCCGCCTCGAATTGGCGGAGTTCCGGGAACATCTGGAAAAGGCCATGAGAAATCTGCCACCGCGTATCGCGCAGGTTTTCCAGCTTTATTCAATTGAGGAATGCACGAACCAGGAGGTTTGCGGCCAGCTTAACATTTCCGAAAGTAATCTCTGGGTCATGCTCCACCGCGCTCGAAAGCAATTGAGCGAAGCCCTGGCCGGATGGCGGGATGGTGACCACCGTAAAGACCGGTGAATCACGCTCTGTAAGGTATGGCTCCGACGGGCGACCAACTCAAGTGAACGGACGTCCATTGACGGTTTCGCTCATCGAACAATCCAATGAGAAATATTGATACGAAAGAAATTCTATGACTATGACAAGAACAGCAAAAGCGTTAATGATCTCTGCCGCCATGACCGGATTAGTTGCAGGCACGGTGGCCTTAACGGGATGCGGCAACTCCGGCGGCAACTCCGGCGACAGTTCAGGCAAAGTCGCCGCATCACCGGACACCTCGACGGCCAAGCATGATTGCAAGGGCCTCAATAGCTGCAAGGGCCAAGGCGGCTGCAAAACAAGCGCGCAAGGTTGCAAGGGCAAAAACGATTGCAAAGGCAAGGGCGGTTGCAAGGCAGCTTGATCAACCTCGGGAAGCCGAAATGGTCTTCCCGGCGCCCAGCCCGGGCAGGGGCAAAGGTTTTGCTTACCAACCTTTTTCTTCATGAAGGCATTATGTTTTTGGAGCGAGAAACCAAGCATCGTAATTAGGAAAGCCATGGGTTGCACAGTGAATACAACAAAATTCTGTCTCGTCACCGCGACCACATCAGTCATCGCGCTGATCGCGGCCGAAGGGCGCGCGATTGTTGATACGTTGGCTCCTATGGGCTATGAGGATGAGTCCGCCTTTCATTTTGGCAGTCTTTGGACACGCTCATCCACGTCTTCTGTAAGGTTCGGCTTTGACGAGCGACTAAGTCATAAGAATGGGCGTGCCTTGACGGCTTCGCTCAACAAACGAGCAACAAAAAATAAGCATTAATCCGAAATAAAATTATGAACATTACTCAAACCGCTAGAACGTTAATCATCTCGGCCGCGATGGCAGGATTGGTCGCGGGAACCATGGGCATCACGGGTTGCAGCACCGATTCCAAAGCAGGTTCCGCCTCGTCGGACACCGCCACCAGCAAACATGACTGCAAAGGCCTTAATAGCTGCAAAGGCCAGGGCGGCTGTAAGACAGGCGAACAAGGCTGCAAGGGCAAGAATGATTGCAAAGGCAAGGGCGGTTGCAAGGTGGCCTAATTGCGCGGCGGAGGGCGGGCGTGCCAACACGCCCCGCTCTCCGGTGCGGTTCTCCTCCCCCCAATGTATGCCAGCCAATCCCTTCAACGCCTACACCGACCTCGGAATCGGCATCGGTTTGCGTGTGCCACATTACAACCATATCCTTTCCGAAAAGCCGACGGTGGATTGGTTTGAGATCATCTCGGAAAACTTCATGGTCGATGGCGGGCGGCCGTTGAAGGTGCTGGACCAGATCTTGGAGCAGTACAAGGTCGTGCAGCACGGGGTTTCCACCTACTTCGGCTCGGCCGAACCGTTGAACCGCGAGCACCTTAAAAAACTCAAGCGCCTCGTCAAACGCACCAATACGCCCTGGCTTTCCGATCATCTCTGCTGGGGCAGCGTCGATGGCCGTTACACGCATGACCTGCTGCCCATGCCTTACACTTTCGCTGCGGCCAAAGTGACGGCCCGAAAAATCCGCGAAGCGCGCGATTTCCTGGAAGTGCCCATTGCGGTGGAAAACGTCAGCAGCTACGCCGAGTTTCATGTTTCGGAAATGACCGAGTGGGAATTCCTGAACGAGGTGGTGGAGCGGGCGGATTGCGGCATCCTGCTCGATGTCAATAATATCTACGTCTCCTCCCGCAACCATAATTTCAATCCGTTCGAATACTTGGACTCGGTTCCGGCGGAGCGGGTGGCGCAGTTCCACATTGCCGGCCATTCCAAATACGAGAAATACATCCTCGACACGCACGACCATCCGGTGATCGATCCGGTCTGGAAGCTCTACGAATACGCCATTACCCGGGTGGGCAAAACGGCCACGCTGCTGGAATGGGACGCCCACATCCCCTCCTTTGACGAAGTGCATAAAGAGGCGCTGAAAGCCAATCGATTCGTTGAAGACCTTGAAAACAATACCGTCACCGCCTAAGCGCCAGACCGCGCGCGAATTCCTCGAATTGCAGCGCCTCATGGCCAGTGCCGTCATGCATCCGCTCGCGGCCAAGGGCGGCATGCAGTCCAAATGGCGCGATGGACGGCCCATGCGGAAAGTGGCCAGCGCATTCATCAAACCCAACGACCGGCTGACTTCATTTGAACGCCTGGAAATTTACAACCGGCAGTATTGGTATCGCATCAAGGACTGTTTTTACGAAGATTATCCGGGCCTGCGCGCCATTTTGGGCGAGCGCCGCTTCGAACGGCTGGCCTGCGCCTACCTAATGCAGCATCCCTCGCAATCATTCACCTTGCGTAATTTGGGCCGGTGGCTGGTGGAATTCCTCCAGGCCGAACCTCACTGGATAATGCCGCTGAATCACCCGGCCTTGGACATGGCTCGATTGGAATGGGCCCATATTGAAGCCTTTGACAATGAAGCCAAGCCGCCTCTGGAAATAGATTCCCTATTAGGTGTTGATCCGGCCCAAATTCGTTTGCAGTTGCAGCCGCACCTCACCTTGTTGCAACTCCGCTACGAACTGGATGAATTTTTGATTCAGACAAAACAAAGCGAAGGACTCCGCAGCGAGGCAAGCAACGCCATGGAACTGAATCGAACTCACAGACGAAGCCGGCTTAAGCGGCCATTGCGGCCCAAGACCGTCTTTCTGGCAGTGCATCGCCACAATAACACTGTGTATTACAAGCGGCTACAACCCGGCCAGTTCCGCCTGTTGTGCGCTTTCCAGGCGACGGCCACGGTGGCGGAAGCCTGCGAGCAACTGGCGGAGTCAGCCCAGGCGGACTTGGGCCAGGTCAAATCATGGTTTGAAGCCTGGGCCGCCCTCGGCTGGTTCTGCAAATTGGAATGAAAAATATGGAAACTCCCGCCCATACCCCGAGCACCTCGCCACGCGAACACTGCATGGTGTGCCTTTCCCAACGAAGTTATCGGTTGCTCGTCAACGCGGCCGCATGCTTGCAATCTCCCTTGCTGCTCGTCATCCGCCTCTATTGGGGATGGCAATTCTTTCTTACGGGCAAGGGCAAATTAATGAATCTGGAACGAACCTCAAATTTTTTCCTAAGCCTCCACATACCGTTGCCGCATCTCAACGCCTGGGTGGTGGGAGTGACCGAGTGCGTTGGCGGACTGCTCCTGCTGACCGGCCTGGGAACGCGGCTGGTGGGGGCTTTGCTGGCCTTCGACATGATCATCGCCTATCTGACGGCGGATATCGAGAAAGTCAAACATATTTTTGACGATCCCGACAAATTCCTCGGCGCTGACCCGTTTCTCTTCATGCTGGCCAGCATCATTGTTCTGGCCTTTGGACCTGGGGCGTTTTCCCTCGATTGGCTGATTGGAAAAAAACTTTCCCGGAAAAACAAAACTCCTGAAGGCTGACGAACTCCTGAAGACTTTCCCCTTTGCCCTCGGTTCCGCTTTGGCGCTCTGCCTGATACTTTGCGCGTGTATATCAGGCCATGCGTCATCGGACAACGATGTTCTGCAGGTGGGCGGAGGGACGATCCAGATCACCATGGATGCCAACGTCACATTGCCCCGCTCCGACGCGGTGGAGTGGGTCCGCCGCGCGGCAGTTGCGGTGACTAACTACCTGGGCCGTTTTCCCACCAAACATTTGTTGATTACAATCCAGGGCCAGGGAGACCGGACGGTGGGCGAAGGCGTGACCTACGGGAACTCGCGCATCAATGTCCGCGTTGGATCGTCCGCCACGGCCATAGACTTGCGCCAAGACTGGATCATGACCCACGAGATGTTTCACCTGGCCTTTCCGACTTTGGACGACCGGTATTTATGGATGATGGAAGGGTTGTCCGATTATTTGGAACCGATCGCGCGTGGTCGCGTCGGCCAATTGACCCCAGAGGAAGTTTGGCGCGAATTCGTGGAGGGATTGCCCCAAGGTTTGCCGAAGGACGGAGATCGCGGCCTCGACAACACCTTCACCCGTCAACGCATCTATTGGGGCGGCAACCTCTACTGGCTGCTGGCCGACATGCAAATCCGGGAAAAAACAAACAACCGTCACAGCATCGATGACGCCATCCGCGCCATCCTTGACGCTGGCGGCAATGGCGGGGCGAACTGGACGCTCGATCGAGTGCTGACGGCTGGCGACATCGCGACCGAGACAACCGTGCTCAAGGACCTGCATGATGAACTTGGACCGAAACCGGGCAACGTCGATTTGGACGCCCTATGGAAGCGGCTGGGAGTGAAATATAACAAAGGCGCAATCACCTTTGACAATGATGCCCCCGGTGCAAGCATCCGAGCCGCCATCACCTCCAACCACCATCCGAGCTTATGAATCGTCTATCCGTGACTGACCTTGAGAATTCTATAATGGCGTGCCATTTGGGTCACGCATATCCTTTGGGAAATGTCTTTCGTCTTTAAAGAGCGCAACCCTCCACCGGAGTGGGCCGAGTTCAAGGCGCGGGCGCCGCACCGCTATCTTGTGCCCTTCTACCGCCTGAATTGGGCAGCGGACTGGGCGGCTTACTCTCTGGGAAAATGGGCGCTGGTCGAATTATTGGAATACCTGGGAAGTTTTTCGATTTTGTTTGTCGCCATTTTTTATTTTGCCGGTGCCCCCGATCGGATGAAGCAAAAACATTATCAAGGTTGGCAGGTGATCAACACGGCCGAGGGCAAAGGAGGCAACGGCGGCAGGATTGATGCTTTGCAGGAACTCAATGATGACCGGGTGCCCTTGATTGGGGTTGAGGCGACCAACGCGTACTTGGAAGGGGTGCGATTGGAGAAAGCCGAGGCTCGCCGGGCAAACTTTTCCAACTCGGATTTACGGCGCGCCAATTTCAAACGAGCCAGCCTGGACGATGCGGATTTTCACTGGGCGAATTTGCGAGGGGCCGATTTGCGCGAGTGCAACCTGGCTGGATCACAATTGGATGATGCGGATCTTGTTGGGGCAAACCTGGCTGGCGCGGATCTCGCGCAGGTATCGCTGGAGCGAGCGGACCTGCGCGAAGTGGACTTGAATCAGGTCAGGAATTGGCAGGCGATCAAAGCGATTGGAAAGGCCAACATATTTGGCGTCCGAAATGCGCCGGACGGATTCATGACGTGGGCGAGGAAGATGGGTGCGGTTGAGACCAAAGCCGATTGAATGATCGGAAATTCCGGTGAGAGCGATAAACTTGCTTGTAAGGATTGTTCTCCTAGCACGACCAGTCGTCGGCAATAAATATCTTACAATCTAATGGCGTTTTCGTTGAAGGATCCAACGAAGTCAACCGCCAGTGAAGTATCCTCGCACGACAAATCAAACACGAATTAGTGCCAGTGAAAGTGCCAGTAAACGGGTGATGAGTGAGTAATTGGTGAGTATTGGATGGTTTGTTGGTGCGTAATTATGGGGCTTGACAAAACGGCGGAAATACTTGAGTATAGGGGTGTTCGATACGCATGAGGCTGCATGCCTCTGGTGGCGAAGATGTTGGAAATGGATGGGAAGTGAAGGTGGAAAGCACCTAACCTGTCCGATTCCGACCCTCGCCTCCAAACCTAACCGCGTGTGCGGCAATGATTTGTGAATCTTCCACAGACGAGTGCCAGCGGAAGTGCCAGCAGGATTTAACTCTGGCCTGCCCTGCGTAACTCCCACCTGCTCCTTACCGGAGTCGAGATCAACTGTCGTAACCTCATCGCTGTGAACACAGTAATGAGACAACGATACAGACTCTATCGGAGAAAAAACGGCGGCCGTTACTACATCCACGATGACGTGACAGGCAAGCAAGACAGCTTGCATACCACTGACCGCGCCACGGCGCTACGGTTGTTCCATTCGCGCGGCGAAGCGCAGCAGCAGCCCGCCGTGAACCTGCAAATCGCCCGCGCGTATTTGGCAGCCAGCGACCCGCAAATAGCCATCCGCAATTGGCAGTTTGTCATGGATGAGGTGGTGAAGCTCAAAAAAGATCAGACCCAACACCGCTGGCAGACCGCCATCAAGGACAAAGCCTTTGACAACATCCGGCATCTACCGCTTCTGGAAACGCGCCCGGAACACTTTCTCCGCGTGCTGGAAGCCGGAAAAGTTTCAACTAATGTTTATCTGCGGCGCATCCACAATTTTGCAGTGGACATGACATGGCTTCCGTGGCCGGTGCTTCCCAAGAAACGCTGGCCTGCTGTCGAGTTCAAGGAGAAGCGCGGCATCACCTTCGAGGAGCATCAAGCCATCGTTGCCCGCGAGTTGAATCCCGAACGCAAGGCGTTCTATCAACTGGCCTGGCATTTGGGCGCGTCGCAGTCCGACCTGGCATGTTTAGAAGCGGAGAACGTGGATTGGGAAAATCACATCATCAGTTGCGCGCGTAAGAAAACCGGCACCGTTGCCATTATGCGCTTTGATGATGAGGTGGCGGAAATCCTGCGGGATTTGCCGGGCAGCGGCCCGCTGTTCCCTTATCTGCGGAGTGTTCGAGCGGGCGACCGGGCGACGGAGTTCAAGCAACGCTGCAATGGGCTGGGCATCCAGGGTGTCACGTTGCACAGCTACCGCTATGCGTGGGCGGAGCGGGCGAAGACCGCCGGTTATCCCGAACAGTTTGCCATGGAAAATTTGGGGCAAAACAGCAAGGCCGTCCACCGCGCTTATTCGCGCAAAGCCAAAGTGGAGCTGCCATCACTGGGCGAATACGAGCGGCGGCGCAAAGCGTTTAGCAACGGCAGAGGCACTGAACCTATGGCGCAAGCCGTCATCGCGTAGGAGGCAATATGAACCCGATACTTCGATTCATTGACTAGCTCATCCGCCAGCACCCTGAGCTCCTTGGCGGGTTGTTTGTTTACGTTGCCGTCCCGCTCGCCGCCTGGTATTTGGGGCCGCGCTCCAGGCGGAAGGCGGTGCAGAGCCATCACACCTTTGACTTGGTGATACGGCCACCGGCACAGTCACCGGGCATTCCGCCCGTCATCCGGTGGGAAATCGAACCGCCCAAAGACGGCGGCAACCCGCTTGGCGGATTATGAAAGAAGACGCACCGCGCCCCAATGCTCCGGGTATGGACGATAGTGCAAGAGAACTTGGCAGAGGCGAGAAAAACGAGTACATTACGCCTGATGAATGCGCCGGTTGACATTGAGTTGATTAAAGGCCGCCAACGTGCCGAAGACATGCGGCGCTTGCGGGCGGGCGAAATCACTCCGGAGGAATTGCAACGGGAAAACTCATTCATCTGGTCTGCCGCCGATATTCTCTACGTGGACTTAACCCCCAAAGGCACCGAAGAATCATGGACGCGGATCATCCAGAATCTCCAACAGAACTCCGACAGTATTTAGCTCTGCTACAGCAGCGGGATGCCGCAGGCCAGCCTTTTATCATCGTTGGCGGGCACGCGGCCAATTTTTGGGCTGAATTTTATTCCGAGCGCGAGTCGAAGCTCAGAGCCTCGCTGCCGTTCACCAGCAAAGACCTCGACGTGATCGGCACCGAGACCGACGCCAGGCGCATTGCTCAGGCCCTTGGCTGGCACCTGTCGCCGCCGCCGGTTCAGGGCGGTCCCGTGCAGGCCGTATTAAGCTCGGAACCCGAAGGAACAGGATTGGCGGTTGAATTCCTTTCTGAAATCAAGGGTGTCTCTCATCAAACCATCGTTGACAATGTGCGTGAAGGTGCCGTGCAAATACCCACCACCGGCGAAACCGTGACCGTACGGGTGCTCGACCCGGTGTTGCTGCTGGCCGGAAAAATCCGCAACGCGGTGGACATTGAGCAACACCAGCCGGAGAAACCGCGCCAAGACGTGAAGCATGTGGCGATGCTGGCCTTGTGTGTGCCCCACTTCTTGGAGGACGTGCGGGCGCAGGCCGGGGAGCGCGCCCGGCAACGGGAGGTCTGCGGCAAATATATTACGATGCTGGGGTCGTTGAAGAACACCTATTCGGGCCGACAATTTGAATCGCAGCATCCGGGTGTCGTCCATTGGCCGGAATTGATACCGCCGACAGTTCGGCAGATGCCGTTCGACTGGCAGATTCAAAGTTCGTTGCGCCAGCTTGGCGGGGAAGGCCAATCGCGGGGCATGAGCATTTAACGGAGCCGACGACGGTCACGCCGACTCTGTTTGCCTTGCCCGCTTGCGGGCGTTCTTAATGCGCCAGTGCCGGTGATAGGCTGCCATCGCCTTTTCGAGCCAGTTCGCATCGGCAAGGTTCCGGGCAATGATGTCGCGCGAATAATGCTTGACGCAATAACGGTCTGGATGGCCGAGCGGCTTGAGCAAACCCGCCCGTGACAAGGGCGGAATGTTATGCGCCGCGACGCCCAGCGCTTTGGCCACCATTTCCTTGGTCATGGTGGCCGGGTATTCCGCCAGTGATTGCAGTTTGAATGGTGAATCGGCAGTCATACATTTTTATTGGTTAAAGTGACGGTGACGGCGGCAATGTGGGTATTGGGCGCGGCGGCCAAACGGCGGTCCGCCGATTTCACAAATTTCAATTCATATTTCTGAACCCCGTGTTCCAGCCGTTTGAGGCCGCTGCCCGCCACGGCCACCTCGGCGCGCGCAAAATGAATCAGCATTTTCTCCGGCGGCGCGTCCGGTTCCTTTTCCAAGGCCGGATTGGAAATTCTTTCGGCGTATAAAAACTGCGCATAAGGCAGCAGATAACTGATGCCGTCGTCGGCCACCGCCTCCAGCGCGGCGACATGGGTGTCCATGCCAAAACAGGGATTGTCGCGCGGGCTAGAGCCGGATGGATTTTCGCTGGTGTTCGTTTGACTTGATTTCATGGATGCTCCTTTCAGTTGGAATGGATTGGGCCATACGTTGGCGGAACCGCTTTAGGAAACGATGGCCGCGTTGCAAAACAGTTTTGAGAAAGTCACGTTGCGGCATGGCTTCCACCGCCGCCAGCCGGGCGCTGGAATGAGTGACGTGCGAGCGAAGCAAATCGGTATCGTCCGTGAAAACATGGCAGCGTTCACGCCCGCGTGAAATGCTGACGTAAAATTGTTCCTGGCTGACGGCGGGCAGCGAGCGCGACGAGGCAACGACCAGCACTTCATCCACGGTCTTGCCCTGGGCGGCGTGCGACGTGACGGCATAGCCATGCGTGAAGGTGCGATACTCGGCGGGATTCACTCGGCCATCAGCGAGCAAGATGGAATCGCCTTGAATGGCTCTGACTTCGACCAGTTCACCGTTTACGAATTCCTTTTGCCAGTTTGATTGAAGCAGCAGCTTGTCACCGGCAGCCACTTTCAATTCCCGCTTCTCACCCACATCGCAGGCGATGCGTGTGCCCAACGGGAAAATGTTTTCCGAGCCATCGGCGCGTTGAACTTTTAGCGAACCATCTTCCACGGCGACCACCTGCACCGTTTCACCTTTTTCAAAACCATGTCTTCGACGATGAAAATGGATGGCCAAGCCGGGACGATATTGTCGCGCATCACGCTTTTGCGCTTCCGTCCACGAGGATGAATCAAAAACTTGAAACTCCTTTTCCTCCCCGGTCAGCCGGCCGGAGGTTTTCAACGCGGCCCGAACTTGTTCCGTAACCGCCTCGATTTCCGCCCAGGTGGACGCGACCAGCAGCACCGATTTGTTTTCCGCTAATGCTTTCAGATAAGACTTCGCCGCCGAGCCGTGAAGTTCATCGCCCTGAAGTTCCTTGATGGCTCCCATGCGTTCCAATTGAGCGAACGCTTCCACTGTGCGTTTCTGCGCCGCTAATTCCACGGCCTTGCGATATTCGGCTTTGCGCTGCCGCCGGATGGCCGTCAACTGGCCGGATTTGAAGTCAGAATGCCGCTCCAATATCCGCAGCGCGTCGCCCCGAGGAACGGAACTGTGCTGGCCGGTATCACCGGACAGGATAATCCGGCAATTCTTCCCCAAATCAAAAAGCCGCTTCATATCGTCCATGCCCACCGCCCCGGCCTCATCCAAGACGACCAACTGCCGCTCCGACAGAACGGGCTTGGAAAACAACAGGCTTTGCAGCGTCTTTGCCTCGAACCCTTCCCTCCTTAGCACGTCGGTAGCCGCCGCCGTTGGCGCACAGAACAGCGGTTGGACTTGGGCTTCTTTGCAGGCGGCGACCAACTCTCGCAATGCCGTGGTTTTCCCTGTCCCAGCTAATCCTTTTAGTCCCGTAATGCGATCACTGGTGCGCAGGACATGATAAATTGCCCGGCGTTGATCTTCGCCCAGCCAGTCCGCAGGCCGATAGCCAGGATGTAATGGCGCCACCGAATCGCAGCCCGCGTTGACCGTCTGAATCAAAGCCAGTTCAGTGGCCAGGATTTCCTTGGTCGAAAATCCGCGCTCCGTCTTGACCAAGTCTGGCAAATACCTCACTGCCGCTTTCAAATGGTTCAAATCCACCGCACCCAGGCGATGCGACAGCGCCACGTTCAACAGTTCGTGCTCCGGCGCCACCGATTTGCGCTCGAAGATATGTTCAACGGCATGGTTCAAGGCTTGATTTTCCGCCAGGGCAATCCGTGGCAAATTCGACGGGCGAGCCGACGCGCGGAGTGTTTGGAGCGATTGCTGTTCATCGGCGGACAACTGTGACCACTGGCGTTCCCGGACCGCCGCCGTCGCAATGCCTTTGACCTTTTTGGCCCGGCTCTGATGCACCGCGTGGGAAATCTCATTGTTGGAAAGTTTGCGCCCCAGCTTTTCTTCCAGTTCCTTTATCACTGCGTCGCGTTGCTGTGCGCGTTTGGAAAACCGTCGCAACAGTTCAGCCTTTACACCCTCGATTTCAAAACCGTGTTTAGCCGGTTGAATCCTGTAGCCGATTTGTTGCACCCGCCTCGCCAATTCGTTTCGGTAAACCGCCGTGCCATAACGAATCGCGTCATACATGCCGCGCGCTTGCAGGGCTTTCCAGCGCCTCTCATTTTCATCGAATGTGGCGTTGAACACCGTGAAGTGCGTATGCAATTGCGGGTCCAATGTGCGCGAACTGTCATGCACAAACGCGGCGGCCACCAGGTTGCCTGTGGTCCGGTCCTTTTGGTTGCCTTGTTTTCTGATGCGTGTGGCCGCAAAAGTTTCCAACTCACGGAACGCGATTCCGGCCGATTCTTCATGCGCTTCGATCAATCGCGGGTCATCCAAAGTTACCGCCATCACCGAAACGGATTTGGGAGCCGAACAGGTAAAATCGTAAAACACCCGGCGCAGCCCCTCCTTTTGACTTCGCTGTGTGAGCCGTTCACCGGTTTGCGGATTCTGATTTTCGCAGAGCGCACGAAATTGGTCGCGTTTGACATTTCCTTTCAGCCCCAAATGTTCGCCACCCATGCCAATCCACTGACCAGCGCGGTTTTCACCGGCGGCGTAGTAATCGTTCTGCGTCAGATGCTCGTCGAAATATTTCTCGGCATCGGCCAGATTTTTATGCGCGAGGGCAGTAAACATACGGCGCAACTCTAACAGTTTTCAAAAACGGCTTTGTTCATATTGTGAACAATCGTCGGCCAGGTTTTTCTCTGACAACGCAGTGAACATGCGGCGTCACTCTAACGGTTTCCAAAACGGGCTTTGTTTCATTTTGAAACATTCTGTTCAAAGCCCATCGGTCAAAGGTGCCGGAGAGGCACAAATGAAATTTCCGTGGCGCCAATCCATCAGCCAGGCGCCGATGCGGAGCTGGGCAAGCGTCAACAATCAACATACGAAGCAAGTCTAGTTGGTTTCTTTGGCAAACTTGCGTGCTTCGCACACGACTTTCGGACCATCGGCGGGGCATTCCAGTTCGATAATGCTGGCAAAGACGACAACGGCTTGTTCCGATTTTCATGCCTGCCATTTTGCCTCATGTTTTCCTTGCTGAGATGTAGCTGATACACGGAATGAACAGGCCGATGGAACGGGGAGAACATTCGCATGGCCAAAGAATTGGGCATCTCCCCGCAGAGTTTGAGGAGGAATAAATTTGGCCCAAGTCAGCCGTGGAAACAGCCGGTGAAGGACTGGATTGGCGAGTTGTATGAAAAACGCTTTGGACGAAAAAAAGGCACGAACGATTCCGCAAGTCGGTCAGGATTGAGGCCGCCGACGAAATCGAATTATTGCCGATGATGAAAAACCGGAGCGGAACACGGACGCCGCGCCACGAAACGCAAAAACTATACGTTGACGAGGATAATAAAACGATTGGCGATGGAAACGCCAATGGAGAAGAAAAAGGTTAGACACCGTCACCAGAAAGATGACGGAGCAAGGGCCGGGATTTGGTGTTGGGATGGCGGCGACTTGCTTCTAATTTCCGTCTGCGGTATGGTATATGCCGTTGAAAGCGATGTCCTTAACTGAAATGAAACGGCAGGAAGCTCACAGCCGGATGAACGCGGTTCGTAAGGCGCAGCGCAGCCCAAAAGCTGCGGCCAAGCTCCAGTATCGGGCTTCCTTGGTGGGCGATGGCTCCAAATGGCGGATCACCAACTTAAACCAAGTTGCCCGAGCCATTGCCAAACGGGCCTGATTGTGGGCTTTTCCCTCCGGCAATTCTCGGAAGTTTTCAAGATTCGGGATGAGAACGGAAACCCGTACGTCCTGATTGGCGGTCAAGCGGTGAATTATTGGGCCGAACGCTATTTGCCCGCCGAGCCACAGCTAAAACAATTACAGCCGTTCACAAGTGAGGACATTGATTTCAAAGGAGATCGATCCGATGTGCAACGCATCGCCCGGCAGTTGGACCTAACGCCAGTTTTTCCCCACAAAGTAGAAATGACGGCTCTTTCTGGGTTCATCGCGTTCAATATAAGCGGCTTACGATCAACCATTGAAATCGTCCGCCGAATTCCGGGTGTGTCAGATTCCCTTGAGACAACTGCTATCCGCGCTGAATGGGAGGGCAAAACCATTCGTGTGCTCGACCCCATTTCACTCCTGGCCTGCAAATTGGAACTGGCCGCGAAGGTTTCCCAGGAAAAGCGGAAGGATGTTACGCACTTAAAAATCCTACTGCCCTGTGTTCGCTGCTTTCTGGGTGAACTTCTCGTGCAGGTTGAACACGGCGAACTCCCGGCAAAAGACTGGTTGAAGATCACAAACCAGGTGCTTGAATTGACCCACACCAACCGGGCACTGAAGCTGGCCAGGAAGCATGAAATCAACTGGACCGAAATCCTGCCACTGACTGAAATAGCGAAAAGCAGGGATGAGAAAATCAGACGTTTTCGGGAGCAACAATTGGAACAAGGCTACAGAAAATCAAAGGGCATTTCCATCTGATGCACATTCGGCGCTTTGACTGTCCGGCTTTCCTGCGGGCACTCGGAAACCGGCCAGACAAATCGCCTCGAATTAAAACCTATACGGCCGCGCAGCCAACGTCCGTTTCCAAATCCCGCGACTCCAAAGCCGTTGCGTCCGCTCCGATTTCAGAAACGGACGTTCACTGCTCCCTTCATCATCCAATTTCGTACGTTCAGACGAATGGAGTTTCTGGCGGCTTTCTGCAATTGGAAAGCCAGTCATTTGGTTAGACACCATCCCCTACCAAAATCGGTAGGGAAAAACGCAACCAGAAACCAAGCAACTAAAAGCAACGAAAAGCGACAACGCACTTGTCGCTTTTTGTCGCATCCGCTCCTGACATTTCGTCGGCATTCGCCGCTTTTCGTCACTTGAATTTGTCGCCATTCGTCGCCCTTTGCCGCTACATGCGGCGTGATTTCATCTCACTTTAACTTTCACCTGCTCTCTACCCTCGTTTTTCATAACCGGGCTATTCTGTCCGGCGATGACTGAAACGGCACATCAAAAACGCGGCGGCAAACCGTTCCACAGCATTTTGGAATCGCACTACGATTTCATCCGCGAGCTGCGCCAACGGCGCAAGACGTGGCAAGAAATCGCCGACTTGCTGTTGAG
>PLIU01000009.1 GCA_003140095.1 Verrucomicrobiales bacterium | reverse complement strand
TTGGACATCAACGGCAGTTCCGGCTCGGCGGGAGGCATCGGCTTGTGCTTGGGGCGCTCATTAAACGAGCGGATGTTGCGCACGCCGACTTTGGCGAAAATCTGGTAGCGCTTCTCCATTTCGTTCACCACCCAACGCAGCGCGAGGATGACTTTTTTCGGGTCCGTCACCACCGGCACCACCAGGTGGGGCAGCGTGTTGTACTGCTGCAATTCGACCACCTTGGGGTCGATCATGACGAACCGCAATTGGTCCGGCGGAAACCGATAGAGCAGCGAAGTAATGATGGCATTGATGCAAACCGATTTGCCCGATCCGGTGCTGCCGGCGATGAGCAGGTGCGGCATCTCCGCCAGGTCGGCCACCACCGCCTGACCATAGACGTCCTTGCCCAACACCAGCGGAATGCGCGCCTTGGTGCCGCGCCATTCGTCGGAATCGAAAACGTCGCGCATGATGACTTTCGTCTTGACGAGGTTGGGGATCTCGACGCCGACCGAGCTTTTGCCCGGCACCGGAGCCAAAACGTTGATGCGCTCGGCCTTGAGCGCGGCGGCGATGTTGTTGCTCAGCCCGACGATTCTTTCCAGCTTGACGCCCGGCGCCGGGTGCAACTCGTAGCGCGTGATGGTCGGCCCCTTCGTGATGTCGCCCAGGGCGACTTCGATGTCGAATTGGGCCAGCGTTTGTTGCATGAGCCGCGCGTTGGCCATCAACTCCTCTTTGGACTCGGTGGGTTTGGCCGTGGTGTCGGGAAATTGCAGGAAGCTCAGTGGCGGCAAGCTGTAGTTTCCAATTTTGGGCGTGGCCGCCACGACGATCGGTTTGGGTTTGCGCGGAGCGAGCCTGGTTTTGGACGCCGACGCCGCGCCGGCGACGGCCAGCGGGGCCTCAAGGCTCTCCGTTGGCTCGCTTTCGGACGGCCCTCCCGGTTTGGCGGCGGACGCGGGCAGTTCCGATTTCGCTTCAGCCGGTTTTCCCAATATGTCCGCCGTTGTGGCGGCGGCTACTTCCTTGGCAGGAATGACGATGCCTTCGTCGGGGGGCGCGGGTTCCTTGACAGGCTCGGCGGAAAGCCTTTTGGCGCGATCGCCGGATTTGGCTTGCGAGACGCTCAAGTCGCGCACGGTCGGCTCCGGCACCGGTTGCATATCGGCGCCCAAACCCGTCGGTTCGAGGATTTTTGACACCGTGCCCTTGGTGGATTTATCAAGTTGCTCCTGCAATTTTCGGGCCTGCTTCTCCAACTCTCTCGCGCGCCGTTCCAGATCGTTTTCACCGGCAGTTTTCGCTACTGGCGCGCCGCCCAAGCCGGCGGCCCACCATTGGCGGCACCATTGGCCGAGTTGGAAATTGGTCAGGTAAAGGAGGCTGATGAGATAAACGGTGCCAAGCACGATGCCGGCGCCCACTTTGCCCACGTAATGCAAAACGTAGGTGTTGAGGAAATAGCCGATGTAGCCGCCGAGACTCGGGGCGGCCAGCGCCTGTTGCAAATTGGCCAGCCACCCCCGATCGTGCCTGCCTGCAACAACCTCGCTTTGGGGAGTATCGAACAGACTGGCCAGGCCCATGCAACAAAGCAGCAACACCCCGCCCCAAAGCCAGCGCCGCTGCAAATATGACAGGAACCGGAAGAGATAGCCCAGGCTAAACATCAACAGCAGCACCGGAATCACGAACGCCCCAATGCCAAACAACCGAAACAGCTCCAGCGCCAGCCAGGCCCCCAGCGGTCCGCCCATATTGTGCTGCGGATTGTTCGGCGGCACCCGATCGGCCGCCATGTCATGCGAATCATGGGAAAGCAACGCGATCATCAACAGCAGCGCCGCGGCGCCCAGGAGGATGCCAATGACATCATTGAGGCCGTGCGATTGAGTTTGCGTTGCTTCTTTGCGCGCCATGTGGCAAGATTAGCGCCGCCAGTTTTGCTTTCAAAGGGAAAGTTGCGGTGGGACCAGGCGCGGCTGGGAACATTTTGGCCGGTTCCGCGTCTTATGTGTGTGCGGGTTGACCTCGCGCAGGAATAATGACAACGATGGAAATCCGAACTTTATGAAAACGAAAATCTTTTTTGCTCTTACTGTTGCCGCGGGCTTGGCCGCCTGCCGCCTCCAAGCTCAAGGCACTCTTTCTGCCGACGCCACGATCCTCGAAACGGGGACGTCCGGCAGTGAGTTTCAGTACTCATTGACTCTGACCAACACGGGCAGCAACCCGATCAACGCCTTCTGGTATGGCTGGACACGAGGCAGCTTTAACCTCCCGTCCGTGCCAACCAGCACATCCGGGCCAACCGGCTGGACAGCCGTCACGTCATCCTTCTCCGTCCAATTCGGTAACAGTACAGGCAGCGCCATTGCGCCGGGGGCGACTGGCACTTTCACCTTCGAAACCACCAATACCCCAACGCAGATGACTTCAGGAACACACGAAGGGGACCCAACCGGGGAATCTGTTGCTTACGCCACAACAACCGCAATGACCTCTTTCGAGCAAAGTGTCGCAGGAGTCGCGAGCGGGCCTTTTACCCCGACGCTGAATCAAGGCACTCTTTCCGCCGCCGCCACAATCATCGAAACGGGAACCTCCGGCAGTGAGTTTCAGTACTCATTGACTTTGACCAATACGGGGAGCAACCCAATCAACGCCTTTTGGTACGGTTGGACCCAAGGCAGTTTCAACCTCCCTTCCGTTCCGACCAGTATAGCCGGGCCAACCGGCTGGACGGCCACCACGTCATCCGACTCCGTCCAATTCGGAAACAGTACAGGCAGCGCCATTGCCCCTGGATCCACCGGCTCTTTCACCTTTGAGAGCACCTCTGACCCGGCGGCGCTGACCACAGGAACGCACGATGGGGACCCGACCGGGGAATCTGTTGCTTACGCTACCGTGACCGCAATGACCTCTTTCGAGCAAAGTGTCGCAGGAGTCGCGAGCGGACCCTTCACCCCTACACTGGGAACAGCTCCACCACCTCCGGCGCCCGATTTTCAGCCTCCTGCGCTAGTCGACGGGTCCCTTCAACTGTCTTGGACTTCGGTTTCCGGAGTGGCCTATCAGGTGCAATATTCGACTGACCTATCCCAAACGAACTGGATCAATCTCGGCAGCAGCATCACCGCCTCCGCCAGTTCCACGACGACGAACGACGTCATTGGATCTAACTCGCTACGATTCTACCGAGTGGTGGTTTCGCCGTAGCCAAGTCGTTCCTGCGCCCTCGGCTCTTTGTAGCGCAGCCAATATAGGGCCACCAATCCGGGCGCCAACAGCAGGCACACCGCCCACGCTCCGCTGCCGGGATGGCCGGGGAAAAATCTCAGGGCCGCCGCCGCCACCGCCGGCCCGACACAGTTGCCGACCCCGATAACGGCCTCGTGAATGCCGCCGTGTTCCCCTTTGGTTTCCCCAACATCCATGGAATAAAAGAGAGAGGAGTAATAAATCAGTGCCAGCGCCGGGCCTAAGAAAATCTGGGACAACACCAGCACCCAGAGATGAGGCACCAACAGCATGGCGCCGAATGAAATCATCAGCACGACGTAAGCCGACGCCAGGAAACGAAATCGGTAATGCCATCCCGGCCACAACCAGAGCGCGACGAAGGCCCCTGCCCGCGCGAATAGCCAGATCGAGCAGACGAATCCCGCCAGCATCGGCGAATAGCTCAACCGCTGGGCCAGCGTCGGCACGCTCGAAATAATGGTGTTGATCGCCAAATAGGCCATCGGATTGGCCACCCACGCCAGCTTCAGAAAAGTCGCCGGCGCCACGGGCGACCGGTAACTTTCCGTCACCGGATGCAGCAACGGCAGGGCGGCCCGCTCGGCCTCGGCGGGTTGCTGGCGGACTTTTTTCTCCAACCACGTGGCCAGACCCAGTTCCAACGCCAATATGCCTGCCGGAACGTAAAACATGGTCTGCCAACCCCACTTCTGCTGCATCGCGCCGCCGGTGAAATAGGCGAACCCAGCGGCGGCCGCCCAGACGACGTTGTAGAAACCCACCAACCCTTGCAGCCGGGCGGGCGGTTCGCCCTCGCTGACCAGTGCTTCCATCGCCGGCCAAGTCAAACACATCCCGATAGACCCGGCCACGGCCAGCGCCATAGTCAGCCGCATCGATCCAGTCTGGCTGCACGCCAGGAACGCCACCATCATCAGCGCCACGCCGAACCGGATGGCCGTCAAATATCCGAACTTCTGCGCGAAACGTCCGC
This sequence comes from Verrucomicrobiales bacterium, assembly GCA_003140095.1. Taxonomy (GTDB): domain Bacteria; phylum Verrucomicrobiota; class Verrucomicrobiia; order Limisphaerales; family Palsa-1400; genus Palsa-1400. The sequence goes on along the minus strand of PLIU01000009.1, from coordinate 2,391 downwards.
TAAAGAAGGATCCCAACGCGTACACTCCACCCAGAAGCGCCGCCAGCAGAAGGTTTTGCATGGCCCCGAATTGGAACTGTGCCTTGGTGTAGAAATACAAATAGTAAAAGAAATAGACAGTCGCCAGGCTATTCAGCCCTTCCAAAGCGAAGCAGGCGCCCTTCAGGTTTCGGGATGTGACACCGCGATGAACCGTCAGTAACGACGACAGGTCTTTTTCCATTCGTTCGCCGGCAAAGTGCCCGTCCCATCTGGGTCTGTCCAGCCCTCGTTGGGGTGGCGCCAACGATGCGGAAGGTGATTGAAGCTCGCGTCCGAGGTGCTAATGTGTCTGGATAAGGACATGCTATTTCGACGGTTTAGAAAAATTGGCAGGGCGGTTGAGCACGTCCAGCGGATGCGCATCATCGTCGGTGTCTTTCTGAAATACGGCTACGAACCCCTGGCCCGGCGCTTGCCGCTGCCCAGCCCGTGGCACTTGCCTTTCAAATCGCAACGCCAGATTCAGGAGCACATTGCCTTGCTCACTCCTCCAGAGCGTTTGCGCGCGGCCCTGGAGGAGTTGGGGCCGACCTTTGTTAAACTGGGCCAGCTTCTAAGCACACGCACCCATCTGCTGCCACGCGCTTATACTCTTGAATTGGCCAACCTGCACGACCAGGTCCCGCCCTTTCCCTTTGATCAGGTCAAAGCCATTTTGCGCGCGGAATTCAAGCGCCCATTGGAGGATATCTTCATGACCATTGAAGAGTCGCCCATTGGCTCCGCTTCCATCGCCCAAGTCCATCGAGCTATCCTTATTACGGGGCAGAATTGCGTCGTGAAAGTGCAGCGGCCCGGCATCGAAAAGACCGTGCGCGTGGATTTGGAACTTATGGCCTACCTGGCGACCTTGTTGGAAAATCACGTCGATGGTTGGCGCGTGCATCAGCCCAGCGCCGTGGTGGCGGAATTCGCCCGCAGCATGGAGCAGGAGCTGGACTTCGGCGCCGAGGCGGGACACATCGAACGCTTTGCCAATCAGTTCAAGAACGAGCCGACCATCTATGTGCCGGCGGTCGTGCCGGGGCTGGTGACCAAGCGCGTGTTGACCATGGAATACATCGAGGCGGTTAAAGCGTCGAATTTTGACGCGCTCGGCCTCGCGGGATTGGATCGCCGCCAAATCGCCACCAATATTACCGACCTGGTGATGAAGCAGATTTTTGTCCACGGCTTTTTCCATGCCGATCCGCATCCGGGGAACCTGCTGGTGATGTCCAAGGGCCGGCTGGGAATTCTCGATGGCGGGATGGTTGGCCGGATTGATGATGAACTGCGCGAGCGGATCATCGAGGTGTTGCTCGCCGCCGCCGATCGCGATGCCCCGCGGCTTGCCGAGGTGATCGCCGTCACCTGCAAGGCTCCCGCCAACCTGGATCGCAGCGGACTGAGTTACGATCTGATGGAAGTCTTCGGGCAGTACGGTACGCAGTCGATCGGCGAATTTGATGTCAGCGGCGCGCTCACCTCGGTGACACGCCTCATCCACGAATACAACCTGGTGATGCCCAGCCGATTGTCGATGCTGATCAAGTGCCTGATCGTGCTCGAAGGCACCGGCCGTGCGCTGAGCCCCAAGTTCAGCCTTGCGGGATTGCTGGAGCCGTATCGCACGCAGTTTGTGCTTCATCAGTTTTCACCGCAGGTGCTGTTGAAGAAGGCGAAGAAGCTGCACCGCGAGCTGGATGTGCTGATGGAAGCGGTGCCGCGGGGATTGAACAATCTGCTGGAGCAGTTGCAGGCTGGAAAGTTTGCGGTTCGATTGATGGATCCGCCGCTGGAATCCGCGGTCAATCGCCTGGTATACGGTGTGTACATCAGCGTTCTGCTGCTGTCGTCATCGCTGCTGTGGAGCCATCAGGTTCCACCCACCATCCGCGGAACCTCCGTCATCGGCTGCGTCGGTTTCATCGCCGCCATCGTGCTGGGAGCGAAGATGATGTGGTCGATCCGGCGGTTGAATACGTCGAAGCGGAATAAGGAAGAGTGAGTGGCCGGAGAATGCATAGAGAGGACAAATGAAGTCCCTGTTGCCTGCTTCGCGCGCCCGACGAAAAATCGTTAGTTGGGGATGCCTCGCCCAGAGTGCGGAACGCTCCCGGCTATCTAAGGAAGCTTTGATCAGCAATACACCGCGAAATAGATCGGATACGGAATCAAATCCGGCCGAACCAGGTGCAGCTTGCGGAGGTGGACGATGGGGTAGTAACCGCTGTCGGCAATCGAGAGATGGTGGGCCGGCGCAGCTACGGATGAAGCGGGCAGCGAGGTGCCGCCGACCATTACCAACAATGCAACCGATGCGGCGATTTTGGACAGGGGACGCATCAGCGACTGGAAAACGGCGGC
>PLIU01000107.1 GCA_003140095.1 Verrucomicrobiales bacterium | reverse complement strand
AGAAGAATTCTGTCTCACGCCCGCTGGCCACTGACCACCGCGTTTCCTCTTGGATTCGTTGGCGTTTGTGGTAGTGTAGCGGCTCTCATACATCTTTGTTTGCGTTTCTCTGCGCGCTCGGCGGCTCTGCGCGCGGAATTCTCCTTCATGGAACCCAACCCAGTCACAGGGCATACGGTGGATGCCGCCTGCCAGGTTCACATTGGCCCCTTCCTAGCTGCTAGGCCCCACGGAAAAGAGTGGACCAAGTCTCTCAGGAATTAAATGAGCGTTCTCGCGCAGAGTCGCGGAGGCCGCGGAGAAATCAAGAACCAACGGGCTGGTTTTTCCTTGCCATGCGGAGTTCCAGGGTGCTAGTTACGAGTCCATGAAAACACACACCACGCGAACGATGACGGCGATGTTGTTTCTTTTCGTTTGGGGTCCTTTTTTCTACAATCTGACCGATCAAACGGCGGGCGGGTCCGAGGCGGGAAAAGACGCGGCTGCTCACGGTAAACGATTTACACTTGAGCATCTGAACCAAATCGTGCGTCTCTCCGATCCGCAAATTGCGCCGGATGGCAAATCCATCGCGCTGATCGTGGTGAGAGCCGAAGCGGACACCAACGACTGGGACAGCGAACTGGTCCTGGTGGATGTGGCAACCGGGGAACATCGAGCTTTGAAACAGGGGCGCAATTCCGTGCGGCATCCGCGTTGGTCTCCGTCAGGGGATCGACTGGCATTTCTTGCTCCAGACGGTCACGGCAAAGAGGCCGCGACGCAGATTTTTGCGCTGCCGATGAACGGCGGCGAAGCCCAACGGATCACTAAATCACCGACTGATGTTCAACATTTCACCTGGCGTCCAGACGGGAAAGAGATCGCCTTTGCCGCGGCCGACGAACCGCCCAATAAAAAAGAAATGGAAAAGGGGGACGACGCTTTCGAAGTGGGCAATGACGACCTCTTTACCCGTGCGGCGCCAATGCCGGTCCACATCTGGCTGCTACCAGCCGCCGGGGGCGAGGCGAAACGCCTGACCTTCGGGACGTGGACTCTGCCGGTAGCACTCCCCCCAAGCCCACCCGCATCGCCGCTGTCCTGGTCGCCGGACGGCAGACGCATTGCGTTTGTCCGCCAGGAGACGGCGCATACCGGTGATGCCGACAAAAGCTCGGTGCAAATCATCGATGTTTCCACCGGCGTCATCCGGGCTCTGACTGGCGGGACCCTCTTGGAGAGCTTTCCCTCCTTTTCACCCGACGGAAGTAAGATCGCTTACTGGTGCAACCGGGATCGCGATCCGTTCAACGTGAATGATCTGTTCATCACCCGAGCCGATGGTGGCGCGGGAACCAATCTCACCCACCCGGTGGATCGGTGCTTTTATCAGAGCCGCTGGTTGCCGGACGGCAAAGCGCTGCTGACGGGAGGCCACGATGGAACTGGTGTGGCGCTGTGGTTAGTCCCGTTGGAGGGCAAGGCTCAGCGAATGGAGTTGGGGTCCGCGAATCCGAGCTGGCTCTTTTGGATCGATGTGACCGTAGGTCCCAATGGCGGCGTTGCCTTCACAGGCAGCGAAGCCAACCGTCCGACAGAGCTATATTATGCGCCGAGTGCGAGTGCGGCGCCTCGAAGGCTGACGGACTTCAATCACGAGATCGCCGCGCTCGAACTTGGACAAGTGGAGGCGTTGGAGTGGTCTGGACCGGACGGCTTCCACGAGGATGGCGTTTTAGTATATCCCCCCGGTTACCAGCCGGGGAGGAAGCTGCCGTTGGTGCTGGTGATCCACGGAGGGCCGCAAGCAGCTTCCACATTCAACTTTTCCGCGCCCGCGCAACTTCTCGCCGCGCGCGGATACCTGGTCTTTTCGCCCAACTACCGTGGCAGCGACAATCTCGGCAATGTTTATCAGCATGCGATTTTCAACGACGCTGGGGCGGGGCCGGACCGGGATGTGATGGCGGGCCTGGATGCGGTGAGGGCCAAGGGGATTGTGGACGAGAACCGGATCGCGGTGTCGGGCTGGTCCTACGGCGGCTACATGACAAGCTGGCTTATCGGGCACCACTCGTTTTGGCGGGCCGCCGTAGCCGGAGCCGCCGTGACGGATTTGACCGACGAGTACTGCTTTTCAGATTTCAATGTGCAAGAGCGCTACGGTTTTCCCGAACGGCCACGCCCTGGACACCCGAGGGTGAGAAACTCTATCGAGAGCAGTCGCCCATCACCTACGCGAGGAGTGCGAGGACGCCCACGCTGATCCTGACCGACACCGGCGATGCGCGGGTGCCGCCGACACAGTCGTATCGGCTCTATCATGCGCTCAAGGAGCAGGGCGTGCCCGTTTCCATGGTGGCCTATCCGGTGTCCGGCCACTCCCCAGGGGACCCGGTCCGCTCGCGCGACGTCTGGCGACGCTGGGCGGAGTGGCTGGACAAATATCTCCAGCCAGAGGAAGCTCGCAAATAGCCGGCACGAATTGGCATGTGTTCCCACCACGGCGCTCCATCCAATCGGGCCACCGGCCATTTATATTCCATGTGGTAGTGGTTGGGGCCCCAGCCGGCAAAACCCCATTGCGGCAACCACAAGGTTAGCATGCACTCGTCCATTTCTGGCTAATAAGTTCGAGCACAGGATTATCATTTTGCATTGTCAAATATGCCTCCTTTCGCAGGAGGATTTTCGACTCGATGAAATCCGGTATCGAAAATATCAATGGAAGGACAAAAAGTATCGATTAACGCTGTTGCGTTCGGCTTGGTAGAGTAGCGGGCATGAAAACATTCACAATTATCATGAAATTCGTCGCAGCGGCTGTGCTGCTTTGTGTCACAGGGTTTTGCGTTTTTGGATTTTTGGCGTCGTTCGAGGCCGGCTGGTTCAGCGTCTGGCATTGTTTATATGGCATTTGCGGAATCGGGTCTCTGGCAGGCGCAATGCATCTGTTGTTGCGCCAGACGCTTGCGCGAACCATGGGAGCATTGGCGCTGTTCGCCGGCGTCATGATTTGCGTCCTTCGGCTAATAGAGTCATACTACATCTACTTTCCGTGGCAGAGTGTTGGGGCCGCAGCACTTGGTTGCGGCTTGCTGACGGGAGGGGTCGCAATATTGCGCAGAAGAGGAGACAGCAGCAAATCACTGGGAGCATTGGCACTGTTTGCCATGGCGGTGTTTTGCGTGCTTGGGTTTATAGAGTCTTACCTTAGATCCCCATGGCCGTGGCAGGCAGGTTACGGAGTGCTTGGTTGCGGCTTTCTGAGCGGGGGGATTGCATTGGTGCGTCCAAGAGGGGGATTTCACCAACGGCGGAACCAATAATATCCCCATCATGCTGGAAGCCTGCACCAATCTGGCCAGCCCCGTTTGGGTTCCGCTCCTGTCGCTTACGCTCAGCAACAGTTTTTATTTCAGCGATCCGCAGTGGACCAATTACTCCGTCCGCTACTACGGGCCGGGCTTTCCCTGAGTCCTGGTGCTGGCGACTGCCGCAAGCAAACCGGACGCAGGAGCTTTTGCAGCCGTATTGTCTTGCCTCGACCACGGAAGGCCCGAGAATGCTTCAATTATGGGAAGGATCCTCCGCTCGCTTTTGGGTTTGCTGCTCTTGGCCACACCGGCCGCGGTCCACGCCCAATCAGGATCAGGTGATGGTTACGATTACAGCGTCAATGCCAGCAATACTAATACCATCACCATCACCGGTTATCACGGACCTGGAGGGGCAGTCAACATTCCAACCAATATCAACGGTTTGACGGTCAGCAGCATCGGCAGTGGCGGGACGAATGAAGTGTTCGCCGGCACAGGAGTGACCATGGTCGTGATTCCTGGCAGCGTCAGCAGCATTGGAGCCGAGGCGTTCGAGGGTTGCGTCAGCCTCATCAGCGTCATCACGGCCGGCAGCGTCACCAATCTCGGGGAGGATGCGTTTGCGGACTGCACCAACCTGGCCAGTGTCTATTTCAACGGCAACGCTCCCAGCGCGGATGCGAGCGTGTTCAACTCCGACAGCAATGCGACGGTCTATTATTTGGCCGACACGACAAACTGGAGCGCCACTTTTGCCGGTTTGCCGGCCGTAATGTCAACGGCGCCAGACCAATTCAGTTACACGACCAATGGCGGCGCCATCAACATCATCGGTTTCTCCGGTGGCGGCGCGGTTATCATTCCAGACGCGATCAACGGATTGCTGGTTACCAGCATCGGCACGAACATGATCTATCACGGCGCTGACAGCATCACGATTCCTTACAGCGTCACCAACATCGGGGAGGAAGCGTTTCTTGATTGGTATGGCCTGACAAACGTCTCGATTCCCGGCAGCATCGCTACCATCGGGGACGGTGTGTTCGATGGTGTCGGCCTGAACAACGTCACCATCCCGAATGGCGTCATCAGCATCGGGGATAGTGCATTCAATGACTGTAACTACCTGACCAACGTCACGATTCCAAATAGCGTCACCAGCATCGGGGCAGGAGCGTTTGGTGGCAGCATACTCTACGGCATCACGATTCCCGACAGCGTCATCAGCATCGGGGCGACGGCTGCGTTCGGTGCCACCGGCCTGGGCAGCGTCACGATTCCCGGCAG
>PLIU01000403.1 GCA_003140095.1 Verrucomicrobiales bacterium | reverse complement strand
CTGCCAGCAAGAGTGGTTTGCCGGAGAGGCCGAACCAATGTTGGCCACTCCATTGCTATGTTTGATTTTTTCATTTCAGGTTCGAAACGCAAACCGCCCCGGCAACGCGGTGAAATCAGGCGAACGGGAAGCCCACTTTCCGCGCCGCACGGAGCGGCTGCAAACTTTACTCTTACGTGTTCCGTTCATTTTTTCAGGGCGGGATTTCAAGTCCGCCACACATGAAGAACCGAGTCTTTCGGAAGTGACCGGAATTTGTATCGTATACGCGTTCTCCGCGTGGGGGTTCGAAAACAGGCGCGATCAAAAAGGCCGCTCAGCAACATCGGCAGGTACTTCTTTAGAATCACCATGCGCTTCAGATGGCAGCAGGCTGGGCAGATTCTCCACCGCAGGCACCGCCGCCCACAAACGCCGCACAGGCAGAACTCTTTGCTGAGATGGGCATCGGCCATCAGGATAAGGTCCGCCGTTTCTGCGTACTGTTGACCTTCACGGGCAAACCTCCGTGGAAAAGCTTCGATGCGATTCACGGTGCTGAGCAGCAAGTTCTGTTGGCCATACGTCAGGATTTCCAAATTGGCCCGAAGCTCGGGGAGGCTGGTGTAGTTCAGATAATGGCGAGCCGTACGCTGGCGCAATACGTCGCAGTCTTCATCAGACTGAGGCAATTCAGGAACTGACCTGTGCTCGTTTGGAATGCAGTACCAATTGTTGTCTCTTACGTTATAGATTCCATTTAACAGGCGATGATTTTGCGATCTACTGCGGGACTTAGTGATTGGTGCCGACTTGTGGGTTGTGGGCATAGTCGCATCCTGCGGCACCGCTCCACATAGGCGCGTTGGACCATCAGGTCGTCGCGTCCGGGTTAGCGGTGGGGAGAATCGAGCCGCCATCGCCAGCGATGAAAATTCGCATCGGCAGCGACACTGACGACAGCGGCCCGAAATTAAAATTGCAGTTGCACCGATCATAGGCATTCCACTGCCTGCACTTAGATACGTGCGCTCACTTGTAAGAACGTGAACTCCACCGGACCCGATGGAAAATGTGACGAAACATAGGTTGGCCACGCGACACACCAAACGCGTATACATCACCTAACTCCTGCGTGCTTCATCTGGAACTCGTGCCGCGTCTGACAACTTTAGAAGCGCCGGACCGGGTGGCTGAACGCACTTTGACGCCAACGCGTCGCTGGTAAGGTTGGCGAATCGACCTTGCCAATTCCTGCAACCGGGCACTTATGCCTTCGCTTGGCCGCAGTTGATCTTGTGGTTGCGCGGCGACGTGATTCCGCCGCGAAAGATAGGTGCGCACGTCGCCCCAATGGAACCGCACGGTGCGCCCGATCTTTTCAAACGGCACTTTGTTCTGGCGCATCCAGATTTCGATGGTGCGAGTACTGACATCCAAGCGTCTCGCCATTTCCAATTTCGAGATGTAGATGTCATCAGCCCAGTTCGATCTGGCGGTTGATTCATTCATCAACCTCAAGAACAGAAAACCTTGCTGGCGGCGGCAGCCCAGAAAATCACGAGAGGCTGCCGACAACATCGACGGCCCCCGGAGATGACGCCTTCACTTGCTCCTATGCGTTTTTTTGGGTGGGTAACATTTCTGTATACTCAAATTGCGGCAGGGGCATGATCTTTTCTGAATCCGACGGGAACAGGTTGAACCACTTGTGCGCCATCGGCTCGGACACGCACTTTAAGTAGTGCCTGTATACCATGACGCTGGAGTTGCCTGCCTCAAAGGCAACCTGCGCCACGTTCTTGGTCAGGCTGACTCGGTAGCTGATGAAGGAGTGCCTCAGCGCGTTGCGCTTCCAAGCGATGCCCGCCCGCTTGGCGGTTCGCTGGAACACGATGGCGAGGTTGGCGAACGGGCACACCGGCCCGGAGTCGCGGCGCAGCGGTAGCAACCAAGCGCGAAGATTTTCGGCCATCGGCACGATGCGACGTTCCTCACATTTGGCGACCGCATCCGGCACGACGATGTGCCCTTCCTCGAAGTTCAGGTGTTCCCATTGCAGGCGCTTAACTTCCTCGGCGCGAACCCCGGCAAAGCCGCAGATGGCGAGGGCCACCAGTTGGTCACCGCTGGCCGCATTGAGCAGTTTCGACATTTCTTCCGGGCTGAACACCAGCACGGCGAGCTTGGCCCGGCGGCGCTTAGCCGGACGCGGCACCCCTTTGTGATCGGCGGGCAGATAACCTTCACTGGCGGCGAAATTGAACAGCATGGCCAGCGTCGTGCGCAGGTTGTGCCGGGTTCGTTCGCCCACGGGTTGTTCGAGGATGTATTCGCGGATAGCGGGTGAGCTAATTTTGCGGATGGCGCAATTAAATTTCTCGGCAAAACGTCCCAGACGGTTGCGCAGGTCGCGCAGGTGCAAGGGGCCGACCGCGCCTTCGCGCTGCTTTAAGTCCAACAACTCGTCCACGACCTGCCTAACGGTGATGTCCGGCGATTTTCGCGGGCGGTTGTCAATGTAGTATTTTACTGCTTCCAAGATTCCGGTATTGCCCGCCAGCAGCCGAAGGCTTTCGACCACCACGTTTGCGGCGTCCCTGACGGAAAGCCCGGTCGGCGAGAGCAGTTTGACCACCTCCTGGTAGTCGTAGGCTTGCTGTCCTCGCAGGGTGATGAAGTTCGAGCGGTTCTGCGCGATCTCGCGCAGCGCCGCTTCGGCGAATTGCTTGGCGGCCTCGTAGTTAGTAAAGGTCAACCGCAGCTTCGCTCCGTCCACATCGTAAAAGCGGACTTCGTAGCGTTGGTAGCCACGTTGGTTCTGAAGGTAGATCGCGGCTTTGTTGCCGCGATATTCCACCGACTTGGGGAAAGCAGATTTATTCATCACACCCTCCCAGAACAGAATTTTTGAGGCGTGCGGCACCCCGTCCAGTCATGAAAACGTCATGAAAGTCACTTTTGGAAGGGTGAGGGCGTTGGAGTCGGCCACCGGCCATCAAGGCAGGGCCGTTGATTTCGAGTGGGTTAGGCGGAAAAAACGGCTGGAAATAAAATGGAGCGAGCGAAGGGATTCGAACCCTCGACATTCACCTTGGCAAGGTGACGCTCTACCAGACTGAGCTACGCTCGCTTACTTAGCGCCCTCTATCTTCATGGCTCTCGCGCCAAATTGCAAGCGTGAAAATTTTGGGAAAATCGCCGCCGGCTTCCGCAGCCGTGTCCGGCCCGGTATTCACGACGGGACTGGGGCCTGACGCAATGTTCCCGACTTGACTTCCCAGCGTTGCAGAGCCCGGCCCAATTCTCGCGGCCAACTCTCTTCCGTGCAGGTCATGAATACTTGGCTGCGCGCCTCCCGCGCCCGGTTTAACAATGGCACGAATCCCGCCCGGCGTTTGGCGTCCAGTTCTCCCATGATGTCGTCGATGAGCAAAACGGGCGGCGCTCCGTGAACCGCCGAAAGATACTCCGCCTGCGTCATTTTCAAGGCGATGGCGATGGAGCGCTTTTGCCCTTCGCTGGCGTAGTGGGCGGCGGATTTGCCATCCAAACGCAGTTGCAATTCGTCCCGGTGCGGACCCAGCAGGGTCGAGCGCAGAGCCTTCTCCCGCGCGCGGTTGAGGGCCAGCTCGACGGCGAAATCGTGGCGGACGGAGGGTTGGTATTCCAGAGTGAATGTTTCCGCCGCGCCGGCCACGCGTTGGTAGGACTCGACGGCCAGGGGCACGATCTTGGGCAACAACTCTTGGCGGAATCTCATCAACTCGGTGCCGGCTTCGATCAATTGGCGGGTGAATCCTTCCAGCGCAGCGGGATCGGGCGCGAATTGCTTGAGCAGGGCGTTGCGCGAACGCAAGGCGGCGGCGTAGCGTTGCAACAAGGGGAGATAAACGGGGTGCGTCTGGCTCAGGAGCAAGTCCAGGAACCGCCGCCGCAACCGGCCCGCGCCTTTGATCAATTGCACGTCTTCGGTGCAAAAGACCACCGCGCGCAACGTCCCGAGGTAATCGCCCAGCTTGCGCACGGGCTTGCCGTCCAGGCTCAGTTGGCGCTCGGCGGCGGACCAGTAAATTTTGATCTCGTGGCCGGTGCGCGCCGTGATTCGGGCGCCGACGAAATAGCCTTTGCCGCCGTGCCGGATGAGTTGCGCGCCCCCGACGCCGCGGAAGGAGCGCAAGGTGGCCAGCAGGTAAATGGCTTCCAGAATGTTGGTTTTGCCCTGGGCATTGTCGCCCAGCAGAAGATGGAAGCCGGGCGCGAAATCGGCCTCCAAACGTCCGTAATTGCGAAAGTCTCGCAGTTTGAGATAAGCCAGATGCACGGCCACAGCATTGAGGATTCAGGCGCGGATTCCAGAACAAAGAAGCGGCCTGCGGCAAGGGCGGGGGAATCAGTAGAGGCTTTTGATTTCGGTGGTGGCCGGTTTGGACACCAGCAAGGCATTGCGGTCGCCGACCGGATAGCTGATGTCATGACGGCCATCATTAGACTTGACAACGATCAGGGCCGTGAACAATTCGTGTTCGTGGCAGCAGGTTTCGGCCTGGGCCACGTTCTCAAAGTCTTTGGCTTGGGCCGCATTTTCGTTCCAATCGACGCCATCGAAATAGACGTCCCTGACCGCATCTTGAACTAAAATCCTCATACTCAAACATAGTATAAGGGTTTCCCTCGCAAAACGCAAGGGGAAAAACCTGACAGGCAAAAACGCACAAAACATAAGCGACTTTTTCGGGAGCGCGCTCGTCCTTGTCGCATCGATTTGTGGGCCATGTTGTCCGAAACCTGGCGGGAGCCTGGAAGCCGTCTGGCGGAGGCGGCGGAAGTGTGTTTGGCTGGATCTGATTGGCTCTGACAGGGTTTTGACCAGCCTGCATAGCCCCCTCTTTCGCCTCCGGCAAGTCTATTTTTGCCTCGGACAGGTTTGATTTGGTTTGATCGGGCTTGATTCGGTTTTATTGGGCATTAACCCGCTCGCCTTTGTCCCCTTTGTCCCCTTTGTCCCTTCCGTCCTTTTCTGTCTGACCAAGGTTTGATTGGGTTTGATTGGGTTGGATTTTGGTTGGATTGGGTTTGACCGGGTTTGACCGGATTTGACTGCGCGGCTGTGACGTG
>PLIU01000487.1 GCA_003140095.1 Verrucomicrobiales bacterium | reverse complement strand
CCACAAAATGTGCTACAGACCCCAAAAAGGTTTAGGCAGCTACCTACAGACAGTTGCTGGTAAGACGGTTATGTTGTGAGCATGAAATCATCTGAATCGCAATTTACAACGAACTCATCGTTCGCTTCAGAGAGAAAGATCTTAGTATGAATGCAAGAAGCCTCAAATGCACAATGGGAGCGGTTTTGGTTCTCGGAATGCTGGCTGCGTTGCCGGCGCAGGCCGGAAGCGGCTTAATCAAAGTTACCCATGCCAGCACGCCTTACAGCGTTGCCGTTCAGTCAGCGTCCAAAACTGTGGCGCAGGCTCGGCCAGCGGTTAGTCAAACAAAGGCCCCTGAGGTTCAAGTGGCCGTCATGGCAAGCTCGCCATCACAGCCGGCCGCGAAGCGTGCGGTTTACATCTGTTCCGCAGATGACGGTTGTGCTGGAAATGTGGCCTGGAAAGGTCATTCTATCTTTGGCGCGTCGATTGTTTGACCGCCTTGATGATGAATCGCTTTGGTCACTTTTCCCTTTTCATCCTTCACAAAGGTGACCTGCGCATCCACCACCTTCCAAAAAAACTCCGTTTCCGACTTGGGAAATATCTCGAATTTCGGCTGGCCAGTCAGTTGCGCGAACAACTGGTTCCCTTCGTGCGTGACTGTCATAATCATCTTGCCCTGGCCGTAGTCGTATTTGCCCAGGATGCTGTCGTAAACCGCCGGATCGATTTTCGCTTCTGCCAAATCCTTTAGTCGCGGCGCGTTGATGATGATGCCGTTCTGGTGGTGGACCGCCTTGATAACCGTCCCGCTCTCGTCTTTCATGAACGTGATCTGGGCATCCACCGCCTTCCAAAAGAACTCTGTCGCTGATGTGGCGAAGATTTCAAGTTTCGGCTGGCCGCCGATTTGCGCGAACAAATGGTCGCCCTCCCTGGTCACGGTCATAATCGGGCCTCCGTAGTCGTAACGGCCTACAACCGAATCGAAAGCTTTCGGCGAAACTTCCTTGTTCGCCACCGGGCGGGGTGCGAGCTTGTCACTCAGATAAATTTCCACCAGTTCATGCGCCAAATGGTCCGGCTTGACATCCGGTGTCCCCGGCTCGGAATTGGACAAGATGGCAACCGTGAAGTTTTCCTTTGGCAGCCGCAACAAGAAGCTTCTAAATCCTTGTAATCCTCCCCCATGCGAAATCTCCCGCAGCCCTCGCAACATGGCGACACCCCAACCGTAACCGTAACCATTCCCCGAATCATCGTCCTGGTTTTCCTTGGTTTTGACCGGTGTGAAGGCCGCTTTGAGGCTCGCCTCCTGCAGCACGTTGCCGTTGAAAACGCCCTCGTTCCAGCGATACAAATCTTCTACCGTGGAATAGAGCGCTCCCGCGCCGCCCGCCCAGGACATGTCCCAATTCAAAGCCCGGTTGAATTTGCCATCCTCGTAGCTATAACCAAGCGCCTCACGCGCCATGGCGAGGCCGGAACGATGGACGCCGGTGTTCGTCATCCCCAGCGGTTGGAAGAAGTTCTCGCGCAGAAAAGCCCCGTAAGTTTCCCCGGAAACTTTTTCCACGATGTAGCCCAGCAGCACGTAGCCCGAATTGTCATAAAGCCATTTCGTTCCCGGATCAAAATCGTAAGGGTCCTGCTTAAATGACTCGATGAGGTCCTCGGTCGTGACGGCATTAGTCACCAGGAGCATAAAGCCCGGCTTGCTGGTGAAGCTGTGAATGCCGGAGGTGTGGGTCAGCAAATGATGCAGGGTGACTTCATTTCCGCGTGGAAAATCAGGGATGTATTTTGACAACTTGTCATTCACGCTCAGTTTTCCTTCCTCCTGCAATTTCAAAATCGCCGTCGCCGTAAACTGCTTGGTGATCGACCCGATGCGGAATTTGGTCTCCGTGGTGACGGTCGCATGATGCTCCAGATCCGCAAGTCCGTAGCCTTTCTCGAACAGGATCTTCCCATTCTGCGCCACAAGAACCGCCAACCCGTCATCATCGGCCTTGACCACGCGGTTAAGAAGGGCGTCAGCATCATTTGCCGGGGACGGCAAGTCGGCCATTGCGTGTCGCGCCGACGCGAGTAACGCTGCCATCGCCAATCCGGCGGCAAACCGTTTCCATGCTCGCGAAACCCTTATTCGCGTGTAATTCCTTGCCAATCGCATCCGGCTGAATGAATCCATGCCCTGAAAGTCTGCCGGTGAAGAGACGGTTTGTCGAACACAAATTGCAGCGCCTCGACCTGACGAACTGACTCTAACCCCGTGCGCCAGAGCCTTTGCCTTCGGACATTGACGTGGTTCAATTCAAGCAAATAGCTTTGTGACCGCTTTTGCCTTCACCAGTTCGCGCGGTTGCTTTAAATGGTTGTAAACGATCGTTTCCGGGTCGATGCCAAATGCGTGGTAAACGCTGGCGAGCAATTCGGTTGGGTGGACGGGGTCCTCGGTCGGGCTGCTGCCAGTCTTATCGGACTTGCCATGGACATAGCCGCGCTTGACTCCAGCGCCCGCCATGATCGAGGTGTAGCAATAAGGCCAGTGATCACGGCCATCGGCACTGTTGGTATTGCCGGAGGTGCTCACGCCTTTCAGCGGGCTTCGCCCGAATTCTCCTATCGCCACGACCAACGTTTCCTTGAGCAATCCGCGTTCATCCATGTCGGCGAAAAACGCCGCCAGGCCTTGATCCAGCATGGGGCCGGAACGGTCTTTCATGCGTGTGGTCAGGTCGGAGTGCTGATCCCAGGAGTGGTTGTCCGAGTTGGCGACCTTAGGCCAGATCACTTCCACCACTCGCGTGCCGGCTTCGACCAAGCGCCGGGCCAGCAGGCAGCTTTGACCGAATGTGTTTCTGCCATAGCGGTCGCGCATCTTCTCTGATTCCTGAGTCAGATCGAACGCTTTGCGAGCGCGGCCGGAGATAATGAGGTTCAAGGCGCGCTGGTAATAGTCGTCCAAGTTGTAGTTTTCCACCGCTTTATCGATGTAGGGCGTGGCGGCCTCGACCGCCTCACGCAAATGAGCGCGGCGCTGGAGGCGGAGCGAAAAAACCTCCGGTGGCAACTTCAGGTCATCGACCCGGATGCGATCCATTTTGTTCATGTCCATGTCGTCGCCGTCCGGGAAAAGCCTGTAAGGTTCGAAGGACTTGCCAAGGAAACCCGCGCTGCCGCCTTTGCCGACTACATTGGATTCCTGGAGCGGTCGAGGCATCACCACGAAAGGAAGCATGGGTTCGGTCATGGGCCGAAGCCGGATGATATTGGAACCGAAGTTGGGAAAATCTTTTGGGTCCGGAGGCTCGAGCTGGCCGGAGGGGCTGACCTTGTCGGTCGTGTAACCCGTCATGATCTGGTAAATGGCAGCGGTGTGGTTAAACAGTCCGTTGGGCGTGTAGCCCATGGAGCGGATCATCGTGAACTTGTCGTTTACCTTTGCCAACTGCGGCAGAATTTCAGTAAAGTTGACGCCCGGAATTTTCGTCGGAATCGGCTTGAAAACGCTGCGAATGTTGTCGGGCGCGTTTTCCTTGGGGTCCCATAAATCGAGGTGGCTGGGTCCGCCCTGGAGATAGATCATCACGACGTTCTTGGCCGAACCCCAGCCGGGACCTCCGGCGAGTTGGCCCGGCTCACCCGCCAAGGCCTGCAACTTGAAGAGCGACCCCAGTGAAAGGCCGAGAATGCTGGCCCCGCCGACCCGCAGCAAGTCGCGGCGCGTCATTTTTAGCTGAGGATCACAAAGGTCACTGCATGTGCCGCCGGGGATTCTAATCATAATGTTTATTTAAGCTGGGAGTTTGGGGCCATAGAAATTGGGTTAATGGTTAAACAGGAAACCCGGACTGTTGATCAGCGCCCAGGTCAAATCCTGCACCACGGTTAAGCGTTTGTTTTCATTTTGCCGGCCGCTGGCTTTGGCGTCTTCGCGCAGTTGTACGAGGCCCGGATCGAGATGGATGGGTTCCTGGGCCTGGTTCAGTGCGTTCTGCAGTTCTGTGAATTTAGGATCCACCGCCAGCGGTTCGGCGGCCTTGACGGCAGCCTGCTTTCGCTTCCAAAAATCGCCGTCAGAATTCCGATAGAAATCAAGAATGGCCGACGCCTGCTCCGGCTTGCGCTCCCCAGCGGGTGCGCGCGCGGCCTGCACCACACGCTCGGGAAAGCCGAAGTCCAGCGGATCCCCGCTGGTGGTGAGGTAGAGCCGGAACCGACCCAACAAAAAATCCTCGCCATAATGCTGCTCCAAAACAAAGCGCAGCTCCACTCCGTTGGTGCTCGCAATGGGATGCTCCAGCTTAAACGTGGCGGTGTGGCGCTGGATATTGGGCGCGCCTGCTATGGCCCAACCGTTCTTTCCGCTCTCAACCTTGCCGTCAATGGCTTGTTTGACAGGATAATCGGGCTGCGAATAATCCGCCCTGGCATCGGCGAATTTGGCGGACGTGTCCGGTGCATTAGTGCTCACAGCCCACTTCAACTCCAACTCGCTCAAAACAAAATTGCCGTCGTTGTGCCGGCCAGGCCCGAATCCCGGCAAGCTTTCATCCGCCAAGACTTCGAGCATCACGCCCGTGATATTGGTCAATGGCGAAGCGGCCACGATCACATACTCAGACGGGCTTTTCCCCTCCGAAGCCGTTATCGAACCATCGCTTTGTTGGGCCAGTTTGACTTCACCGGTGGCCGAAATCTGTTGCGGCGTTATCAGCTCCCAGACTGCTTTGGTTTCCGCCGGATTGCTTTTCGTTTCCCAGAAGGCGGCCTGGGCGGGCAGCAACTTTTCGTATTCTTTCAACTCACGCTGCGTGAGCGCCAGTTCCGACTGGCGCCTTTCCTCGAGTTGAGCGCGAAGGTTCTTCGTCATTTCGTCATACGTTCCGAGATTGGTCTTGGCTTTGGCGATGTCTTCTTCCCGCTGGTGTTGAAGTTCCACGATCTTGGGCGCCATCACCACCTCCAAGGCGCTGAGTTCATTGGAGACAACGGTGTTATCGTTGCCTACGGAAGAGAGCAAAGGGATAACGCTCTTGGTTTCCGGTTCGGTTGCGGGCCGGTTGACCACACGCAGAAAGACGTCGTTGATTAATTTCCGGTCGTCCTTTTCCGATTCGACCAGTTTTGCGAGAGCGTTTGTCGGCTCGTTGATGGCCGCCGAAATAGTCGGTCCACCCAGGAGCGCCATGACGGAGCCCAGGCCCAAGTCACTAGTGCGCTCGCATTCGCAGGTGCTTTGGCGGGCCGGACGTCCCAACGTGGCCAGCAGGCCGCTGCCGGCATCCATGGTCACATCCGACAATTGCGCGGCGCGCTGGCCAGGCTTGGCGCCGGAGATTTGCGGTGTGCTGCCGGTGACACGGAAGACGGCATCGAAAATCGTTTCCGCCGGAAGCCGGCGGGCCATGGCATGAGAATAATTCACCTTGTCGTCTTCGTTCCAGTTGTTCGGGCGGATGGAGAGCTGGTAGGCGCGCGATTTGCAGATGATTTGGATGAGGTGCCGCGCATTGAAGCCGCTGTCCACGAACTCATGCGTGAGATATTCGAGCAGGGCTGGATTTCGAGCAGGGTTTCCGGCGCGGGTATCGTCCAGCGGCTCAATGATCCCCACCCCGGTGAGATAGCCCCAGAGACGATTGACGTAACTGGAGGCGAAAAAGCGGTTGTCCGGCGAGGTGATCCAAGAGGCAAGTTCCTCCCGACGGGTGGCTTTCTCCTTTGACTCATGCTTGGCCGCGTATGGAACCGCCGGGGGCGAGATCTTGCCGGTGCGGATGTGCGTAACATCCCCCTGCGACTCGTCCTCCACCATTTCAAAGAGAGGTTGGGCACTTTCAACGTCGCTGCCGCCGACTTTCCTATCCTCACTCTTGGGGTCTTCTTTCAATGAGACCTGTGCGAAGTAGGCGGCAAGGTGATAATACTGGTCCTGCGTCCAGCGCTCGAATGGATGGTCGTGACACTTGTTGCAGTTGAAGCGGGTGGCGAGAAAGAGTTGCGTGGTGTTCTCCATCGTCTCGGCGGGAGTGCGGAGAATTTTCCAGTAGCTGGCGGCGGGATGCTCGCGATTCGAACCAGACGCGGTGAGAATCTCCCTGGCAAATTGGTCGTAAGACGTGTTCTTCTCGACCTCGGCGCGAATCCAATTGTGGAACGATTCGGCGCCTTCACTGCCCAAAAACTTGCTGTTGCACTGGAGCAGGTCGGCCCATTTGTTGGCCCAAAAATCCACGTAATCGGCGCTGCCAATCAGCCGGTCAATCAATTCATCGCGTTTGACACGCATCTCACGGGAGTCATCCAGGAAGGCCTGAACCTGCTCTGGCGAAGGCGGCAGGCCGGTCAGGTCGAGATAAATCCGGCGAATGAATTCCAGATCGGTGCAAACTTCGGAAGGCTCGATTTTCATGCGCTGCCACTTGGCCGAGACGAGTTGGTCAATTTTTCCCCACGTCACCGGTTCCTTCCAGACAAAGCCGCCGCGATCTCCCATCACGGTCAAAGTGGTAGCCGCGTAATTGCCTTCGTAGCGGGCCAGCACCGGCGCTTCGCCTCGTCGCAACGTGGTGATGAGTCCTCCCTTTTCAGCGGTGGCGACGTCGGTATTGCCGCTTTCGACGAATGCCTCTGAGGTCACATCGCGCACGGCTCCGTCAGCGTAGCTGGCCACGACACGCATCTGCTGCCGTGAGCCAATCGTTTGCACAACTGCGTCTTGCGGAAAAACTTGAATTTTGACCACCCTCGGTGACTTCATGTCGAGTGTCGCGCCGCTGGCGATCCATTGACGTAGAATCTGGTAATACTTGGTATCGACTGTCGTGCGGCGTCCTCCCTCGTGTGGAACTTCCGCCACCGTTTTCAAAAGCATGAGGCTGTCATCGGGTGAAGCCAGGTTGACACGGCGCGAAGCCAGATCATCCGTGAGGGCGCGCAGGTCGGTTTCTGGATCGTATCCGCGCAACGAAAGTTTGAAGCCGTTCTTGCCCTCCTTGGCCCCGTGGCAAGTTCCCGCGTTGCACCCCAGTTGAGCGATGACCGGGGCGACGTCACGAATAAAATCGGCGCGGTAACCCTTGCCGAGTCCGGCAATTTCCACTGGCGCTTCCATGCTCTTTCCCTCCAGAGTGATGACGAGTTTGCCTTTGCCGTTCTTGAGCGGCTGCAAAACTCCGCGAGAAGAAACGGCCGCCAGTTCCGGCTTGAGGGTGAACTTTACAGACCGCGTCACATCAACGGCCTCACCCGAATCCAGACGCGCAGTCACCAGAAGTTGTGCGTAGTCGTTGGGGCTGCCCAATTTAATTTGTTCCGGCTGCAGTTCCAGCGCGGCTATTTTGCCCTGTGCCGGCAAAGGTTCGGGGGTGATGGCAGGCTCGATGTTCTTGCCGGCAGCAGGGGCCCACGCTGGACGGGTTGCCGCCATAGCGCCTTTGGTAATGGGCACGGAGAGAAACTCCTTGATCACGGATCCGTTGGTCGCACTGAAAAGACGCACCATTCCATCGGAACCGCCTGCCGCGACCACGTTGCCGTCCTGACTGAAGGCCACGGAATAAATCTCCGATTGCGGGACTGCGGCGCGAGCGATTTCGTGGATACCCTGTTTCTTGTAATCATCCAGTTGCTTCTGTTCTTCGGGTTTGCGGTTCCCGGGGACTTTGCCCATGAGGTCGCGCAACGCTTTGGGAACCTCATTGGTAAAATCGTAGCTGCAGACGACCAATTCGCCAGCGCGGTCCAAGCCGCCGCCATAGGCGATGCGCTTGCCATCCGCACTGAAACGCACGCTGAAGACGCGGCCGGTGGTCGGGAAAAGATCAGCGATGAATTGCGCGTCGTCGCCAATTTCGCGTTTGACCTCACGAAAGATGCGATACACTTTGGGCATCCCATCCGACCCGCCGGCAACAATTTCATCAAACTTAGGGTGCGTCGCCAAAGCCATCACTCCACCCTTCAACGCGCCGGGGGTGATGGAGGTGATGTTGTCCACAAATCGCTGTTCAGCGATCTCGGTGAGTTTCACGCTCATGTCGCGCCCGCCCGAGATCACGTGATCCCCTTTCGTCGAGAACGCCGTGCTCATCACCCAATCCGAGTGCGAGCCCATCTGCATGACTTGTTTTCCCGAGGTGGCTTCGATGGCGCGCACCGTATTGTCCGGGCAGCCGAAGGCAATGAGTTTGCTGTCCGGGGACCAACTCAGGCCGTAGAGGGTGTCGTAGCTGATGACGGTCGAAATCGAGAGCTTGCGCTTGGCCACATCCCAAACTTGAATTTCACCCTCTCGCGCCGGGTTGCCCGCCGCGACCCCCAGCCACTGGCCGTTGGGAGAAAAACGCAAAGCCTGAACCCGCTCCGAAAGTCCGATAAGTCGCCCGGTCAACTTGGTGCCGTTGATTTCGTACAAGAGCACTTCATGAAAGCCCGCCACCGCGAGCAGTTTTCCGTCAGGCGAAAAATCCAGCGACGCAATCACCGGCGGCCGCGAGTAAACCGGCGGATGCTGCGTGTCATAATGCTGCACGGCATCTGCCGGCGTGTCGTCCTCGGCGCCTTGATGAATCCAGGAACGGAGCAACGCCACTTCGTTATCTCCCAGGGGAGTCTTGCCTTTCGGCATGCGCACTTCGCCATCCTTAGGTGTGACCATCTTTAAAATCGAACTTTGGTCCGGATGCGTGGGGACAATCCCCGCACCCTCGGAATCACCCCCTGCCAGCAGCTTTTTGAAATCTGTCATCACGTAGCCGCCCTTGGACTTTGCCGGTTGATGGCAACCCTGACAGTTGGCTTGGAGGATGGGCCGGATCTCATGGTAATAACTGACTTTCCGGCTCGACGGCTCGGATGCGGAAGATTTTTCTACCGCGTTACTGTGCGCAGGAAGAATAAATCCCAGAGCGAGTGCCGGCACGAACTTAATCGAAAATCGCAAAATACGCGCAAGCAGTTGGCAACATGAGATTTCCATTACTATCATTATTGTGAAATAAGGCCTTTGGTCAAGGATATTAGACGCATTAGACGCATCGTGATGAGCGAAAATTCACACTTTTTGCGTCGGGGGCGTATTTGGCGGTTCAAAAAGAAACTTGGAGAAGGATTGGGCCGAAACATCATGTTTCCTTATCCAGATGGTTGGGCAGGCGGCTCGCGCCGGCGGCTCCAAGATGTGGCAAGAAGCCGGTCAGCAGGCCGAGCAACGGCAGGAACGCACACACCTGGAAGACAAAGCTGATACTGGTCAGATCAGCCAGACGTCCCAGCACCGCCGAACCCAGTCCGCCCATCCCGAAGGCCAGGCCAAAAAACAAGCCGGCGATCAGCCCAACCTTGCCCGGCAACAGTTCCTGCGCATAAACCAGGATGGCCGAAAACGCCGAGGACAGGATCAAACCGATCACGACCGACAGGGCCGCAGTCCAAAACAAACTGGCGTGGGGCAGCATCAGGGTGAACGGCGCCACCCCCAAAATCGAAACCCAGATGACATACTTGCGCCCGAAACGGTCTCCGATAGGCCCGCCAATGAGCGTCCCCGCCGCGGTGGAAAACAGGAACACAAAAAGATAGAGCTGCGCGCTTCGAATCGAGAGATGAAACTTGGCGATCAAATAGAAGGTGTAATAGCTGCCCATGCTCGCCAAGTAAAAGAATTTGGAGAACATCAGCGCGACCAGAATGACCATCGACCATCCCACTTTCCGGCTTGAGAGCGCCGCGTGGCCGGCCCGCGGCTCAGGGCGGCGGCGCGGTTGCAACAAGAACGTGTTTTTTCGGTACCAGTGGCCCACGTTCCACAAGACCACGATGGCGACGACCGCGGCGATGGAAAACCACAACACTCGCGCCTGGGTGTGTTGGCCGACGACAATCATCGCCGCCAACAACGGTCCCAACGAGCTGCCGGCGTTGCCGCCCACTTGAAAGAGGGCCTGGGCGAATCCGTGCCGTCCCCCGGCTGCCATGTAGGCCAGACGCGACGCTTCGGGATGAAAGACCGACGATCCGATTCCGACCAAGGCCACCGAAAGCAGCAGCAGCGGGAAGCTCCCCGCCGTGGAGAGGAGCACCAAGCCGCCAAGGCTGAAACACATGCCGCCCGCCAACGCATACGGTTGGGGCCGGCGGTCGGCGTAGTGCCCAACCAGCGGTTGCAGCAAGGAGGCGGTCATCTGGCCGGTCAGCGTGATCAGACCGATCTGTGTGAAATTGAGATGAAAGGACTGTTTGACCACCGGATAAATCGCAGGGACCAGCGACTGGATGGTGTCGTTGAGCAAATGGGAAAAGCTGATAGCCAGGAGAATCGACATAACCGTTTTCTCCGCCCCATCCCTGGCTTCTGGCGCCAGCGCCACTGACTCCGTTCGCATCCGCTTATACTAGAGCACAATTGCGCCGGGCGCAAAAAGTCATGTTCACGGAAAACTGGCCAGCAGAACCTGCGTGGTGTCCTTCAAATCGCGGTCCACTCGCGCCCACTCGTCGGACAACGGGGCCATCACCATCCTCGGCATGGCATCTGGCATCTGTTCACTCATTTGCAAAACCATGACCGCCCCGTCCAGCGACTGCGGGCCCGGGGAAGCCGGGCGATGAAAGGCCGTCCAGAGCAACATCACTGCCAGCGCCGCGACGGCGGCCGACGCAGCCAGCCACGATGGCGCCAGCGCGCGACGCGGCTGTTCCTGTCGTGCCGCAGCTCCAACGGCGCGCATAATGGAATCGCGCTGTGACGGTGCGGCAGGCGGCACGCTCCGCAAGGCCCGGCCCAGAGCTTCCGTTCGCCGGGTGAAGCGTTCCAGCTCCGGGTCGGTGGCGATTCTTTGGCGCAACGATTGGGGCAACGGTTTGCCCGCATCCAGCGCGGCAGAGATTCTGAATTTTGTCAACCATGATTTCATAGGTTTGCTCCTTTGGCGGTCAGGACGAACGGCGGGTGGGCGGTTTCCAATTCGGAGCCCAGCGTGTGACGCGCCCGGAAGAGCAGCACTTTGACATGCGTTTGGGTTTTGCCCAGGACGCGGGCGATATCCGCGATGTCCATGTCCTCGGCGTAGCGCAGCCAGAGGGAATGGAATTGGCTGTCGGGCAGCGACGCGCGGGCGCGGCGCCACAAAGCCTGGGCCTCATCCCGGCGGGCGAGCAATTCGGCGGGGTCGTCCAGGTCTAACTTCTCCGGCACCGTCTGGCCGCCGTCGGGAATCCTGGCGCGAAAGCAATCGATGCCCTTGCGCCGCGCGATGGTGAAAAGCCACGCCGCGAACGGGCGGCGGGGATCAAATTGAGCGATGGCTTCAAACGCGCGGACGAAGGTGTCCTGGGTGACTTCGCGCGCGTCGGCGTCATGGCCGCAGGATTGGAAAACGAATGAGTAAATACGATTTTCATAGCGGCGGACCAACTCCTCAAACGCCGCGAGATCCCCGGCCTGGCATTGCCGGGCCAAGTCCTCGTCGGAAATCGACTGGAATTCGAGCGGCACTTTTAGACTACTTGTTCTCTTGTGGAGAATTGGCGCCCGGCTTGCCGTCCTGCGCCTGGCGTTCCGCCTTTTTCTGTCCTTCTTTGATCATATCGATCAGTGCGGACGACGGCTCCGAGAGCTTCAGTCCCACCGCGGGGCCATCCTGCTTGATGACGATGGCGTTGGCGAGCTTCAAGACGTTGGTGTCGGACTTTTGCAATTCGAGCAACGCCAGCAGACCCTGGGCGATGGAGGCGATTTTGGTCGCGGTCTCAGCGTCGGGGGCCTCAAGACGGACCGATGCGGTCATGTTGTTGGCGACTTCGCTCAATTTCACGCGTACCGATTTGGACATTTTGAAAACGGCGGCTTTGTCATCGTCGCTGTCGAACTCAAATTTAAGCAACTCGCCTTGCAACAGGATCGATTCGCCTGGGTCCGGTCCAGGCAGGCCCTTGGTGCTGGAAAAAGCGGGCGCATGGCCGTCCATGACGTCCAGCGCCTCCGCAAGATGGGATTCGATTTGGCCAAAGATGACGCGATGGCCCAGGATGGCGCCGCAAAGGCGCGGCCGCTCGCCATCTTTGGCTTTCTTCTTGTCATCCAGCCAGGAGTAGATGACGTGCGAGCCGTTAGTGACGCTCTGGAAGCCGTCTGCGGCTTTAGCCAGGATGAGCAGGCGGTTGGGGTCGAAATCCGCATAGACGATCAGGACGCCATCCTTGGGATGCCCTTCGGTCGTGTAGATCGTCAAGCCGTGCAATTGCTTGCTGATGTCAAAGTCGAAAATCGCGCCCACGGCCACCAATTTATCCTCCACTTCCGGTTCGGAAAGGATGGATTGCCCGACGGAACTGGCGCGCAGCGCATCGCAATCCACGTGAAAGAGCAGGGCAGGGTCGGCGGCGACGTCTTTGGGGTTGAAGGGCACGGCGAAAGCAACCGGCGCGCCGGTCAGGACGGCGGCGGCGGTGGCGAGCATAAGAACAAGACATTTCATAAATATAAATATCAATCTGTCCAATGAGGATACGCGGGAAGGGCAGGTTTGGTTACAAAAGAAGTTCCTGAGAAGCCCAGATGCCCTTTGAGGAGTTGTTTGGGATACGCGCCAACTCCGTTTGAAAAGGACCTTTTGGAAAGAACTTGCCTCGCAACCAAAGAAGCCTAGTTTCGACACCCATGAGAAAAATCTCGATGCTCTGAACGCCTTTATGTTTGCCAATCGGGCATGGGGTGAAAAACTGCGTCATCTCGTTTTGGGACGCTAGTCTTGTTCGTGCTTTATTGATCTGGTGGCGGTGGATTCGAGTGCTGTTGTTCAAAGGCGTCAAAATTGTCCGAGGCCTGAACATGAACTTCCGCATGGCCATCCATGAAGCCATACGTGTTGGCCCAATTGCCGTTGAGAGTGGGCCAAGCTTGCGATTCCCGAACCATAATCACTGATGCTGGATTGGTCAGTCCGCTAATCGATCCGGTGTAAGTCAATTCAAAATGATTGGTGCCCGTCAACGTTTGATCAGCGTTTGTCAAATACGAGGAGAATTGAGCAAAGTTCGTGGACAGTTGGCCTTGATTTTGATCGGCATAGATCAGTTCTCCCAGCACGAGCAGTCTGGCATCTCCCATCTTTGCAGTCGACGATTGTCGTTGCTGTTCTTCGGCGGGAGTCGTTTCCTCTGACGCTTGCGAATCATCTGCTGTTCGCCGCAAGTGATTCTGTTTCAGCCTGCCCAACTCATTTGTTTTCTGGCGCAACAGCCCGACTTGTGCGCGCAACCGCAGCAATTCCTTCAATTGCCTGTTGGGGGCCGAACTGGAGTCGTGCGCCATTGCCAGCCGATTAGAAAGTGTTTCATTGTCGGCTTGCAGTTGCGCCGCCTGGCGGCGCCACGACTGGTTTTCTGCGCGCAGCCTGTTTTGGGCTTGATGCTGCGTGACTAGCGCGGTAGTCGCAAGGGCGATGACGAGCGTGCTGAGGCCGAGCTTTAGTTTTGTCGCGTTCATAATACTCAATAATGTGAAGGTTCCCGTACCCGCAGCCGTGATGGAAGTGGCTGCCAGCGCCGCGGCCATCGCTGTTGGAGCAACTTGGACGGCGTTGGCAGAGATGGTTGCAACAAGAGCCGATGTCGTTGCGATGCCGCGCTTGGCGAGCAGAGCGCGTAATTTTTCCAAGGCCCGCTCCACGCGCATTCGTGCGGCATTGTCGCGCAGGCCGAGTTTCGCGCCGACTTCGGCCAGCGGGCGGTTCTCAAAGTAACGCAGCAATATCGCCTCACGGTCGGTTTCCTTGAGTTGGAGCATGACTTCGTCGAGGACGGGCCGCAGTTCCTGCCAAGCGGGGTCGGTCGCAGTCTGGGAATCAGGTTGGCGCATAAATTTCTCCTCGCGGCCGCGGCGCCTGCTCTCCTTGCGCACGATTTCCGCGGAGGCAAAATGCGCGCTGGTGTAAAGCCAGCCCGTTAGCGTCGTCCGGCGCGAAAGCGACGATGCTTTGCGCGCGAGGTCGGTGAAAACGGTTTGGGCGGCGTCCTGCGCCAGATGCGCGTCTCCATTTAACCGGCGCAGCACGACGGAATAGACAAGATTGACGTGCCGCCGCACCAATTCGGCAAACGCGTCCTCGGACTGAGTTCGTGCATAGAGGAGGAGCAATTCGCTGTCTGGCGTCATATTCAACTTATAGCAGCCGCCGGATTGAAAATCGCACAGAAAAAACGACACGAATTCAACCGGGAATAGGAGGCGAAGAAGTGGCCCTACTCCGGGTAGCCATCGGGATGAGCTTGGTGCCAGCGCCAGGCGGAAGCCACGATTTGATCCAATTGCGGGAATTCCGGTTTCCAGCCCAGTTCGCGCATGGCCTTTTGCGCCGCCGCCACCAGTCGGGGCGGATCGCCCGGACGGCGCGGCTTCTCCACGGTGGGAATGGCGCGGCCGGAGACTTTCTCGCAGACGTTGATGACCTGGCGGACGGAATAGCCGTCGCCGTTGCCCAAATTGTAAAAGCCCTTCCGCCCCGGTTGCAGGGCCAGGATATGGGCCTGGGCGAGGTCGATGATGTGAATGTAATCCCGAATGCAGGTGCCGTCAGGCGTCGGATAATCCGTGCCAAAAATCTCGCAGGAGGAAGCCCGGCCCAGGGACACGCGCAGGACATTGGGGATGAGGTGGGTTTCAACGCGGTGATGTTCGCCGAACCTTTCGCTGGCGCCGGCGGCGTTGAAATAACGAAAAGCGACAAACTCCAAGCCATGGATGACCTCATACCATTGGAGCATTTTCTCGAACATCAACTTGGATTCGCCGTACGGGCTGATGGGCCGTTGCGGCAGGTCCTCGGTCATCGGCACCCGGTCGGGGGGCCCGTACGTCGCGCAAGTGGAACTGAAGACAAACTTCTTGACGCCCGCGGCCACGGCCGCGTCCAGCAGGTTGAGGCCGTTGCCGACGTTGTTGCGGAAGTACTTGGACGGATTGACCATCGACTCCCCCACCAGCGCGTTGGCCGCGAAATGGACGATGGCGTCCGCCTTGGCGTCGCCGATCGCCTCCAGGATATTGTCCGTGTCGCTCAAGCGGGCGTGGATGAAGACGGCGCGATTGTCCACCGCCGAGCGATGACCCTCGGTGAGATTGTCATAAACGGTCACTTCGTGCCCCGCGTCCAGGAGTTCCTCGACGCAGACCGAACCGATGTAGCCGGCGCCGCCAGTCACAAAAACATTCACGAGGCGCAGGCTAATCTGCCCGGCGCGAATGCTCAATGGGAATTTATTTCTCTTGTTCTCAGACAGGCCGCCAGGTGGCTCGGATCCGTGAACGGCTCCAGCACCGGGACCTCCCGCGCGCAACGCTCCTGGGCGTGCGCGCAACGCGGATGAAACGAACAGCCCGACGGCGGATTGAGCGGCGAAGGCGGGTCGCCGGGCGGGACCACCCGTTCGCGCCGGGCTTCGCGCACCGGATCGGGGATGGGAATGGCGCTGATCAAAGCTTTGGAGTAGGGATGGAGCGGACGCTCAAAGACGCGGGTGGCTGGGCCGATTTCAACGATCTTCCCCAAATACATTACCGCGATTCGGTCTGAAATATAATTGACCACGGAAAGATCGTGTGAAATGAAGATCAGCGTCAGTCCCATCTCGCGCGAAATGCGGGCCAGCAGATTGATGATTTGGGCCTGGATGGAAACGTCCAGGGCCGAGACCGGTTCGTCGGCGATGATCAATTGCGGCTCGACGGCCAGGGCTCGGGCGATGGCCAGCCGTTGGCGCTGTCCGCCGGAGAATTCGTGGGGATACTTGCGCTGGGCGCGCGGCGGCAGGCCCACCTTTAGCAACAAATCGCCGACGCGGGCTGACAGTTCCGACCGCGGCACGACGCGGTGAGCCTGCAACGCCTCGGAGAGGGCATCGAACACGGTCATGCGCGGGTTCAGCGAGGCATAAGGGTCCTGGAAGATCATCTGAAAGGCGGCGCGCGCTTCCCGCAGTTCCTGACCGTGCATTTGCGTCAGGTTGCGGCCATTGAGCACAACCACGCCTTCGGTCGGGCGGATAAGTTGGAGAATGGTGCGGCCCAGTGTTGATTTGCCGCAGCCGGATTCGCCGACCAGGCCCAGAATCTCGCCTTGACGCAAGGAAAAGGACACGCCATCGACCGCCCGGATAGAGCCGACGCGATGCTGGAAAAGAAACCCGCGCTCAACGGGGAAATGCGTTTTGAGATTTTCCACGCGCAGGAAAGGCTGGCCGCAAGGTTCGGGGGCGGTCATAGCGGCAACTTCTCCTTTTGCACGCGCAAGCAGGCGGAGCCGTGGGCGGGCGCCACTTCCAGCGGCGCGACTTCCTCCCGCGCGCAATAGTCCACAACATAACCGCAACGGGGCGCGAACGGGCAGCCCGCCAGTGGATGCAGCAAGTCCGGCGGCGCGCCCGCGATGGTGTAGAGTTCCTGGCCCTTGACCTGGAGGGCCGGAATTGATTTTTGCAGCGCGCGCGTATAGGGATGCTTGGTGTCATAGAACAAATCCGCCGTCCTGGCGCTTTCCATGACGCGGCCCGCGTACATGACCATGACGCGATCACAAAACCCGGAAACCACGCCGAGGTCGTGGCTGATGAGAAGGATGGCCATGCCCAGTTCCTCCCGCATTTTTTTCATCAGGTCGAGGATTTGCGCCTGCACGGTCACATCCAGCGCGGTGGTCGGTTCGTCGGCGATGAGAAGGTCGGGCTTGGTGATCAAGGCCATGGCGATCATGACTCGTTGCCGCATTCCGCCGGAAAATTGATGCGGATACATCCTGAGGCGATGGCTGGAATCGGTTACGCCGACGGCGACCAACATCTCCAAGGCGCGCCGGCGGGCCGCGGGGCGGTCCATTTTTTCGTGAATGAGCAACGGCTCGATCAATTGCTCCTCGATCCGCAGATACGGATTGAGTGAGGTCATGGGGTCCTGAAAGATCATGGAGACGCGCAGGCCGCGATACTTATTGAGTCCGCGGTGCGAAAGGGCCAGCAGATCGACGCCGTCAAAAACCGCCTGCCCGCCTTCGATGCGCCCCGGCGGCTGCGGCAGCAAGCCCATAATGGAATAGCAAGTGACGGACTTGCCGGAGCCGGACTCGCCGACGATGCCCAAAGCCTCGCCGCGTTCGATTTGGAAGGAAACATCCTGCACGGCGCGAACGACGCCCGCGCGCGTGTGAAAGGAAATTCGCAACTGGTTGACGGATAAGAGCGGCATGGGTTCAATCCTTTGAGCCATGAACGTCGAGGGCATCGCGCAGGCCGTCGCCCAGGAAATTGAGTGAGAACAGAGTCAGGGCCATGGCCACCGCCGGATAGGTCAACAGCCACGGGTATTCCTCCATTACCTCGGCCCCTTCCTTAATCAGCACCCCCCACGAACTGTGCGGCGCCTGCACGCCCAGTCCCAAGAAGCTCAGGAACGCTTCCAACAGCATCACTTCGGGCACCGTCAGGGTGGCAAAGACGATGATGGGGCCGAGCAGGTTGGGCAGAATGTGCCGGAAGAGAATTCGCCGCCGGCGCAATCCCAGCGCGCGCGCCGCCTCGATGAATTCCCGCTGTTTTATGGCCATGACCTGCCCCCGCACAATCCGGGCCATTGTCAACCATTCGACCGCGCCGATGGCCACGAAGAGCAGAATAATATTCTGGCCGAAAAACACCGTCAGCAGGATAACGAAAATCGTGAACGGCAACGCGTAAAGAATATCGACCATCCGCATCAGCACCATATCGGTCTTGCCGCCGGCAAAGCCGGAAACAGCGCCGTAGATCACGCCGATGACCAGCGAAACGGCGGTGGCGCACAATCCGACCATGAGGGAAATCCGTCCTCCATAGAGCAGGCGCGCCAGCACGTCGCGTCCCAGCGGGTCGGTGCCCAGCCAATGAGTGCGATTGGGCGACACGGGGCCGAGAGCCAGGTTCTGCTCCTGGTAAGAAAAGCCGATGACATGAGCGCAGAGCAGCGGCGCCAGAAAACAGACCAGCGAGAGCGAGGCCACGACGAAGAGGCCGAAGAGGGCCAGCTTGTTTTGCCACAGCCGATGCCACGCGTCCTGCCAAAAGGACGCGCTGGGCTGGGCATCCATCGGCTCGTCAAGTTGAGGGGCGGGCGCCGGCATCATTCGAAGCGCAGTTTGGGGTTCAGCCACACCAGGACGATGTCCACCACCAGGTTCATGACGATGACAAACGCGGCGTAAAAGAGCACCGACCCCATGATCATGCAATAGTCCCGGTTGAAGGCGGCGGTCACAAAGTAACGGCCCAGGCCGGGAATGCCGAAGATCGTCTCCACAACAAAGGAACCTGTCAACAAACCGGCGATGGCCGGTCCCAGAAAGGAAACCACCGGCAGCATCCCGCCGCGCAGCGCGTGCCGGAAGAGAATGCGCGCCGCGCCGGCCCCCTTGGCCCGCGCGGTGCGAATGAAATCCTGCCGCAGGACTTCCAGCAGTCCGCCGCGCGCCAGGCGGGCGATGTAGGCGGCGTAAAACGCGCCCAGCGTCAGCGCCGGCAGCACGCGGTCGCGCGGGAGAAACCAGCCCGCCGCGTTGCACCAATCCAGGTGCAGGGCGAAGACGGAGATGAGCAGCGGCCCCATGACAAAGGTGGGCACGCACAAGCCGATCATGGCCAGAGACATCGGAAAATGGTCCCAGAAAGTATTTTGTTTGAGCGCGGCGGCCATGCCGGCCATCAGTCCCAGAACCAACGCGACGATCAGCGCCTCCAAACCCAATTCGGCCGAGACAGGAAAGGCCTGCGCAATAATCTCGTTGACAGTGCGGCTGGGGTATTTGAAGGAAGGACCCAGGTCCCCCTGCAACAAATGTCTCATTTGCAGGAGGTATTGCTGGAAGAGCGGTTTGTCCAGGCCGTAGTGGGCGTCCATGCGGGCGCGGACTTCCTTGCTGGCCTGCTTTTCCGAAGCGAAGGGGCCGCCGGGGGCCAGGCGCATCATGAAGAAAGTGACCGTCGCCAGGATGAACAGGACCGGAATGGTTTCCAAAAAGCGGCGGGCGACAAATCGAATCATAAGTCA
Source organism: Verrucomicrobiales bacterium (assembly GCA_003140095.1). Lineage (GTDB taxonomy): Bacteria > Verrucomicrobiota > Verrucomicrobiia > Limisphaerales > Palsa-1400 > Palsa-1400. The sequence goes on along the minus strand of PLIU01000487.1, from coordinate 992 downwards.
GTGGCTTGTCGGCGCCAGATAGATGGACCTGTAATCAGGCGAGTCCAACAGATTGGGATACCAGCCTTGGACGTTGGGTTGAATCAGCCGCGGATTGCTGTAAACATAAATTGGAATAATCGGCATTTCGTCCGACAGAATCGCCTCGGCCTTTTGATAAGCCGCGTAACGGACGGCGGTGTCGCCCGTGCTGGCGGCCAGGGCGCAGAGGCGGTCGTACTCCGGGTTGGACCAGCCCGTGCTATTGTTGCCGCTGCCGGTTATGTTGATATCCAGAAAGCTGCTGGGATCCACGTAATCGGCGCTCCAACCGCCGCGGCAAATGTCGAAGTTGGTTGTGTGCATGTTATCCAGATAGACGCTCCACTCCTGGTTTTGCAACGTGACCTGGATGTTAAGGTTCTTGCGCCACATCTCCTGCACGGCCTCTGCAATGGACTTGTGGTTTTGCACCGTGTTGTAAAGCAGCGCCACGGGCGGGAAGTTTTTTCCATCCGGGTAGCCGGCCTCGGCCAAGAGGCGGCGCGCCTCCGCCGGATCCTCCCGCAGGCGGGCCGTGGCGGTGAAGCCGGCTGTGCCCGGCGGCGTAAAACAAAAAGCCGGGATTTCCCCGGCGCGCGAGACAGTCTCGGTGATGGCCCGCCGATCAATGGACATGGCCAGGGCCTGGCGGACGCGTTTGTCGGTCAATGGCGGGCGGGTCACGTTTAAATAATAAAAATAAGTGGAGAGCAACGGGTAAATATTGATCAAGGACGGGTTGTTTTTCTTGTAGAAATCGACCTTCGATTGCGGCGCGGTGCGGATGGTGTGCAATTGCCCGGAATGAAACATCCGCTCTTCGGTGAAGTAGCTTTCCTCGGGGCTGAAGTAAATGGAATTGAGCCGGACCTTGTCCGCGCCCCAATACGTCTGGCTCTTGACCACCAGAACATGCGAATTCATGACCCATTCCTTGAGGACAAACGGGCCGTTGCCCACGAAATTTTCCG
>PLIU01000124.1 GCA_003140095.1 Verrucomicrobiales bacterium | reverse complement strand
CAGCCTCATCGTTGGCATTCAGCAATTCCTCGACCCCCTGCCGAAAGTGTATTTAAAAAAATTTACGCCATCTTCCCCGATATTCCGCATTGATGAGTAATGAGCGAACTGATTCGCCTGCGTAAACAATGAAAATTATGAAACAATTGACCGACAACACTACGAAGTCAGCCATCGAAAGCAACGGGGCATTCCAATGCAAGATGTCCCCTCGCAGTTCCGCATCTCATTCGGCCGCGCCATTCGTCCGAGTTCTGGGGGATGACGGTAACGCCGCAGCCCAACCCGAACGCTCTAAAGACAAGAGCGGCGTCGCGACCGTCAGTCTGGGTATTCTTTTCGTTATTGCCGCGGGCACTCTCTGGGGTTGGGCGATTATGCATTTGGCTGGGTTGTTTCTGCAAGCCGAAGTTCTTCTGCTCCGAAATGCGTTTTCTTTGTCTTGATGGAGCCCGTTGCCACCGCCTCATGGCCTGCCCGTTTGGCGCGCCGCGCGGGCGAGCCTTTCCAGCTTGCGGCGCAGCAGGCGGTTATTGGCGATCATGCGGTACTGGCCGCCGCCCGGCAGAGGACGGTGCCAAAATTCCCTGCCCGCGCATTCCAGAATCAATCCCCGAATGGAGCGGATGAAATGGACAAGCGGATATTGGAAATGATTGTCATGAAGTTTGCCGGCGGCCCGGTCGGGCTGAATTCGCTGGCGGTGGCGGTGGGCGAAGAACCGGACACGTTGGAAGAAGTCTATGAGCCGTTTCTGATCATGGAAGGCTACCTCAACCGCACCTCCCAAGGCCGCGTCGCGACTGAATTGAGCTACAAAAAACTGGGCCTGAAATTGGGCGGCGGAAGGCAGGCGGGGCTTTTGTAACGGTGTCGTTATGTATTTTGCTGATTGGATTTCGTCATCTCGCGGAACAACCAGGCGCGGGCGTGGGCAGAATCGTCCTTGGCCGTGTCGGCCGAAATGCCGAGCACTTGGGCTGCCTCTTGCATGGTCATGCCAACGAAGTACCGCAACTTGACCAGTTCCGCCTGCCGTGGATGCTCGGAGGCCAGCTTGTCCAGGGCTTCATCAACAGCGAGGAGTTGGTCGTCTGGTATTGGGCACGCCAAGTCAATCTCTTCAATGTCCACCCGCTGTTGCTCGCCGCCATGCCGAACGGCACGCCTGCGGCGGGCTTTGTCAATTAGAATGCGTCGCATAGCTTCAGCGGCGGCGGCGAAAAAGTGGGAGCGGCCTTCCCATTGCTTATCCTGGTCACCGACAAGGCGAAGCCATGCTTCATGCACCAAGGCCGTCGGTTGCAGTGTTTGGCCCGCGGCCTCACGGGTCATCTTAGCCGCCGCCAACTTGCGTAGCTCATCATAAACCAACGGGAGCAGTTCCTGCGCGGCCTTGGGATCGCCCTTCTGGACGGCTTCGATAATTTGGGTGACGTCGCTTATGAGGGGCATTTTATCCTCTGTGGGTGGATTACACCACCGATTTCGACGGCGCACGCGCGACTCACTTACGTGCCAACGCGTCCTCTTCTTCCGCCGCCTTGATCTCTTCCCAGGTGGGCGCGGACCAAAGGTGGATGACCCCGGACAGGTTGATGGCCAACAGGTAGCGGCCATCGGGCGAAAACTTGAGAGAGTGAAAGATTGATCCCTCGCCACTTAAGGTCAGCACTTCCTGCCATGTCTCGGTGTCCCACAGCTTGACCGCCTCCTGGCCGTTGCTGCCGGCGGCGAGTCGCTTGCCATCGGGCGAAAATGCGACTGAGTGCGTCCCGAGCAGGAAACCCTTGAGTCTTCCCGTGGGTTGCAACGTGGCCATGTCCCAAAGCTGAATATAGCCTGCATTATAAGCCGCCGCTGCAATCCGGCCATCCGGAGACACGGCACAATCTTCAAACCCCTCACCCTCGATTTGTTTCGGAGCTTCATTGGGCCTGGTAACGTCAATTAACTGAAAACCCCGTTGGTTCTGAATCACGAAAATGTTCGGTTGTGAAGTTCCATCAATATCGTAGGCGCCATCTAAAGTGGTGATGAGGGAACTCCTCCGCTGCCAGGTGGCAGTGTCCCAGGTCTCAACTACAAGGTTCGTCCCGTCAGTCCGAGCCGTGGCGAAGACTTTCCAATCATGCGAAGAACTTACGGCAAAGTAATTACCATCCGCGATAAATTTGGCGGTCTCCAATCCACTGCGCGCGTCCCATAGCCGAAGGTGGCCGTGAAAATCGAAATGCACCACCTGACTGGCGTCCGGGGAGACATAGATTACGTGACCATTCGTGGAGGTTGTCCAGGAACGCCGCGACTCCTTGAGGGTGAGGACGTCCCAAAGGACTAGTTCACCACCCGTGTACCGAACCTGCAGGATGGACCGACCATCGGACGCGAACTGGATGCGCCCGGAGGTCCAGCGGCCGGGGAGGGTCTGATATCCAAGGTGCCGGGAGGGTTTGGCCATATCCCAGAGGTAAATGGTTCCATCCTTGCAACGGCTCGCCAGGGTCCGGCCGTCCGGGGCAAGGGCAAGACCAAGTACTTCGTTCAAGTGCCCGCGCAAAACGCCGGCCGGCTGCCGCGTGGACCAATCCCACAGCCGGATCGTTTGATCTCCGCTGGACGAGATGAGTTGTTTGCCGTCTGGGGTAAAGAGCAAGTCGGTCAGATAACTGCGGTGCCCCTCCAATGAACCGCTGGCCTTGCCGCTGTGTGCGTCCCAGAGCCGGATGGTCGATTCGGTGAAACCTGCGCCCGTCAGGAGCGTGGAGCTGTCGGGCGAGAATGCAACGGTTGTGGCATATTCTTTGGTTGTGTTGATCGTGAACCGCTCGGCGCCGTTCTGGGTCTCCAACACTTGCACCGATTCGCGCTGGCTAAGGACTGCGGCGAACGCCCCGCCATCCGGGGAGATGGCGTACGACCGATAAAGGTCCACACTACTGCTGCCGGCGGCTCTCCCGATCTCTCGCTGCCAGAGCTGCCTCTTGGTGTCGATGTCCCATGCTGCCAGGGAATAAGGCAAATCATCAGATTTCCCAGGGTCAGTCCGGTAAGATACTATCAGTAGCCGTCGGTCGTCGGGTGTGAAGCCAAGCCATATCGTGTGGCCCAGTGATGTCACGAGTTGGGTCTCCTGTTGCGTGGCGAGGTCTAACAGGGTGACCGCCACATTGGTGGAAGAAAAGTCGCAAAAGGCCAGGGTGGCTCCATGGTGGGCAAAGACCGGCCGCCAGGCGTTGGTCCGCTGCCAAACCGTGCGGCGCGACATCAGGTCAGTCACCACCGCCACGCCCGTCGTTTCCCGCGCGAGCAGCCGGCCATCGGCGCTGAAGGACAAGGATTTGTCCAGCCGGTTGGTTCCGGCAAAGAACACCTCATGGTCATCCGCGCGGGTCTGGCTCCAGAGGTAGCGCCATTCCCAGCCCCGCAGATCCAATTGGCCCGGCTGCGGTCTTTGGCGATTGAGCAACATTTGGGCGCGTCCGAGATTGTTCATGGCCAGCGCCTGCTGGACCAGATTCATGTCGGAACTGTAGGCGATGCGGCGGGCGGCGAGCGCCTCCGTTTGTGCCTTCTGTTCGCTGGCCTGCGCCGTCTTCCGTTGCGCCTCTTCCTCCGCCCGCGCTTGCAGCGCCTTGCCCATCTCCACTCGTGTCCGACTCCATCCCATCGCAGCCAAGGTTAATCCCGCCGCCAGCGCCAGAACGACCGCCACTCCAGCGCTAAACGCCAACTTGTTTCGCCGACAAGCCTTTTGCAGGCGATACACCATGCTCGGTGGCCGCGCTGCTACCGGTTCGTTGTCCAGGTGCCGTTTGAGATCCATCGCCAGGCCGTTCGCCGTTTCGTAGCGGCGGGTGCGATCCTTCTCCAGGCATTTCATAACGATCCAGTCCAGATCGCCCTT
>PLIU01000189.1 GCA_003140095.1 Verrucomicrobiales bacterium | reverse complement strand
TTGGGATTGGCCACAAACACAAGTTTGGTGCGCGCTGTGATGGCCCTGAGCATGGCCGGCAAGTCGTGGCCGTAATCCCTGGCCGGCACCGTGATCACGGCCGCGCCCAGCAGCCTGGCGACGATGGGGTAAATGGCAAAACAGTACTGCGAGACCACCATTTCGTCTCCCGGCCCCAACAGAGCGTGGCCCAGGAATTCAATGATGTCGTTGGAGCCATTGCCCAGAACCAGGTGAGCCGGCGTGACTCTCAATTTGGCCGCCAATTTTTGCTTCAGGCAAATGGCGCTTCCGTCCGGATACCAGTGCAGGCTCCGGAGAGCTTTTTTGATCGCGGCCAGGGCGGCAGGCGAAGGGCCGAGGGGATTTTCGTTAGAAGCCAGTTTGATGACGCGGCGGGCGGAGAGTCCCAGTTCGCGCGCCACTTCCTCGACGGGCCGGCCAGGCTGATAGACCGGCAGGTGTTCCAGCGCCGGATTCAAGGCGAAGGGCAGTTTCACAACTTCAAGGCGCGCAAAATCTTGTTGACATCCACGTGCGTGGCGATGAGGTCGCGGATGACGGAGATTTTCTCCGTGTCAACGGCGTGCGTTTTGACAATGAGGTTGTGGACTTGGGAGGCCACTTCGTAGCTGTCCTCCTCCGCCAGCAGCACGGGAAAGGGCGCCTTCTCGATCGCTCGCAGCACGCCGTTGACTGGCTTGATCTTTTCGGTCAGGACCAACCCGGCCAACTGCCGGCCCGCTTCGTTGGCGGCGACGGCGGCCAGGACGATGTCCTCGCGGTCCCCGGGAGTGATAACCAGCGCGCCGCGCTTGAAATGATTGACCGCATTCTGCGCGCCCATGGCGCCGATAACAACGCTGGCCACCAAATTATGGAGTTGGCTGGAGTGATTGAGCGACCGGGCCTTCAACTCCTCCTGAATGGCGGCGACCGTCGGGCGGGACAAAATGTGGAGGTGCGGCAGGACGCCCAGCAAGTCCAGTCCCTTCCGCTTGAGCCCGCGCCGGGCGAATTCGGTGATGTAATCGATTTTTTCGGGAGTCACCTTGTTGAGAATGACGCCGATGACCTCGACCCCCTCGCGTTCAAAAACCGCCTGATTGAGATAGACCTCGTCAATCGGTTTGCCGATGCCGCCCTGGCTGATGATGATGACCTTGGCGTCCAGGATTTGCGCCACTTGGGCGTTGGAGAGATCGAACACCGAACCGACCCCGGCGTGGCCCGATCCTTCGCACAGGACGAAATCCTTTTCCCAAGCCACGCGGTCAAAGGCCTTGATGATTTTTTTGACCAAGGCCTCGTTGTTGGAGGATTGCAGGTATTTGCGCGTAAAATCAGGCTCCACCGCGATCGGACTCATATCCAGCAGCGGGCAATTGAGTCGATAGACTTGGTCCATCAATACGGTGTCTTCGTCGATTTGTTGTTCCTCGATTTGGACAAAGCGCTGGCCGACCGGCTTGATGTAACCGATGCGGGGATAAAACTGCTGCAAGGCGGACAACAGTCCAAGGGAGGTGGTCGTTTTGCCTTCGTTCTGGCGTGTCGCGGCAATAAAAACACGCGGCGTGACTGTGTTGAGAGTGGGCATGAAGCGAGGAGGATCGAGGCTCGTTTATTTGAGTTGGAGATTGCCTTGGTCCAAGCCGGGGGGCGGATAAAGGTCTTTGAATGAGATGGATTGCAAGCCCACGATCGCGGCCACGCCCAGGACATCGTGGGCGTTGGCGCCGCGCGAAACGTCGGCGGCGGGCCGGTCCAAACCCAGCAAGATCTGGCCGTAAGCGTGCGCCTTGGCCACGTGTTGAATCAATTTGCTGGCGATGTTACCCGAGTTGAGGTCGGGAAAAATGAGCACATTGGCCCGTCCGGCTACCCGGCTTTCCGGCAGCTTGCGCGCCGCGATCTCGGGCACCAATGCCGCATCCACCTGCAATTCCCCGTCGAAATCCGCCTCCACGCCCAGGTCGTGGGCGATCTTCTGCGCCAGCCCGGTGGCGGCCTGGACTTTGCCAATGGATGAGTGCGTCGCGCTGCCCTTGGTCGAATATGAGAGCAGGGCCACACGCGGACGCACTCCCAGCAATTGATGGCTCAAGAGCGCCGTCGAGACGGCAATATCGGCCAGTTGCTGGACGGTCGGTTCAGGAATCACCCCGCAGTCGCCCATGAACAGCACCCCTTCGCTGCCAAAGCGCGTGTCCTCCACTTCCATCACCATGCAACTGGAGGCAGTGGTGGCTTCCGGGGCGACCTTGACGATTTGGAACAACGGACGCAACACGCTGCCGGAGCTTTGATTGGTCCCGGAGATGAAGCCATCGACCTGGTGCATGGCCAGCATCATGGCCCCGTAATAGTTGGGATTGAGCATCGTTTCGCGGGCTTCCTTTTCCTCGACGCCCTTGTAACGGCGCAGCAACTCGAAACGTTTGATGAACGCGGGCAAATCTTCGCTCTCGGCGGGGTTGATGATGCGGACCCCTTCCAGCGAGACGTTCAAGGCCGCGGCAGCCTGTTTAACCTGGGTGCGGTCCCCCAGCAACACAGGCGCGCCTAAGCGCAGGGAAAAGAACTGGCGCGCGGCCTGGAGCACACGGGGTTCCGTCCCTTCCGGGAAAACAACCCGCTTTGGGTGCCGCTGCAACTTTTCAATAATTTTGCCGATAAATCGCATGCGTGCTCTTAGTACCCTGCCGGGGAAAAACTACAAGGTTCAAAGTTCAAGATTCAAAAGTGGTTTCCGTGCTTACGGTTTTTTCGGTAGCGCGGCCATCCTTATCGCGTTAGATTCTCGCGCCTAAGTTGAAAACGAAGTCGGAAGCGCAGCGAATTCGCTAGGGCGAGACAGCCCGCAAAGCGGGCATATCTTTTGTTGTTCCGTCTCCGTCGAGCTGTAGCTCGATTTCGTTTGACCGAGTTTGACCAGTTTGACCGCCTTTGACCGGGCTGCTGTCCGCCGACCTCTTTCCCCATTGGATTGTCCAATTTCGGGACACGCCAACCGCCCCGCAGGTTTGATCCGGTTTGACTGG
>PLIU01000418.1 GCA_003140095.1 Verrucomicrobiales bacterium | reverse complement strand
CCGCGGTGGGCGTGCCGCTGATGGCCCCGCCCACGTCCACGGTGGCGAGCACCTTTCCCTCGCGGTCGGCGGTGAAAACCCACAACTGACCGGTGCGCGTCCCCACATAGACTTTCCCGTCCGCCACGAGCGGGGAGGACCAAACCTCGCCCTGAATTTCCCGCGTCCAAACCCTCTCGCCGGTTCCGGCGTCCAGGCAATGGACCTGGCGTCCGTAATCGGGGATGTAAACCAAGCCGCCGCGAATCGCCGGAGTGGATATGACGTGGCGCCCCAGGGGATGAGACCAGAGCAAGCCACTGACGGTGATGTCACCGGTCTTGGAGGGATCGATACACTTCAACCACGCCTCGTTCTTTCCCCAGAAAGGGTCGCCGCCGCCGGCCACGAAAAGCCGCCCGTCGTAAAAAACCGGCATGCCGTAAATGTTGCTCGGTCCCTTGAGCCGGTTGCTGAGGTACGGGTGAATGTCTCCCTTCGGCGCGGTGGGATCAAAGTCGAACTGCCATACCTTTTTCAGCTTGGCCGGCGAGCGATCCGCTGGGGCGGACCCGTCAAAAACCTCGAAGGCATAGACCACCCCATTCCCGCCCGCAAAGAAAATCANNCGGCCGCCCGGCGACTTGGCCCATGGCGGGCGGCGACCAAGTGCAATGAAATATGTTGGTGGCGATGTGCTCGTCATCCCGCGCGACCAACCGCCCGGACCGCTTGTCGATCACTACCAGACTCGGCGCGTTCGGCGTGCGAATGCGCTTGTGGGTGTTGTCCACGCCCGTGCCGCTGTTGAGGTAAAGGTAATTGCCGTCGATGAGGATCGAGCTGTGAGCGGCGTCATGCGACCAGATCCCCGCGCCGGCGGTGAGATCGAACAGCCAAAGAATATCGGCGTCCTGCGGGCCGGCGGGCGGGGGATGGGCCGGCGCGTTCGTGCCGCGGGGGATCATGTGGAGAGCCTCGTTCGTGTAGGGGCCTTTGTTGCCATCGATCATGCCCCGAGCGTCCAAACACATCACCTCGCCACGACTGCTCACGACATAGACGCGGTCGCCCTCGACCGAAACGGGCGAGGACCAACCAGTCTTCGGCCAATCCAGGTAGGGATCCTCCTCGCGTTTAGGCGCCAGGAGTTGCCAGAGAAATCGCCCGCTGGCTTCGTCAAAACACATCAAGACCCCGCTGTCGGCGGTGTGGTTGGGATCGCGCGGGTCCTCATTGTTGGTTCCAATATAGACTCGCCCGCCGGCGACGATGGGCGTCGCGTAAGACTCGGTGCCGAGGTGCGCGCACCATTTGACGTTGCGCCCGGTTTTTGGGTCGAAAGAATCCGGCAATCCCTTTTCGTCGGAGACCATGTTGCGGGACCAAGCTTGCCCCCACTGCGGCTGGTCCGCAGCCGCGGCGTGAAAGCCCCAAAGGCCGGCGGCCACCGGCAAGATCCGCCCAACGAGCGCGGCAAAGAATCTTTTCCTCATAGGCACTGTTCACAGAACACACCAACCGCGGGGGATGAGCAAGATTTCTCTTGGCGGAACGTTGCTACTCACTTTGGGGTCGAATCTGGGTCGAATCTCATTCAGACATCTGCTTTTCTGTCGAGACGCCATTACAATGTAGAATTTTTAGATGCGTTTCGAGGGAGCGGCGAANNGCATTCAGTGCATGGCCACAAGGGGTTATGCAAGCCCGTCGCCGCATCTAGGTTCGCACAGCTATTGGTAGTAGGGCAAATTTCCACGAGCAATTCCTAAGCGGCCTCGCCCGGAGCCATACCATCGCCGCCCTGGAATTGCTTTTTACATCGGGCTTTTTCCCTCCTGAACGCGACACGCCATAAAATTAGATTTGCGGGATAAAACCGGATACAATGCCCCAAGACTGAGCCGCCGACGATGCATCGTCGTCAAGTCCTGGGTGAGGCTCNNCGGCCGCATTTTCCGACTTTCAAATCACGCCGTTAACCAAACTGCCTTGAAAGTACCATCATGGCGCTACCACTCGTTCCAAGCGCGCGATTTTGGCCGTCACGGAGCTTTGCCGCCAGAGGTGGAGCCCAAGGTCACTTGGCGGATATACTGCACTTCTTCAGTCTTGTACGGTGTCCCGTCCTTCCGGAAAATATCGTGGAACCACAGCGGAGGCTCATCAGTGTACTGCTTGGTCCATGAGTCCCAAGGGAAAATGGTTTGCGTTTTGCCCGAAACAAACCCCCAGTTGCAGGCGCCCACGTCCTCTTGTTTGAAAATGCCCAAGATCGGATCAAACGTGCTGGCAGCCGGCCGCGCCATGTATTCGGTGCAAACAATCGGGCGATGATAGCGGCGCAGATTGGCAATGCATTGTTTAACGTCATCCGATTTGTCGTAATTGTGGAAAGTGATAATGTCGGACTGGTTCAATTGGATTCTTTCAAACTCGGAAAGCGTGGAGGGTGAGGACCAGTTTCCCTTCCAAACTCCCGAACTGATCGGCTGGCTAGGGCTGGCTTCGCGCGCCCAGGCGAAGACTTTCTCCAATAACAACAACGCGGAGGGTCGTTTGTGACGAGCCTCGGTTTTGCCGTAGGACGAATCGTTCAAATTATCCGGCTCATTGAAAAGGTCCCAGGCCGCGATCCGATGGTCAGCGCCGAAACGAACCAGCACCCCTGTCACGTAACCCATCAATTGATCGAGCCGCTCCGAATGCTCCATATATTCCCGGCCTGGCGATTGCACCCAGCCGGAATTATGGACAAACGGTTTCGGATCGCGTTGTTTCCCGAGTTTAGGGTCGGGGTCCCAACAGGAATCGAAAAAGACGAAGATCGGTTTGATATGATGTTTGTTGGCCAATTTCAGAAACTGCTCCATCCGGTCCAGAAAACCCGCCGAGTCCTGCGCCCACAGCAGATTGTGCAAGAAAACACGCGCCGTGTTGAAGCCCAAGCCTTCGGCGTAGCCCAATTCCCGGTCAATGGTCGAAGGATCAAACGTCTCGGCCTGCCACATTTCAAGNNAGCTGGGCAAGAAATTGCATCCCACCAGCCATCCTTCTTGCGCGTGCCAGGCATTGGCCCTGTCCTCCGGCCACCGCGCGTCCGGCGAAGGCGCGCCCGCCGCCAAATCGCCGAAACAAGTCAAGCCTATTAAAAACCATCCTAGGGACGGCTTCTGTCTGGACATCATCATGATTTGAATCTTAAGCGACGGTTGCGCTGAAGCCAGAAATTTGTCTATTTAGGATTGGATCAGAGCTGCTTGAAAACGTTCGTGCTGCGGTAGTCGGAGAGTGCCGCGGGATGGTTCGTCTGCCGGCTGGGAGGGAATTTTCAAAGTGAAGGTAGCGCCTTTGCCAGGCCCCTCGCTCTGCACGCTCAGGGAACCGTCCAACGCTTTGGCCGCCAAGGCGCCCCCATGGAGACCAAATCCGTGACCGTTCTTGTGTGTGGTGAATCCGTAACTGAAAATCTTGGTGAGGTTTTCCGCCGCGATGCCGATGCCGTTGTCGATAACTAAAATGCACGCCATGTCATGTTCCCGCCGCACACGCAAAGTGAGGATCTTTTGAGGCAAGCCGCCCGCGTCCAGGGCGTATTTGGCATTGCTAATCAGATTGATCAGGATTTGCAATACTTTGTGTTTGTCCATCAGCACGGGCGGCACGGGGTCGTAATCCCGGATTACTTGAATGCCGTGACGATCGAGCGCGCCCATATTCATGCGCAAAGAATCCTCGNNCCAGGTCCGTTACCGAGAGTGCTTCCACCACGCCGTAAACGCGGGCGTAGTTCTGCTGCATCGACACGATTTCTTTGATGTGCTCCATGTTGCCGGCCAGGGAGGTCAGTTCCTGGAGAACCTCTTCCTGCTCCTTGGCCGTGTGGACGGCCAGCGCGGAGAGAAATTGGGGCAACTGCTTTCCCGTTGGATCGGAGGTGAGAAAGGCGCCGAGATCGTCGCCATGAGCTTCCAGCATGGCCACTACCTTCGACAAGTTGGCGCCCCGCCAGCGGCGGATTTTGTCCTTGACGATGGACGTGGAAACATTGGCGCTGTTGAGGACGTTGCCGACGTTGTGGAGGACGCTGGTGGCTACCTCGGCCATGCCGGTAAGACGTGAGGTGTCGAGCAATTGCTTGTGAACGGCCTCCAGCTTTGCCTCGGCCTCCTTGATCGCGGTGATGTCTTTTGAAATGCCAAAGGTGCCGATGATTTTTCCGTCCACGTCGCGCAGCGGCATTTTGCTGGTCAGCATCCATCGTTCGCCGTCCCCGTTTATGCCGACTTCCCTTTCGATCTTGCCCAGCAGGGGCGCGCCAGTGGCAAGGATGGTCTGTTCGTCGCCGAACGAACAGTTCGCATAGCTCTCGGCGAACAATTCGAAGTCCGTTTTCCCAATGATTTCCCCGGCTTGGACACCCAGTTGCTCGCGGGTGCTCTTGCTCAATCGAAGGTATCGCGACCGGGTGTCTTTGAAATAAATTTTGTCGGGTGAATTATCCAGCAGAGTCCGTAGCAGATCGCGTTCGTAGGTCAGTTCCGCCTGCGCCTGCTTGCGTTGCGTGGTGTCTTCCAGAATGGCCATGAGGCAAAGAGGCTGCCCCTTTTCGTCCAGGATCGGCAGCTTGCGCTTCTCCACGGTTCGCTTGCCCTTGCTGCGCGTGTTCAACTCTTCCTCGGTTTCGAACAACTTGCGGCTCGTGATGGATTCACGATCATGTTTCATGGAGGCGTCCGCCATCGGTTGCAACGCCAAGTCATGATCGTTCTTGCCCAGCGCCTCCGCCTTCGGGATGCCGGTCAACTCCTCATAAGCCTTGTTGAGCATGACGATGCGCAGATCCTTGACCTCCTTGATCACGACGGCGACCGGCAGGTTCTGCAAAACGGAATTGAGGAAAATCTCCGCCCGCTTGCGTTCCGCGTTTTCCTGTTCCAAGGCCCGCGTCTGTCGTCTCACCTGTCGGCGCAACGCGCTGATCCATCCCAGTGAAACGAGCAGCACCGTGCCCAACCCGCCCACCACCCACAGCGTATGCCGGGCCGTCCACCACGACGGAGCATCCAGCACTTGAATATCCGCCGGCGAGTTCAAATACATCTCGAATGCCGT
>PLIU01000348.1 GCA_003140095.1 Verrucomicrobiales bacterium | reverse complement strand
GTTATTTAAGGATAAGCTCTTACTCTGTTCGCGGTTGGCCTTTTCCAAGTCCAGCACTTCCTGGCGAAGATTCTTGAAATCATCGACCGGTTTGCGCCCGGCTCGAAGAACAGCGACCGCCCTTTCCGCGGATTCCTGCTGCGGGCTTCCCTTGTCCGCATTGGCAAACGATTGCAACACACCGATGGAACCCGGATCGCCCAATGCCCCGAGGGCTCTGATGGCCGCAAGTTGAATGCTCTCTTTTTTGTGGTTCACATAACCCAGCAGAAATTCGCGCACTGCATCTTTCTTTTCCTCATTCCGTGCCAGGTAAGCCAGCGTGCCAAGGCCGCTGCTAAAACCACGGCTGCGGAAGTCTGCTTCGCGCGTGCGGAGGGCCTCCAGCAGGGGCGCGATGAAGGCTGGATCATCTTGCGACCGCATCGCGTCAATGGCGGCGACCGCCAATTCGTTACGGTAGGACTCGGAGTTGAGGAACTTGATCAGGACATCCCGCACTTCCGGTCGAGCATATTTTCCCAGGGCGCCAATGGAACTACTCAGGATGATTGGGTTTTTTTCGTTTACCAGCGCGTTGGTCGCCGAAGCGTAAGCTTGGTCGCGGTAGAACCCATCGATCGCAGCGGTGACCCGCAGGCGCACGCGTGCGTCGGGTTGATGGGCTGAAGCCAGCAAGGCTTCCAACGCCTCGTCCGTGTGGAGGGCGAGCAGCGTCGAGGCTGCTTCCCGGCGCACGCCATAAAACGGGTCGTTATTTAGCACTTCCTTCAGTTTCGCCAGCGTTTCATGATCCTTTTTGTCCTTCATTTGTTCTAGGGCCAACAAGCGTCCGATCACATCCTCACGGTTGGCCAACTGCGCATAGAGCATCTCGTTGGGCAAGTTCAGGGTCGTCTTGGCCAGCAAGGTGAAGTCCGGGTCTAGACGAACAATTTGCGGGGCCGACTCCAGTGGAAAATAGAAAACCGACTCTTTTTCCCTCACTAGAATTGGGCGATCCACGGTCCCCAACTTGCCCTTGAACCGGATCGTAAGCGGGAAGCTGAACAGCAGCACGTTTTGGTCGATCTTTTGCGCCTGCCGCAGAGAGACTTTGGCCAGCTTGTTTTTTTCGTCCCAACTATAACTGGCTTCCAGCTCCGGATGGTGGGCGTGATAGAGCCATTGATCGAAGAATTGATCATAAGAACGGCCGGAAAGCTCTTCAATGACCTTCCGCAAATCCTCGGTCACGACGTTGCCGTATCGATGGCGTTCCAAGTAAGTCTTGATACAGCGGCGGTAAAGTTCCTCGCCCAATTCCGACCGCAGCATGTGGAGCACCCAGCCGCCCTTGGGATAGGCCAGATAAGAAAACATATCCATCGGATCGCCATGGACGCGGCGGACAATCGCGTTGGTATCGTTTTCAATGCCGGTAATCTGCCGGGCATTCTGATAAAGCCCGTACAACATCGAGTCATGGCCATTTTTGTGCTCGTCGTAGAGCAGCGCATAATAGGTGGCAAAACCTTCGTTGAGCCAAATATCGCTCCAGTCATCGCAGGTGACCAAGTCGCCGAACCATTGGTGAGCCATTTCGTGCGAAATGAGTTCAACGCTGTCGATAATATTTTCTGTCGCCTCGGTGAACATCTGGCCGTCGGTGAGCAGTGTCACGCTGGTGTTTTCCATCCCGCCCTCGACGAAATCGCTCAAGCAAACCTGATCATATTTCGCCCAAGGGTACGGTATCCCGATTTCCGCTTCGAAAAAGCCCATGATGTCCTTGGTGTCGCGAAAAAACGCCGCCGCTTCCTTGAAGTCCGAGGGCGGCGTCAGATAGGCCAGCGGCACATTGTTATGCTTGTCCTCCAGCTTCTTGAAATAGCCAGCCGCCACCGCAATCAGATAGTTGGCATGCGGCTGTTCCTGCGACCAATGAAAGGCCGTCAATCCGGTGGCAGCATCCTTTTCTTCAGAAACCAGCCTGCCGTTGGACACCGCCGTCATGCCCGCCGGCACGCGACACGTGAGTTCGGAGGTGAATTTCGCGTTTGGCGCATCAAAGCATGGATACCAATGGCGCGCGTCGATGGCTTCACCTTGGGAAAACAGGTGCGTGTCGCCCTCCTTGTAGCCCATTTCCTGCGTGCGAAAGTAAATCCCTTTGCTGGGCTGGGCACGATAGGCGATGGTCACGCTTGCTTCCTTGTCCATTGGAACGGGTGTGACGAACGTGATGATGAGTTTATTAGTGGTCGATTGCCAGCCTTGGATGGCCTCGGTGGAAGTGACCGAAAGAATGGTCAGGTCCACTGCATCGAGGCTCAGTTCCTGCACGGGCATGCCATTGGGTTTGAATTGAAAAAGCGCCTGGCCCTGGAAGGTGCGCTGCTTGAAATCCGGCGTCAGATCGAGCGCCAGATGGCTGACGTTGACCGCGCGGTCGGGTGGGTAATTGCGATCAGCGCCAGCTTCGATGGGCGCAAGGAAACTGGCGGATTTGATGCATTCAATGTCCGTGACGCCGTGAACAGGCGCGGTGAGCACAGACAAAGTCACAAGACAAAAAATATGGTGAAAGGGACTCTTCATTTTGCCGCATGTTAGACATGGATAGGCCGATAAGCAATCCATTCACAAAGCATCAGGGCATAAGGTGTTCACCCCATAGACGGAAAGAGGCAATTGACGCCACAATATATACTTATTGAGCACCCATGTTCTGTGGCCTAACAGTAAGTAGCGATGAAGCGAATCACTGTCCTGCTGGAGGAGGACTTTACGGTGGTTCGAGCGGGGCTTTAAGAGTTATGGGCGGCCGAAGCCGATCTCGAGCTCGACAGGCCGGCCTCGAAAGTTGCTTCAGTTTCAAGTGCTGTTCTTCACCTGTGCTAATTAAAGGACGCTCTTGAATGAAAAATAACGGTCACAAGTCCATGGCCCCGGCGGCTCATTTGCCCAGATGTCCCACGGGCATCCAAGGTCTCGATGAAATTACCGGCGGTGGATTGCCCCGCGGGCGGCCCACACTGGTGTGCGGCGGCGCGGGTTGCGGCAAGACGCTCTTCGCCGCGGAATTCCTGGTGCGCGGCGCCATGCAGTTCGGCGAGACGGGTGTTTTCATGTCCTTTGAGGAGACCGACGGGGAGTTAAAGAGCAATGTGGCGTCGCTCAGATTTGATTTGGCTGGCCTGGTCCGGCGCAAGAAAATTGTGCTCGACCACGTGCATATCGAGCGCAGTGAAATCACCGAAACCGGCGAGTATGACCTGGAAGGGTTGTTCGTCCGGCTCAATCACGCGATTGATGCCATCGGTGCCAGACGCGTGGTGCTGGACACGCTGGAAGCGCTCTTCGCTGGCCTGCCGAACGAAGCCATCTTGCGCGCCGAATTGCGCCGGCTTTTCCGCTGGCTCAAAGACAAAGGCGTGACCGCCGTCATCACGGCCGAACGCGGGCGCGAGCAGTTGACGCGCCATGGGCTGGAGGAGTACGTCTCCGACTGCGTCATCCTGCTCGATCATCGGATCCATGACCAGATTGCCACGCGGCATCTGCGGGTGGTCAAATATCGCGGCGCGCTGCACGGCACCAACGAATTTCCCTTCCTTATCGGCGACGAGGGCCTCAGTGTGTTGCCCATCACCTCACTGGGGCTGAATCACAAGGTGTCCAATGAACGGGTTTCCACCGGCATCCCGCGGCTGGACGCCATGCTGGGCGGGCGGGGATTTTTTCGCGGCAGCAGCATCCTGCTCACAGGCACGCCCGGCACAGGCAAGACCAGTGTGGCCGCCTGTCTTGCCCAAGCCGCCGCCCGGCGCAGGGAGCGAGTGCTCTTCTTCTCGTTCGAGGAATCGCCCGACCAAATCATCCGCAACATGCGTTCCATCGGGTTGCGCCTGGAGCCGTTGGTCCAGCGCGGTCTGCTGCGGTTTCAAGCGGCGCGGCCGACGCTCTGCGGCCTGGAAATGCACCTGGCCACCATGTTCAAGGAGATCACCACGTTTCAACCCACGCTGGTCATCGTGGACCCGATTACCAGCCTGCTGGCCGCGGGCACCGACTACGAAACCAAGGGAATGGTCACGCGGTTGATGGATTTTTTGAAGGGCGGACAAATCACCTCGCTCTTTACCAGCCTGACGCGTGGCGGCCAGGCGCTGGAACAAAGTGAAATCGCCATGTCCTCGCTCATGGACTCCTGGCTGTTGTTGCAAGACTTCGAAGGCAACGGCGAACGCAATCGCGTGCTTTACGTGCTCAAAGCCCGCGGCATGGCGCACTCCAACCAGGTCCGCGAATTTCTGATTTCCGACCGGGGCATTGACCTGGTGGACGCTTACATCGGCCCCAGCGGCGTTTTGACGGGCGCGTCCCGTGTGGCGCAGAGCGCCCGCGAAAAAGCCGAAGCGCTGGCCAACCAGCAAGAAGCCGCCCGCCGCAAGCGCGAGTTGGAACGCAAACGCGAGGCGCTGGAACAACAGATCGCCGGGTTGCGCTCCGAATACGAAAGCGAAGAAGTCGAACTGCGGCGTATAGACGAACAGGTGGGCACGCGTACGCGCGTGCTGACCGCCGAACGGACAGAATTGTCCCGCCTGCGCCAGGCGGATGGCGCGGCCGCGGTCAGCGCGCGCTGCCGCTCCAAACCGAGGATCAAACGATGAAAGCAAGAAAAGTGAGCCGTCCTTCCTCCGCCTCCCAGCGCGGGCCCGCCAAACTCTGGCAACTGCGCCTGTACGTGGCCGGCCAGACGCCCAAATCGCTGGCGGCATTCTCGAACCTGAAGACCATTTGCGAGAGCCACCTCCAGAGCCGCTATCGCATCGAGGTGATTGATTTGGTGGAGCGGCCCCAACTTTCCAAAGGCGACCAAATCTTTGCCATTCCCACGCTGGTGCGCAAATTGCCGCAGCCCGTGCGAAAGATTATTGGCGACTTGTCCGATACCAAGCGCGTGCTGGTCGGCTTGGATTTGCGCCCGGACGATTAACCGAGACGAACGCTCGTGAATACCACCAAACTCAGCCGCGCGACTAAGGCCTTTGAAAAGACGCTGGCCACCCAGCCCACGGGCAAATGCGTCCTGCGCCTGTACGTGGCAGGGGCCAGCGACAGATCGCGCCAGGCCGTCCTGCGCGCGCGTCAACTCTGCGAAGCCGAACTCGATGGCAATTTTGTCCTGGAAGTGATCGACGTATATCAGCAGCCCATCCTGGCGCGAGACGGGCAGATCGTGGCGACCCCGACGCTAGTCAGGGAATTCCCGCGGCCGGTGCGCCGGCTCATTGGCAATCTGTCGAACACCACGGGCCTGTTTGTCGGGCTGGATTTAGACACGAAAGGTAAAGCGGCGCGTTGAAAACTGCCCGGGGAAAACGCTCCGCGCCTTTTCGCGAACTCGCCGAACTCCGCGCCCGTCTGGCCGAAGCGGAGGAAACGCTCCGCTCCATTCACACCGGCGAAGTGGATGCGGTAGTGGTTGCGGGAAAACACGGTCCGCAAGTGTTCACGCTCAAAGGCGCCGAGCACGCTTACCGGGTGCTCATCGAATCCATGAACGAGGGAGCGCTGACGCTGACGGTTGACAAGATGATTCTCTACGCCAACCAGTGTTTCGCCAGAATGGTCAAATGCCCGCTGGAGCAGGTGGTCGGCAGTTCCTTTCGCCGCTTTCTCTCCGCCGAAGACCGGGCGGCCCTCCGACGGCTCCTGCGACTGGCCGACAGATCCGGTTCCAAAATCCAAGTGCTGCTTCATGCCGGAGACGGTTCGCAGGTGCCGGCGCACATCTCGCTTCGTCCGCTGGCCCGGAATGGTCCTAAGAGCGCGATCTTCGGCATGGTCGTGACCGATATGACCGAAGCCCGGCGGACCGAGCAACTGCTGCGGGCTTTGACGCACCGAGTGGTGCAAGTGCAGGAAACCGAGCGCGGGCGCGTGGCCCTCGAATTGCACGACAACATTACCCAGCTTCTGTGCGCCATCCTGGTTCGTTGCCAGACGTTGGCGAGTAAGCTCTCGCCGTGCGACGGGCCACTGAAGCGAGAGGCGATCATATTGCGCGAGATGCTCGGCCAGACGGCCGGCGAGGTGGTGCGCATCTCGCGTCATCTGCGGCCCAGCGTATTGGACGAGCTGGGTCTGGTCGCGGTCCTGCGTGACACCAGCGCGGAATTCGCGGAGCGGACGGGGGTTGCCCTCAAACTGTCCTGCGTGGAGTTGACCGCGCGGCTGCCCGCCGAGGCCGAGTTGGCGCTCTACCGCATTCTCCAGGAAGCTTTAAAAAACGTGGAGAAGCACGCCCGCGCTCGCCGCGTGACGGTTTGCCTGAGCCAGCAGGGTGGCTGCGCTCAGTTGGCGATCAAAGACGACGGGATTGGCTTCGACCTGGATTCTCCGCCGGCCAGACGAAGCGAAGAGGGCGGCCTTGGTCTGCTCAGTATGCGCGAGCGAGCGAGCTATGTCGGCGGCGCTCTGGAGGTTAAATCCGTTCGCCACTCCGGCACGAGAATCGAGGTGCGCATCCACCTGCCGCCACCTTCCACGGCGAAGAGGCGCCGGTCAAAGGGATGATCGTAACCCGTTTGATTCGAATCATAGTTGCTCTCTGGCGGGGACATGTGACATCTTCCGGTTCGTTTGCTCAACTGTAGCTCCACTGGCCGGCGCCGGTTCATGGCCTGCGAGACGGGAGCCGTCCAATCCAGTCACAATACGCGAACCCCGATTGTAGGTAAAATAAGAGTAGGTCCATTGCAGCAAGACCGCGGCTTTGTTGCGGAATCCGATGAGGAAAAGCAAATGAATGAACAACCAGGCGACCCAGGCTAGCCAGCCCGAGATCTCCACCCGGCCAATCTGCGCGACTGCGGCTGACCGGCCGATGGTCGCCATGATTCCCTTGTCCCAATACTGGAAGGCCGGCCGCGAACTCCGGTCTGACGACTCACCGCGCAATTCGTTCTCTATGATTCCGGCCACATGGCGCGCCATTTGCATGGCCGCGGGCGAGACCCCCGGCACCGATCGGCCCTGTTTGTCCGATACCAGCGCCAGGTCGCCAATGGCGAAAACCTCGGGATGCCCTGGCAGACTTAAATCAGGCTGGACGCGTACGCGGCCGGCTCGATCCAGTTCGGCGCCGAGTTTTTGTGTGAGTGGATTGGCCGCCACGCCGGCAGCCCAAATGATAGTGGCGCTCCCCATCCGGGCGGAGCCGGCCAATTGCAGAAAGCCTTCCCCGATGGTTTCGACGCGAACATTGGTGCGCACGTCCACGCCAAGGTTGGTCAATCGCGCCGCCGCCTTGGCCGAAAGCCGGGGTGAATACTGCTGTAGCAATCGCGGACCCGCCTCCAGCAAGATGACGCGAGCCTGGCGGGGATCGATGCGGCGGAAGTCTCGCTTCAAGACGTGCCGGGCCAATTCGGCAAAAGCGCCAGCCAGTTCCACTCCGGTCGCCCCTCCGCCAACCACGGTAATGGTCATCCAGCGTTCTCTTTCCGCCGCATCGAGGCTGTTCTCCGCCTGTTCAAACGCCAGCAAAACCTGATTCCGGATGTTCAACGCGTCATCGAGCGATTTGAGACCCTGAGCGTACTGCTCCCACTCCGGATGGCCAAAGTAACTAGTGACACCACCGAGCGCCAGGACGAGGTAATCATAAGGGAGGACGGCATCGTCTAGGCGCACTTCACGGCGTTCGAGGTCGAAGCCGGTGACGTTGCGCAACAGCACGGTCACGTTGCGTTTGTTGCGCAAGATGGACCGGATGGGTTGGGCAATTTCCGGCGCCGACAAGCCTGCCGAGGCGACTTGGTAAAGCAAAGGCTGAAAAAGATGGTGATTCTGCCGGTCCACCAGCGTGACCTCGGCGGCGGGACAGGAGAATGTTTGACAAAAAGTCAGCCCGCCGAACCCGGCGCCCAGCACCACGATCCTTGGCGGACTTTTTGCTTGTTCTCGCATGGCCTGAACTTCCAATCTGCCAACTCAGCACGCGTGATGATCGAGCGGCAAGAAAATACGCTCTCAGCCCGGGCGATTTGGCTGAACAACGGCCAAGCCAATCAACAAATCCAAGGCCCGTGCCAGCGCAGGGTCGGCTATCACCGGCGGCGGTTGCGCCACGTCGGGCATGTTGCGGATGGGAGTCTGGTCCGGGACAGCTCCGTCGCGATGCTCGCGAATCAGTTCCACTTCATTCATGCGCGGCTCTTCCGCGAATGCTCTGGCGGCGGCGTCCATTTTCGCAGCTGGCGGTGTACGCAAAACCTTGAAAGGGTCCTGTAGGTACGACCGTTCGTCCTCCAGGTTCGGGTCGATGGCGATGTCCGGAGTCACGCCGTGGGGCAGAGTTTTGCCGGCGCCAAAACTGACCGGCGCCACCGCGACCCGGAGCTTGCCGCCGTCGCGCAACGGAAATTCCCTGAAAATGCTGGCCTGCCCGGCCGTTTGGCCGCCCAGGATCAGCCCGACTTCGGAGTCGCGCAGCACGGCGGCCAGGGCCTCAGCCGCGCCAACGGTCCGGGCATTGACCAATATCGCCACGGGCACGGTGATCGCATCGGCTTTGAGAGTCGCGTGCGCCGAACCGGTCTGCCAATCCAGCAGCGGGTGGTCGGAACTGAGAAAGCTGTCGGCCAATTTGGCCGCAGCCGCATAATCGAAGCCGCCGGCGAAACGTAAATCGAGCACCAGGCCCTTGATCTTGCTCTTGTTGGTTTCGGTTATCTGAAGGTAGGCGGCCCGAAAGGCTTCGGGCAATTTGGCCGTCACATCGGCAACGCGCAAATAGGCAAAAGACTCATCGAACACTCGCGCCTCCGCCAACGGAGCGGTATAGGAGGAACCCGCATCGGCGGCGACGAGACTGACCCGCGGCTCAAGCTCATGGATCAGGCCTTGCACGGCGGCGCGGTCCAACTCATCCGCGTTGACCCCTTGCAGATTGGTGCTGAGGACTTGACAGACCTCCTGGAAATTCGGCATCGAATGAGCCGGATCGGCGCCGAAAGTTCCATCCGCTAAGGGAACGACTGCGACGACTTTGTACCCATTGGTGTCTGTCAATCCATGCCTTCCGGCAAAACTGGGCGCACTGAGTGAGTACACATTGGTCTGTGCCATTGCCGCAACACCGCCGAGCGCACCCAACAGTGCCGATAGCAGCCGTGCTCTTTTGCTCATAAAACAAATAAGGTTCCGCTTCTTCATTTTTTTCAACGTCACTCTTCGGCTCGCCCAAGAGCTTTGGCGGCAATATCGCTCCTAAATTGCGCGCCGTCGAATTGTATTTTGCTCACCGCCAGATAGGCCCGGTCACACGCCTCGGCCAGGGTGCCGCCCAGAGCGGTCACGCCCAGGACGCGCCCGCCGGCGGTGATGATGTTATTCCCGTCCCGCGCGGTGCCGGCGTGGAAGATTTTTATGTCCGGCAACCGGGCCGCCTCCTCCAATCCGTGGATGATCTGGCCTTTGCCAACGTGGCCGGGATAGCCGGCCGAGGCCATGACCACGCACACCGCCACGTCGCGAAAGCGGGGCTCGCGCTTGCGCAACCCACCGTCCAGGCACGCTTCCAGCAAGTCGAGCAAATCGGTTTCCAGGCCCATCAGATAGACCTGCGCCTCCGGGTCGCCAAAGCGGGCGTTGAACTCCAGCACCTTGGGGCCATCCCGGGTCAACATCACACCAGGATAAAGAACGCCGCGAAAATCGATCCCTTCCTCCCGGCAACCCTCGCACCACGGGTCCAGGATGGCCGTGGAAACCTGCCCCAATTCGCGCGGGCTCAGGAAGGGCGTTGGCGAATACGCGCCCATGCCGCCGGTGTTCGGCCCGGTGTCATGCTCGCCGATGCGTTTGTGGTCCTGCGCCGTGGGAAAAAGGCGGGTCGTCCGGCCGTCGCACAGGGCGTGGAGCGAAATCTCCATGCCTTCCAGCAGTTCCTGGATGACGATCCGGCTTCCCGCCACCCCGAATTTTTGCCCGACGAGCATCTCGTCGATGGCCAGACCGGCCTCCTCCAGGGAATGACAAAGCAGGACGCCTTTGCCCAGGGCCAGCCCATCCGCCTTGACGGCGCAGATGCCGCACAGTTCGGCGGCGAACTTTTTGGCCGGGCCGGCGTCGGAGAAAACCTTCGAGCGCGCGGTGGGGATGCCATGCTTCTCCATGAAATGCTGGGAAAAGGCCTTGGAGGACTCGAATTGGGCGGCCCGACGGTTTGGCCCCCAAATGCGCAGGCCGTGTTCCTGAAAAAGATCGACGATGCCCAGCGCCAGCGGATTGTCCGGCCCGACGACGGTAAGATCGATTTGGTTGTCCTCGGCCAAGGCGAGCAAGGCGTGCAGGTTGTCCGCCGGGATGGCGGCGCACCGGACGGGCGACTGGTTGGCGGCCAGTTGCTCGGCGGCGATGCCGGCGTTGCCCGGCGCGCACCACAAGCGGGTGACGCGCGGCGACTGCGCCAGCTTCCACACCAGCGCGTGTTCGCGTCCGCCGGACCCAATGACCAGGACGTTCACGAAGGCGAATTGAAGCAGGAATGGAAGGCGTTGGCGAGTGCGCGTTTCATCACGAGTACAAGAGCCCAAATCAAATCCTCAGCGTTATTCCTTTCTCGGCGTTGCCGATGGGTATTTTTTGCATTCGCTATTGGTGAAAGAATCTTTCGCATTGCTCAACCCACGCTTTAAATCTCGGACAGTGCGCTTTTAATTCCGCCAAGCCAATATCGACTAGATGCCGGAAACCATCAATCTTCCGATAAGTCGGGACTCGGGCAAGAATTCGGTGGGAAGGTGAGGTTGCTTTCACTTCATTGATGTCCTCAGGCGTGCGGAATGACGCGCATTCATTGCGAAGTTGCTCAATACCGGCGGCGTATTCAGGATAGAATTCCGAGAGGATGGACGGTCTCGTTAAAACGAGGGCTTCAAACTCATGCACTTGGATATAGGGGAAAAAATTGGCGTAACAGAGATCCGCTTTCCACGCGTTCTCGACGTGTACGGCCTTTCTGCTGCCAGTCAAACCTTGCTGAATCGATTCCCCATGGCCGGGAAATTGGGCAGGCAGTCCATAGAGATCAACAAGGGTCGTAAGAACATCCACAGCCGTGATGTCACCAGTATCGAATTGGTTGACAATGTCTTCGCGGATTGCCTCATAATTCGTCACGCCGCCAACTGTGATTTCCGCGTCGTAGCCGCCGATCCGAAAGCTCGTTGCAGCGAGGATAGGTCTCTGAACTATGACGCCAAAAGCACGCAAATAATTGCGCAAAATACGGTTTACGAACAGTTCTTCCTCCTGGCCTTCCACGTATATAAACAGCTTCATTCAGGGCGGCCTCCAAAGACATTCTTCCGCCATGCTTCGCCGAGGGTGTAACGCTTCAACCAATGTTTGAGTTTTTCGTCTTGGAGGCGGATAAATGTAGAGGCGCCTTCGTCCATTTGGGCGACGACCACCTCGGATGGCTTGAAGTGATCGACAAGAGTCGCAGATTGCGTACTGAGCAGTACCTGTGTTTGTGTTGAGGCACTGCGGACGAGCGAAGCGAGATACGCCTCCGCTGCCGGATGCAAGCCCAGTTCGGGCTCATCGAGGATGATCATGCAGGAGGACATTGGCTCCGGTAAGTTGAACAGAGTTACGAGCGCAATCATCCGCAGCGTACCGTCCGAAAGATGAGCTGGGCCGAAGACTTCCGCGGGATTACTTGTGGGCCGCCAGCGCAACAACAGGCCTTTTCCGTCGCTGCCTGAGGGATCAAGATCGAAGTCTTTGAGTTCCGGGAAAACCGTGTTTATTCCCGCAACAATACGGTGATAATTCGCAGGAAACTCATTACGAAGCTTCAACAGCACGGCCGCGAGGTTGCCCCCTTCGGCAAGCAAATAGCGCGCTTCGCGTGGGTCGCAATAATTTCTCATCCCCGAGGTGATACTGGTGTCGTGGAAATGGAAAACCCGCGTTTTATCGAGAAACCCCTTGATGAATCTCTCAGTTCGGCGATTCGGATCAAGATAACGGCTCAGTTGACTTTCTACAGGTTCGTTGTTCTCAATAGGGATATTTCTAGGATAATTCGATCCATTCTCCTGAAACTGCAGTTCTTCGTTGACGATCATCAATCGATCCACCGCTGCAAATGTTAATTCGCAGTGATATGTGTTCAACCCCCGATCACTGCGAAAAATCAGGGTGGCGCTGAGAAATCTTGTTCGTTTCGGACCGAAGTGAAGGAAGTTCGATGCACCGCCACCACTTTGCAGGAAAGCCTGCAAGCCGCCCAGCATCATGTCATTCATCATTCGGAAGAACCCGATGACGTTCGATTTGCCAGAGCCGTTTGCTCCGATGAGCACGGTAATGGGACCGAGCGTAAAATTGTCCAGTTGTTTGATGGAGCGGAAGCCCTGTAGGTTAAATTTTTCGAGTAGGTGCATGAGCTATTTTTGCGCAAACGTATATTTGAATGGCTATAAATGTCTATTGCATACCTTCTCGCGTGCGTTTTACAGCCATTGGGCTCTCGTGTCTGGAACTTTCGAAGACCCGCGAGGCGATGCTCTCCCTAGTCCGGTTTCGCAATCCGAATAAGGAAGCCATCATATTCTCCTCCAACGATCTCCGACGGTGCGCCAGTTTTCCTGCACTCCACTGGCACCTTTACGCCAGCCGTTGATAGTCAATGAAGCAATTGAACGCAGTCGTCCCACCGTATCTTCAAACTTGTGGAGCGTTTCCAGCCGTCCGCAGCCAACCTACACAGCCATGCCGAGCAGGAACTCGATGTTGCTGTGCGTCTTCTTCAACTTGCCCAGCAGCAATTCCATCGCCTCCACCGGCGGCACTCCGGTCAGCGCCCGGCGCAAGATGACCACTTTGTTGTACTCATCGGGATGGTAGAGCAGTTCCTCCTTGCGCGTGCCGGAAAGCTCGACGTTGATGGAGGGGAAGATGCGCCGGTCCACCAAATGCCGGTCCAAATGCACTTCCATGTTGCCCGTGCCCTTGAACTCCTCAAAAATGACTTCATCCATGCGCGAGCCGGTGTCAACTAATGCGGTGGCAATGATGGTCAACGAACCGCCTTCCTCAATGTTGCGGGCTGCGCCAAAAAACCGCTTCGGTTTGTGCAGGGCGTTGGCATCCACGCCGCCGGAAAGGATTTTCCCCGAATGGGGCTGGATGGTGTTGTAAGCGCGCGCCAGGCGGGT
>PLIU01000277.1 GCA_003140095.1 Verrucomicrobiales bacterium | reverse complement strand
ACACTTCTGGGGCACGAACGTTTTATCCGGGATATTACATCGGTGGCTGCGATCCTTGTGATAAGACTTTCGGCCGCAATTTCAATGGCGACATCGCCGAACTGATCATTTACCAAGGCGCGTTGGACGACTCCGATTTGCTGGCCGTGATCGATTATTTGCAGGACAAATACTTCCCGGGCCAACGGCTGGAAGGAGCGGCGCTCCAATGGCTCTTCGACGGAACCAACGTCGCCGGAGCGACCAATGCCACGTTGATCCTGACCAACGCCTGCCCAGCCATGTCGGGCGCCTACTCTGTCATGGTTAGCAACGCGGCGGGCATTGTCTTCAGCTCCAACGCGGTCCTTTCCTTCAGGGCGTCCGCGCCCTCACGCTCACCGTGATATACAACCCTCTTGCTTCTCCCCCCGCAATCGCGTTTACTCTCTCATGCGGAAAAGGTGGCGTTTGTCACTTGGCCTGGCGCTGGCGGTTGCTCTGATCGCCTTCGTCTGGCATGCCATTCGCTCACAGTGGCTGCCAGCCGAGCCAATATATCAAGGCAAGCCGTTGAGTTCCTGGTTGCCGAAGGTGCTTTTCGAGAATCCGGGTGGCGTTCACAACAGCCCCGATCATTACAAAGATGCGCTGGCTGCCGTAGGAACACCGGCGATTCCATTTATCCTGGCCAAGCTGCGGAAAAGCGATTCTACCCTCGCCAACCGCTACCGCGATCTGTGGCCGCGCTTTCCTGCCATCCTCAAACGAGTGCTGCCCAAACCCAGCCCAGCCGATTATTCCACTTGGAGCGCGGCGGCAGCCCTGATATGCCTCGGTACCAGTGCCATTCCATCGCTGGTGGACGCGATGGGTGACGGCAACCCCGCGGTTCGCGCCGCGGCGGGCCAGGCCCTCTGCGGATTTGCCGGAGGCGCTCTCTCCATCACGGACACGGACCGGATTTTCGGCCGAGCCATCCAGGACAGCGATGCCGAAGTGCGTGTTTACGCCGCGTTCGCCTTGGCGCGGCTTGGCCCTGCGGCCTCCAACTCGGTGCCGGCGCTTATCCGTGCCTTGGACAGCCCGCAAAACGGCCATACTCCGGGAACGGTTTTCTACATCCATGCGGGTGCCGCGACGGCTTTGGCCGCCATCGGGCGCCCGGCGACACCAGCCATTCCAGTGCTGACCCGGCTCCTCCCCGCCGCGGACCACGATACCCAATGCATCTTCACGAATGCCATTAACGCGCTGGAGATGCAAACCGCCGACAAAAGCTAAATCGAGTGACATCCGCCCGCACGAACCTGCGTTAGGAATTGGAGATAAATAATCCATTTCCAATTCCTCAAAAGCCGACTTGCCCCGAATTCTGCTTGAGCCAATCCTCAGCGGCGCGGTATTCCGGGCAAGCTTTTTCCACCTCCCGCCAGAAACGGGGCGAATGATTCAACTCCCGCAAGTGCATCAATTCGTGGATGATGATGTAGTCCCGCACGGGATCGGGCAGTTGGATCAATCGCCAGTTCAGCGAGATGGTGCCGTTGCAGGAGCAGGACCCCCATCGGCTTCTTTGATTGCGGATGACGATCTGTTTGATGATCGAGAGATGATCCCGGGCCAATTCCCGCACCCGCCGCGCCAATTGCACCCGCGCCGCTTTGCGCAAATGGTGCTCCAGCGCCGGCCGCAGATTGCCCGCCGGGTTGGCCACCGGCGTCCGCTCCGGGCCAAATTGCAATTCCCAATTCTCCCCGCTGCGCCGCAGTTCCAGCACCACCGGACGGCCTTGCAGAAGGATGGCCATGCCCGGCCGCAACACCTGCGGCGGCGCGCGTCGCGCCTCCAGGATGCGCCACTGCTTCTCCAGCCAGCTTTTCCGGCTGGACACAAATTCGCGCGCGAACTTTTTCGTCCCCCGGCGGGGGATTGTCACCATGACCGTTTTGTTGAAGTGCAAACGCAACACGTAATTGCGCGCGCGCGCGTGCCGGCGGTAGAGAATAGGCATCCGATGCGAGTGGACTTCGATGACATCCGGCTCGCTCGGCGTCGCCTCAGGCGAAATCAATCTGAAAAATTCTCTGAACTCTTTCACCACACTGGCCTCCACCTTAGCAGCCGGTCCGCCAAACCAAAGCATCAAAATGGAAAATTTTTGGCCTCAATTCCCCCCGAACCTGGGTTTGACCAGGCTGTATTTCGCCGGCCTCTTTCGCCTGCGGCAAGTCCATTTTTGCCTGCGGCAGGTTTGATTTGGTTTGCAGGGCTATCCTATTGACTTCAGTGACCCACAATTTGCAGCAGCGACGGGCCAGAATGCCCCGGAATTTGGCGGCAAGAATGAACTAAAACACAATTTCGGCTCTTGCTCGTCGCTCGCGCCTGGCCTGCGTCAAAAATCCCTTGCCGCGAATGTCCAGTTATTTTAGAGACACTACACTAGCTCGAGTCATTAGGATAGCCCTGTTGGTTTGATTGGGCTTGACCCGCTCGCCCTTGTCCCTTTCCTCCCTTCCTGTCTGACCCACCTTGTTTGCCACCTCGGCAACATCCCCTTTTTAAGCGTTGCCCAGCCCGGCCTTGGTCCGTTCCTTCTCTTGGGGGAGGAGGGTCAGGGTGAGAGCGAAGGACGGACTGACACCGGCACCGGCACGAAGGCTCGCATCGGACCGCGAAGATTGTTTGAAAGAGCGCAGGAAAGACCCTTTTTAAAAAAAAGCGGATGGACAAACGTTTTTTCTGTTGACCAGACGCCCTGCTGACCCCGGCACGGAAAAAGTGCAAATAGTGAGGACTGAGTGAGGACTGAGTGAGGACCACGGAAGACATGCTTCGCTCCAGGGGCTTTGCCTCTGTTCTCGGAGATTCATGGAAAGTCGCCAGGCTAGCCGCGTCCCATGCGTGGATCGCTGAAGCTTTCCTGGCCAGTTTCGATTCGTCCCGCCAAACGTTGCTCGAAGTTGGGGCACCTTTCGACGCGGATGCGGATGTCATGCCAGCCAAAGCTTTTCGCCAAATCGAGCGTGAGCATTGCGTTGGCGTCTTTTTCTCCGGAAGGACCGAGGTTGACCTTGCGCGGGCTTGTTCCGTAAGCGAGGTCAACGATATGTACTGCTATTGGACTTTGTGGATCGCGGTTGACCAGGCGCAACTCGGCGTTGCCGGCGGTCTTGAGCGCGACCTCCAGCATCGGATCGTCTGCCGCGCCGTGGAATTCACGGTAAAAGCCATTAGGCCCGTGCAAGTGAAGATGATAGAGGCTGCCTTCAAAGTCGGTCAGGGACCAGGCATCCGAGATGCGAGCTCCTGCGGCGACGGCGTACGACCGTGCCCAAGCAGCCTTGCAGGGCGTGTAAGCGTGAAAGGGCGCGCCGGCAGCGCGGTTGCCGAATAATTTATTTTCAG
Source organism: Verrucomicrobiales bacterium (assembly GCA_003140095.1). Lineage (GTDB taxonomy): Bacteria > Verrucomicrobiota > Verrucomicrobiia > Limisphaerales > Palsa-1400 > Palsa-1400. The sequence continues at coordinate 6,311 of PLIU01000277.1, read as the reverse complement.
CAGCGAACTGAACCACGAACGATTTTCGATCGAAGGCCAACGCCCCGTCCACCGCCAGTTCGTATGGGAGCGCGCACGAGGGTCGCACACCTTTCTCCTGCTGCGGCAACCACGCCGACGAAGCCGGATTTTCGCGAGCTTGCGCCATCTCTTCTGTGGAAATCTTCTTGTAATCGTCAGGAACAGACTTGTGCTGTGCCTTTTGAATTGAACCAAAAAAAGTCTCTCGTTCCACCGGAGTCGGCAGAGCAATTTTCTGGTCGTTGTAGGGTCGAAAAACCGACGTCAGGTCGCCGCATACAGTGCGACGCCATTCGCTGATGTTTGATTCTCGAATAGGTTGGCCGGTTTTGTGACTGAGAAAATTTTCCAGGAATTTAAGAATGGACGTGTGATCGAACACCTCCGAGCAGACGTAGCCGCCGCGGCTCCAAGGCGATGCGATCACTAACGGCACACGAAAGCCAAGTCCGATCGGTCCGGCGCGCCCCGCCCAAGCCGGGTCTCTCTTGCGAATCTCCTCCTCCTGGTCCTCGAGGACGTATTCGGGGGATGTGTCGATCCCTCCGGAAACTTTCCCGGTCTCCGGCCGGCCGGGATGCGGCGGCACAAAAGGCGGAACGTGATCGAAATAGCCGTCGTTCTCGTCGTAGCAAAGGATGAAGATCGTCCTTTTCCAAACTTCGGCATTCTGCGTGAGAATGTCCAGCGCTTCGGAGACATACCACGCTCCATACCAAGGCGAGGTGGGATGATCGGAAAATTTCTCGGGCGCGACAATCCACGACACGGTTGGCAGTTGCCCCGTGCTCACATCCTTGCGAAACTGATGAAAAACGTCGCCCTTCGGCGCCTGCATTTGATGTTCCTTCGGGCCGTCGTGATAGGTCATAGCGGCAAGCTCGCGGTAATTAGGATCACCCGCGTTGCTCGTGAATGCCTTCAGATGCAAGTTCTGTTCGCGCCGCGAAAGCTTTGCGAAATTAGCCTCGGACCAGGCAGCAAGATCGCTTCGCGCTTTTGCCAGTTCGGCTTGTTTTGCCGTGATCTCCTTTTGCAACGCGTCAGCGGGCGGTCGAGCCTTTGCTTGCAGTTTCTCCAACTCCGACGCGAGCGATTTCTCTTTTCTCGCAAGATAAGTCCGGTGAGTGGTCGAAAACCGCACCTGATATTGTGTAAACCATTCGAGCGGATTGTCGCCGAAATTTGTCAGCCATGCATCCGCTTCACGTTCGAGGCCGGAGGGCAGACTGATCTCGTTTTGGTAAATACGCCAAGAAATGCCGCGCTGCTCCAAGCGTTCGGGAAATGTCGTCCAGCTGACTTCTGCGTCGTAATTCGTGTCTTCATTATTGACATGCGCTTTTGTGCCAGGTTTGGCCCGAACCGTGCCGCTCCAAAGGTGGAGCCGATTGGGCGTCGTCGGCGTGAGTGAAGAGCAGAAATTCTGGTCGCAAATCGTGAACGCGTCCGCGAGCGCGTAATAAAACGGCAGGTCCTCGCGGATGTAATAACCGAGCGTCAGAGGAACCTGTGGGAAATCATTAAGTTTCTTGGCGATCAGCCAGCGATCATGCTTGCCGTCATGGCGGGCTTCGCCCTGGTCGGGCCACCCATGTGGCAACGATCCCATCCAAGTGGCCTTAGTTTCCTTGATATTTAGACGGAAAGGGGCGTAGGTTTCGCCGGCTGCATTAGTTTGAAGCCAGACTGGATTGCCATCGGGCAACATAACGGCGCGCGGATCGTTGAAGCCCCGCGTGCCGCGCAACGAGCCGTAGGCGTGATCAAACGACCGATTTTCCTGCATCAGAATGACGACGTGCTCGGCATCCAAATACGTGCTGCCTTGCGGTGGATCAATGGCGAAGGCCCTTTGAATCGATTCCGGCAACACGCCTGCCACACCGCCGCCCGCGGCCAACAAAAACGCTTTCTTAAGAAAATCTCGACGCGAGTCCACGATCTATCTTTTCACCAAAGGCTGCGCGACGAAAAGAAAAATTCACGCCTGCCGATCGATTTTTCCGAATTCTTTCTCCAACACCGTTGTGGCCCGGAAAAGTCCTCCCTTCTGCCTTCCGCTCCGCATATGCTTATTCCTGAAAACCACCTGCGTTTGCAGCTACGAGCGCTCGGCCCGCCATCGCTGCCACAGGTGGCTGAGAAAAACCTAACAACGACAATATCCTGGACGCAAAAGTTTTTGTCTTTTGATGTGATTCAAGGGCTCCGCAGAGGTTGGTTTCATGGTGTGGAAGGCGCATCGTTGGTGCTTGGCGTATTCGCTGGATCGGCAAATGGGTCTTGCAAAGTGAAGAAGGCGTAACCCAAGCCTGCGCCGACCACTAATCCGTAAAGCGCCCCTCAGCAAAGTTTGGCCAGCGCAGAGATGTGCCCGCCCCGCAATCCGCCGTTCGTTGAACTGGCCAGCCAGTGCATAATTCTCCCTCCGAGGAAGTACCCTGCCGAATGCAGGGCAAACATGACGATGCTCATTTTGATCACTGAGCGGAAATTTCCGAATTCCCGGCCAATGATAACTGCGAGCACTATGCTTCCGGCCAACGATCCGAACCTCTCGTGGACTATTCCTTGACCGTGGCTGGCCAATCCACCCACAGTATCGCGAACTTCCGGGCGGGCACGCGGGGCAACCATTGGTTTGCCGAGGGCTGGGTCAACAACGCTTTTAACACCAGTTACGTGCCTATCGCCTTTAATCTTTACGACGGCTACCCCGGCATCAACGGAAGGACGGGCTATGTGGGCGAGGTGGGCGAGAGCGGCCCGCCCTTGACCTTCGACTTCCGCGGAGGCATCTACTTCTAGGAGCCGACGGCTCGTTTGCCATGAACATTTTAACTCCTGTTACAAAATCGCCGGTCACCGAGGCCCAAGTCCGGCAATATCACAACGACGGCTTCCTCGTCTTGCGAAATCTCTTCTCGCCCGTGGAAGCGGCGGAACTCCAGGCGGAGGCTTCGAGGCTCCTTAAGCGAATTGATCTCATTGACATCAATAACATCCGTTGCCGCTGGAAAAACAACGTCGAGACTGACCAATGCGGCTTCGATTGTTTTGATCCGGTGATCGACCTCAGCCCGCTGTGCGCCCGGATCGTCCGCGACGCGCGCATCCTCGAGGCGGTCGGTTCCCTTTACGGGGAACCGGCCTGCCTCTTCAAGGACAAGCTCATCTTCAAGCCGCCCGGGGCCGAAGGCTACGCTCTGCACCAGGATTACATCTCCTGGGAGTCCTTCCCCGCCAGCTTTGTCACGGTGATTCTGGCTGTCGACGCGACCTCGGCCGACAACGGCGCAACCGAGGTTTTTCCGGGCTATCACAAAGGAGGAAACATCTCGCCCAACGACGGCCAGTACCACGAGTTGCCATTGTCCGCCGTGGACGTCTCCAAGGGGGTGAGGCTGGATTTGGAGGCAGGGTACATCGCCATTTTTAGCGGTTTCACCCCGCACCGTTCCGCAGCCAACCAAAGCAAGCAATGGCGCCGCCAACTCTACCTGAGCTACAATTCCTTCAGTGACGGCGGCGAGCAACGCGACGAGCACTATGCCGAGTTCAAGGTGTGGCTGCAAAACCGATACGCGGAGTACGGCAAGACCAACACCTACTTCCGGTGACGGATCAGCGCGCCAGTCAATGCGCCTTGGCATCGCCGCCCCGCGTGGTGACGGAGCGCTCTGGAGTTGTCATTTGGGTGTATGTGGTTCTGGCTGCTTTGCTCATGGCGGCCACTTTGCCGGGGCGCGCCCAGGGCTTGGGATTGATCACCGAGCCAATGTTGCGCGATCTGGGGCTTGACCGGGTTGTCTATGCGGACATGTGTCACGCCGCTGACGGTTCTCCTCCTGCGCGAGGCAAAAACGCCGCGCGCTGGGGCGACGTCGGAGGCGATAAACGCGGCGCCTCAGGGGCTTGATCTCGCGCAGGCGTTGCGGATGCCGGCCTTTTGGGTTTTTGGTGGCGCGACCGCTCTTTATGGTTTGGTGGCTTCCGGCCTGGGCTTTTTAACCAAGCCGTTCTGGCGGAACGCGGTTTTGACCCGAAGACCTACTATTCCTTCCTTTCTGGGACAACCGCGATTGGCTTGGCGGGCCAGTTGCTCTGCGGCTGGCTTTCCACTCGGTGGTCAATGTCCAGGTTGCTGGCCTTGGCTATCCTCCCGTTGATCCGGACGATACCCCAGCTCGTGCAAAATGCTTCGCGCGTTTCCATTCCTGCACGCCGGCACTTTGGACGCTTGCGCCGATTGTTCTCCTTTTGGGGGCCGTGGCCCTGCGCGTGAGGCTGCCGCGGTTTCATGAGGCCACCCGAGCCGTTGACGCAATACTTCGAATGACTTAGTTTTTCGCTTAAACACGTATATGACCTCTTCCACTCTTGAAACGATGGTTAAGTTCCATGTCTCCCTCAACGTCTCGAATTTGCCGCGCGCGATCGAGTTTTACCGCGTGCTCTTTGACCGCGCCCCGGCCAAGCAGCATTTCGATTACGCCAAATTTGAAGTCGAGGAGCCCCCGCTGGTGCTCTCCCTGATCCCCAGCCGGGCCGGCCCTGGGGGAAACCTCAATCATGCCGGCCTTCGCTTGCGGGATTCCGTTCAATTAGTCCAAAACCAGGAGCGTCTCGAACGCGCAGGCATCCAGACCAAACGCGAAGAAGGGGTCGAGTGCTGCTATTCCAAGCAAACCAAGTTCTGGGTGACTGATCCCGACCGCACGCTTTGGGAGCTCAATGTTTTGCACGAGGACACTGACGAACACGGCCACGACTCGGTCCTGTCGGAGGAAGACGTTGCAGGCGGCAAGGCGGAGGAGATGAAGGAAGAAGACAGGTGGGAGCATCACCTGATCAACCCGGTGCCGGAGCGGATTCCGCACGAGGACAATAGCTTGGACCGGGTGTTGCTGAAAGGAACGGTCAACCTGCGGCCGGAATTGGCGCGCCTCCCTGGCGTTCTGCGTGAGGCTTTTCGCGCCCTGCGCCCCGGCGGAGAAATTGTCATGCACGGACTTGGCTCCGACAAACCGGTAACCCAACCGCTCCCGCAACTGCCCGGGCCGGTTTCGTCGATCCAATTTGTTCCGACCGAGAAGGAGCAAATGCAAGCGATGCTAGACGCAGGGTTCGTCCAAGTTTGCTTTGAGAAACTCTCCCCAAAGCCTTATTTTTGGGTCGGCACGGCCGAATTGCGGGAGGTTTTGCTGGCGGGCCGGAAGCCGGGGTTTCGTCCCCGCAAGGCCGAGCACCAGGCCATCTACCTGGGCCCGCTGGCCGAGGTCCGGGATGATTTCGGCAACCACTTTCGCCGCGGAGAACGGGTTGCGTTGAACATCCACGATTGGCAGGCGCTATCCAATGGCGCGGCGGCGGACCAGTTCCTTTTGCTTCCTCCCAGCCAGCCGCCTCCGCTTGCCTCCTGCTGCTCCGAAAGATCAAGTTCGGTCGGCGGACTATCGCATCACTTGGAGGCGCGCGGGAAAACGATGTCGAAAGTCGCGCCCAATGCCGAAGTGCCTGGAAGTATGAGGGAAACGACTTAATGCGTGTTTCGTTTTCGCGTGATTGAAGGTGATCTCACTCAAATCAACATTGAACAGTGGTAACGTGCCCCGCCAAATTGACGCTTTAACTGCCCGGCTTTTGGGGTCGAAAAGTGCCAGTGACGGAATCACGCGCAACGAAGAACTCCAAGACCGTCTGTGCCGTGATGCCGTGCCGCGAACCACAGGCCGCCCGTTGCAAACATCCGGTTTGATCGAAATGCGTTCCGACATTCCACTACATTCCCACAATCGCCAACGAATCCAAGAGGAAACGCGGTGGTCATTGGCCAGCCAGCAAGCGCACGTATTCAACCTCAAAATGGACATTTTTTTAGATGACATTTACGCCGCTTTTGGCCCTCTGTTTTCATGAGTTTCAAGCGAATGCGCTCCCACTGGTTCGCGTCGGTTTGAAAATGCGGGAAAAACGCCGATTTGAAAATGCAGATAGTGCGCAATAGACGCCACTCACTGTGCTGTGTTTTTGTGTTTAAGAAAGGCAACAGCGAGTGCATAATGAAGACGAGTTTTTGATTATGAACAACTTGCGACTTTCGGATTCTGCCAGAAGACCAGCCTCAACAAGAGTAGTAGCCGTCGCATAGTCAAAGCCACAGCGAGCGTATGCGCCCACTTTTGACCAAGCGTATTGAGATGCCGGGGATCATTATGCGGCGACTCCTTAACGCGCTGGACCGGAAGCTTGTTAAGGCAACATGGGTCTGTAGCACATTTTGTGGG
>PLIU01000297.1 GCA_003140095.1 Verrucomicrobiales bacterium | reverse complement strand
GGCAATAAGGTCATCGTTTCCTGTTCGCCCAATGTTTACATATTCACCGACACCAATGGCGACGGAAAGGCGGACAAAAAGGAAATTCTTTTCTCCGGCATTTCCGGCGTTGATCACGACCATGGCGTACATGCCGTCAGCTTCGGGCCGGATGGCAAGCTCTATTTCAACTTCGGCAACGCCAGTGGACAAATCAAGGACAAGGATGGCAAGCCCATCATCGATCTTGCCGGCAACGAGATTAACAATCACGGCCACCCCTATCGCGAGGGCATGGTTTTCCGTTGCAACCTCGACGGCAGCCAGGTCGAAGTCCTCGCCTGCAATTTCCGCAACCCTTACGAAGTCGCCGTCGATTCCTTCGGGACACTTTGGCAATCCGACAACGACGACGATGGCAACCGTAGCGTGCGCCTCAATTACGTTATGGAATACGGCAATTTTGGTTACGTCGATGAAATGACAGGCGCCGGTTGGGGGGCGCGTCGGAGCAATCTGGAGCGTGAGATTCCCAACCGGCACTGGCATCAGAACGATCCCGGTGTAATTCCCAACCTCCTGGTCACCGGCGCGGGCGCTCCCACCGGAATTTTGATTTACGAGGGAACGCTGCTGCCCGGCGTGTTTCAAAATCAAATCATTCTTGGGGACGCCGGCGCGCGTGTAGTTCGCTCGGTTCCCGTCCAACCGGATGGCGCTGGCTACAAGGCCGCGAACATCCCCCTTCTGAGCAGCAGCGACACTTGGTTCCGGCCCTCCGATGTTTGCGTCGCCCCGGACGGCTCCGTTTATGTTGCCGATTGGAATGATCCCGTCGTTGGCGGCCACGACATGGGCGACCGCGATCCCGACACCATGACCGGCCGCGTTTATCGTCTCGCGCCGCCGGGTGTGAAACCCTCCATGCCGCCATTGGACCTCACGACCGCCGCCGGTTGCGTCAAGGCTTTGCAATCGCCTAATCTCTCCACCCGCTACCTCGCCTGGACCGCTTTGCAGGCTATGCCCAGCGGCGCAAAAAAGGAGTTGCAGAATGTATGGAAGAGCAGCCCCAACCCGCGCCTGCGCGCCCGCGCGCTTTTCTCGCTGGCACAGGAAGCGGGGAGCGCGGCGAAATTCGTCGCCCTGGCCCTCAAGGACAAGAATCCCGACCTCCGCATCACCGGCCTGCGCATCGCCCGCGAACACAAACTCGATGTCATTCCCTTGGTGAAATCTCTTGTTGACGACCCTTCGCCGCAAGTGCGCCGCGAATGCGCCATCGCCCTTCGCCATAATCCATCGCCCCAGGCGCCAACGCTCTGGGCGGCCCTCGCTCGACAGGATGACGGCCACGACCGCTGGTATCTGGAAGCCTTGGGTATCGGCGCCGACAGGCAGGAGGACAAGTTCTTCGACGCGTGGCTCAGTTCGGTGGGGACCAACTGGAACACTCCGGGCGGCAGGGACATCATCTGGCGCTCGCGCGCCCCAGCGGCCGCCGGTTTCCTCGCCAAAATAATCTCCGACCCGAACACAACTGCGAGTGAGCGTCCTCGCTACTTCCGCGCCTTCGATTTCATTTCGGGACCGGAGAAAACCGCCGCGCTCGTGGAGTTGCTCATCGCTCATTCCCGCGCGCCGTCCGCGCCTGGCCATGAAACTATTGCCTTCGAAACCTTGACGCGCCTGCAAGGTCTTGATGTGGCAACCCATCCGGAAATCAAGGCGGCGCTGGCGGAGTCGTTGGCCTCCTCCCGCGGCACGCCTGAGTTTGTGAATTTCGTGCAGGATTTTCATTTGCAGGACCAGAACGCCGGGCTGCTCGAGGTCGCTCTCCGCCACCCCACCGAAGAATCCGGCGTCCAGGCGATGCACCTGGTGCTCGTCAGCCGGGACCTCACGCTGCTTGAGAACGGGTTGCGCGACACAAACTCCGCCTTCAGGCTGGCTGAAGTGCTGGGCAATACGCGTGACAAAAGCATCCTCCCCGTGCTGCTTCCGTTGCTGAACGATCAACAGATTGATTCGGCTGCGCGCCGGCAGGCCGTTCGTTCGTTGGCCCAAGTAAAGGAAGGCGCTTCGCAATTGCTTCAACTCGCCCGGGACAACCAACTGCCCAACGATGTTAAATTCACCGCTACCATGGAACTCAACCACGTCCGCTGGCCCGATCTCAAAGCCTTGGCCGCACAGGTGCTGCCGGCCCCGCAGGGCCGCAACGCGCAATCCCTCCCGCCGCTGCCCGAACTGCTGCAAATGCGCGGCGATGTGGCGCGCGGAGCGCAGGTTTTTGCGCGGCCCGAGGCCGCCTGCATCACCTGCCATCGCATCAACGAGAAGGGCGCGGATTTGGGCCCGGCGCTTTCGGAAATCGGCGCCAAGCTCGGCAAGGACGCCCTTTACGAAGCCATTCTCGATCCCAGCGCGGGCATTGCCTTTGGTTACGAAGCCTGGCAAATCGCTCTGAAATCGGGCGACGAGGCGTTCGGCATCGTGGTCAGCGACACCGCCGACGAACTCCTCATCAAAGACGCGAAAGCCATTCCCATTCACATCAAAAAATCGGACATCCTCAGCCGCCGGCAAAGCAAAGTTTCCCTCATGCCAGCCGGCCTCCAGCAAACCATGTCCACGCAAGACCTGGTTGATTTGGTCGAGTATCTCTCCTCGCTCAAAAAAGCGGCGACGCCCCATGTCGAGGCCGGCGCCACCGGTGCTCTCACATCGCCGCCAAATAGGTAAGCATTTGTAGCGTCCGCAGATGAACACAAAGGCCACAAGGAAAACAGGTTCAGTTGTTGGCGACTGCGTCATTCATTGATCAGGTGGTTGACACAAATTGATCGGCCGAACAATCCATTCATTCTTTTCTATGTGGCTCTTTGTGTTCCTTTGTGGCTAATCGCAACTCGTGAATTCATATTGACCGACCGTCGTGCGCATCATTCTGGAACTTGTGCGTTCACACCCCAAATGTTGTTAGGTTCGGGTCCCATTTGGAAGTTCAGAGTTCCACCTTCCCGCACGGCGCGGGCGGGAAGGTAGGGAGAATTCCAATCACGCCCGTTGAGCGTGGCGGATTGTATGTAGATATTATAATCTGATAGATTAGCTGCTGTCATTGTAAATTCCCGGCCGTTGGACAGGCGCATCACGGCTTTAGGCAGGCTGGGACTGCCGATCACGTAATAATCGCTGGCCGGGCACACGGGATAAAATCCCAGCACGGTGAAAATGTACCAGGCCGACATCTGGCCGCAATCGTCGTTGCCGCTCAGGGAATCGGGCTTGTTGCCGTATTGAGTGCGAAGGACTTCGTGCAAACGCTGCGCGGCTTTCCAAGGCTGGCCGGCGTAAGAGTAAAGATAAATAATCTGGTGGCTCGGTTCGTTGCCGTGCCAGTATTCTCCGATCCGCCCCTGCACGTCGTCCATTCCCTTGTTGGTGTCGGCTTGGTGGAAGGTGAAAAGCTGGTCCAGTTTGGCCGCGAATGCTTCCTTGCCGCCCGCCAGCGCGATCAACCCCGGCACGTCCTGCGGCGCATACCATGAGTACTGCCAACTGGTGCCTTCGGTGAAATCGTTCGTGCGCGAATCGTCATCGTAAAAGTGCGGATTGAACGGCGTCCGCCAATGGCCTTGCGCATCCTTGGGGCGCATCAACCCGATCGACGCGTCGTAGAGGTTGGTGAAATTGGCGGCCCGGCCCTTGAAGTATTGGTAATCGTCATTTTTGCCCAGCGCCTTGGCAATTTGCGCGACGCAGTAATCATCGTAGGCGTATTCCAAGGTCTTGGAGACCGACTCGTTTTCCTGGTCGCACGGCACCCAGCCAAGCTGGCGGTAGGCGCTCAGTCCGTCATAATCCGGGTTCATGGCTGTGGTTTTGATGGCTTGATAGGCGCGCTCCGCATCGAACCCTTTGACGCCCTTGAGAAAACCATCCACGATGACCGGCACCGCGTGATAGCCGATCATGCACCAGGTTTCATTCCCTTCCAGTCCCCAGACGGGCAGCAGGTGGTCCACGCTCTGGTCGTAGTGCGCCAACAAGGATTGGATCATGTCCGAATCCCGCTGCGCCTGAATCAGGGCGAATAGAGGATGGACGGCGCGGTAAGTGTCCCACAGCGAAAAGACGGTGTAGTTGGTGAAGCCGCTGGCCGCGTGGATGTCCCAATCCAGGCCCCGATATAAGCCATCGGCATCCTCGTACAAGCTGGGGGCCAGACAGCAGTGATACATGGCGCTGTAGAACGTTTCTTTCTGGTCCTGCGTCCCTTCGATTTGCAGCCGGGACAGTTCCTTGTTCCACTTCTGGCGCGTCTGCCTTCGAACCCGGTCGAAATCCCAATCCGGGATTTCTCGGTCGAGGTTTTGCAAGGCGCTGGCGGCGCTGACAGCGGAAACGGCGACCTTGATCTGGATGACCTCGCCGGGACGCGTCTTGTATTCGGCCACAAATTGGAGATTCGTCCCGGCGGCCTCGTGGCGGCTGCGGAAACGGTAAGTATTATACTTGATTTCCTCGCCGTTGCTGTAAAGGCGATGACCGTCAAAGGGCCGGGAATAGCGGGCCGCGAAATAAAGGTAGCGTTCCTTGGCCCAGCCGCCGATCAGATGAAAGCCGGTGACAGTGGCCTCGTCCTCCACCCGCAGGTGAGACCAGATCAGCTTGAAACGGCCGGGGACATCCGCGTTGCCGTTGAGGAAATGGCGCAGATCGGTCAGAATGGAAGCGTGCTCGCTCTCGGGAAAGGTCAGGCGCATGAGGCCGGCGCGGTCGGCGGCAGTCAATTCGACGTTCACGTGGTTATTGAGCAGGGTGACTTGGTAGTACCCGGCTGCGGCCGATTCCTGTTCGTGCGCGTAGCGGGCGCGATAGCCGGCATCCGGATTTTCCTTGGTGCCGGGGACCAATTTCGCTTCGCCGATTTGGGGGATGAACAGGAAATCGCCCCGGTCTGGAATGCCCGTGCCGGACAAGTGCGTCATGCTGAACCCCATGATTGAGGTGTCGGCATACTTGTAGCCGGCGGCGTTATCCCAAAGGTCATCCGCAGTGTCGGGGCTGAGTTGGACCATGCCGAAGGGAGCGACCGGTCCCGGAAAAGTATTGCCTCCCCCCTTGGTCCCCACGAACGGGCGGATGTAATCAGCCAGGGCAGAATCACCCTGCGCGAGTGAGGGAACAAGCGCCAGGAACAGCGGGCAAAATCGAAGAAATGATCTCATGTTGCGCCACTTGGGAGCATAACCATTCTATTCCCGCTTCCGCTGGAAAAGTCATTCATGATCGCAATCCTAATCCTAATCACCGCCAGACCCTCATTCCTCTCGCGTTCAAATTCCTGTGCCATAGACACTTGCAGATGAATTACTTCGGCGGGAAGTTCATAGAGGCCCCGCCCCCTCGCAGGTTTGATTTGGTTTGATTTGGTTTGATTCACCTTGATTGGCGCCCTCCGCCCTCCTTGGCCGCCATCGCGTCTCATTTTTTGGCGGTTTTTCGCTATCTACCTCTCCTGCAAATATTTGCGGATGAAATGGCATCGTTAATGAGCCGCTCGATACCCTGATCCCGCCGGAATCGTCATTCATAATCGTAATCCTAA